>CAZKGT010000129.1:0-6921 GCA_964552285.1 uncultured Pseudobdellovibrionaceae bacterium | reverse complement strand
CCGCCTGCGGCGTGCCGGTCGCCAAGCACGGCAACCGCAGCGCAAGCTCCAGAACAGGCGCGGCCGATACACTGGAAGCGCTCGGCGCCAATCTCGATGCACCGCTGGAAAAACTGGAAGAAGCGCTGGACGCCAAAAACTTCTGCTTCATGTTCGCACGCAAACATCACGAAGCCATGAAGCACGTCGCTCCCATCCGGGCCGAACTTGGTTTCCGGACGATCTTTAATATCCTCGGACCCCTCTCAAACCCGGCAGAAACAAAACTCCAGCTCCTTGGCGTCTTCGATAGAAAATGGCTGCTCCCGATGGCCGAAACGCTCTCCCGTCTTGGCACACAGCGCGCCTGGCTGGTGCACGGATCAGACGGCATGGACGAGATCACTGTGACCGGCCCGACCTACGTTGTAAAACTGGAGGATGGGCAGATCACAGAAACGCAGCTAAGGCCTGAAGATTTCGGCGTTGAAACCCATAACCTCGAGGAACTCAAAGGTGGCGATGCACAGGAAAATGCCGATGCCCTGCTGGTCGTACTCGGTGGTGGAAAAAACGCCTACCGCGATATCGTGATTGCAAATACGGCCGCCGTCCTTATGATTCACGGCGCGGCCAGTGATTTAAAAGAGGGCGCCGCTATGGCAGCGCGGGCACTTGATAACGGCACAGCCGGAAAAGTATTGGAAGATTATGTTGAACTCACTCGAGCTTAGAACGGACATTCTGGCACGCATATGCACCGAAAAGCTGGCGCATATTGAGCGCAGGAAAGAAGAATTTCCGCAAAATGAACTTGAGAAAATAGTTCTGGATAGCCCCCTAAAAGGCGGATTCATAAAGAATATCAGAGATAAGATAGAAACCGGATCCCCGGCCCTTATCGCAGAAATCAAAAAAGCGTCACCCAGCAAAGGCATCATCCGCGAAGACTTCAATCCGGTTGAAATCGCCCGTGCATATGAATCGGCCGGAGCCTCATGCCTGTCCATTCTTACTGATGAGCCCTATTTTCAGGGCAGGGACGAATATCTGGCACAAATCCGTGATGCTGCCTCCCTGCCCGTCCTGCGCAAGGATTTCATGCTGGACCCATACCAGATTTATGAGTCCCGCCTTCTGGGCGCCGACTGCATCCTTCTGATCATGGCTGCGCTTGACAATGAAAGCGCCCGCCACCTTTACCACCTTGCCACCGACCTTGGCATGGATGTCCTCGTCGAGGTTCATAATCTCGAGGAACTGGAGCGTGCGATGGTATTTACCCCTGCCATGATTGGCGTAAATTCGCGCAACCTGAAAACGCTGGAAGTCAATCTGGACACGGCGAGGGACCTTGGTCTGCTCATTCCCGGCGAAATCGTCAAGGTTGCGGAAAGCGGCATTTACACCCATGACGATCTTCAATCCCTGCATCAGGCCGGCTATCATGCCTTTCTCGTTGGTGAAAGCCTGATGCGCGAGAAAGATGTCGCCCATGCCACAAAAAAACTGCTTGGTACGATTTGACACAGATCATGAACTAAAGTAGAACAAATAAGAACGGGCGAATCAAAAACAAGCTCCGGAAGGGAATAAAATGCTGACCAAAAAGCAGAAGGATCTGTTGATCTTTATTCATGAACGCATGCAGGGCGGCGACGTTGCCCCCTCCTTTGACGAGATGCGCGAGGCGCTCGGCCTGAAATCAAAATCCGGTATTCACCGACTGATTACCGGCCTTGTCGAACGCGGCTATCTGGAGCGCCTGCCACACCGCGCCCGCGCCCTTGAAGTCCGTAAACTGCCTGAAGGCTACGAAGGAAACAAACCGGCACAAACAGCTGATGTCGTCGAATTTAAACCGGTCAGTAACACACAATTCGAGCCAATCCCGCTCTACGGTAAAATTGCCGCCGGCACGCCGATCGAGGCCATCCGTGATGAAGGCCAGCATGTCGACGTGCCGCCTGCCATGCTCGGCCCCGGTGCACATTATGCATTAACCGTCGAGGGCGATTCCATGATAGAGGCGGGCATTAACGATCACGATATTGTGATTATACGCCGCTGCGATACCGCAGAGAACGGTACAATTGTCGTTGCTCTTGTTGATGATGAGGAAGTGACACTCAAAAGACTACGCCGCGCAGACGGAAAAGTGGTGCTTGAACCGGAAAACGCCGCCTATGAACCGCGTGTTTTAGATCCCGAACGGGTCAAAATTCAGGGCAGGCTCATCAGCCTCTACCGCACCTATCACTAACGCCTGCCTTTAGTATCCGTCCACGGCCTGTCCCCGCGTTTTTGTGCGGCATGCTCCACATAAATATCTCCCGCCTCCAGCCATAAGGCATAGGCGCCGTTCCGCCAGCTGTCAAAACGATCGATAATAACGCGTGCATGACATGCTTTCTTATCGACGGGATCGCCCGCAACGACGATATCCGCCCAAAGACAATCCTCAGCATGCGCATAAGGGCTTGCCGGAAAGGCAATCCGTATACCGTCTCTCTCGTGCCGGCAGCCGTGCTCCCCGCACCGAATTCCATGCGCCCAGCCTTCTTTCGGCCATTTCTGTTTTGCATCCTCCGGCTGGCCGTTCAGGCGCAGCCACCCTTCCCGGATAAACCGCTCCTTCACCAGGGAAGAGAAAACCAACTCACCGGAACCTGTGCGCACAGCAACCAATGAGCTATCCGGTGAAACAAGAATATCCGGCGGCCTGTGAGAGCCAACCAGCATCAGGCCAATCAGAACCGGCACCAGCCCCGCCAGCCGGAACCATCCCTTCCAGAGAAAAAGAAACAGGCTCCCGGAAATAACAAACGCCAGGCAGGAGCCTGGAAGAGCCGGCATTCTCAGGACCGCCCCGTCAAGGCCCGCCACCCAGTGCGCAATGTCCAGTACCCACGAAACGCCAAGCCCCATCATCTGCAGCACCAGACCGTCCAACCCTATCAGCGCAGCAGGGTAAGTAAAGACCGCCATCGGCATGATTACAAAGGCCATAAGCGGCACGGCAATAAGGTTGGCAAGCAGCCCGAATACAGCCAGATTCTGGAAGTGGAACAACGAAAACGGCGCCGTTGCCAGACTTGCCACAAGTGTTGTTGCACAAACCCCGAGCACATAAAGCGCCGCACGCCTGAACCACCCGGCATTCCTGTACCACGACGACCAGTAAGGCCGCAGGAAATCATAAAAACACACAAGCGCGCTCACAGCGGCAAAAGACATCTGGAAACTCGCACTCATCAGGCTGTCCGGGGCAACAAGCAAAATCGCCAGCGCCGCCAGTGCCACAAGTCGCAGCGAAACAGGCGAGCGGTCTAGCATCACGGCAATCAGCACCACGCCCGTCATCAAAAGGGCCCGCTGCGTCGGCACCGTTGCCCCGACAAGCAGCATGTAATAGCTGGCAGCAATCAATGCGATAAAGGCGGAAATTTTTTTGATCGGCCATCGCAATGCGAATGCAGGAAACAGCGCCAGCAAAAACCGCACACAGAAAAAGACGACACCTGCGACAAGCCCTACATGCAGTCCCGAAATCGCCAGCATATGTGCAAGTCCGGCCCCACGCATGGCCTCCCAGTCCTCCTCGGAAATTGATCCGCGCTCTCCCGTCATCAGAGCGCTCATAATCCCTGCCTGCGGATAATCGACGGAACGTTCAACGCGCTGTACGATTTTCCGGCGCGTCTTCTCAAGGAAATGCCCTGAACTATCTCCGGCCTCCCTGTCCAATATCTCCGGCGCCCGGTAAGCAAAGCCAATCCCGCCAAGTTTCCTGAAATAGGAATAACGCTGAAAATCAAACGCCCCCGGCGCAATCGGCGCGGATGGCGGGCTGAGTTCAGCCAGAACCCTGATCCGCTCGCCAACGGATATACCCTGATCCTTCCTGACTGTGATCCTCACCTTTTCCGGCGTTTCATCTGCGGCCACTCGCTCAATAACAATCTCTTCCAGAATCAACCGGCTGCCCTCGCCCGGACCAAGCCGTTCGATATCCGTAACAACACCCTCAACATCAACCGGACCCGTTTCGTTTACCAGCACCGGCGCCTGCATCGCATGTGTCCGGAAATGCGCAGCGGCAAATCCGGACGCAAACAAAAACACAAAACCGCAAACCAGCCAGAACAGATATCCGTACGGTTTTTTCTCACGCAGCGGCCAGACGCACCCCCACAGAGCTGCCCCGATCAATGAGACAAAACCGCTAACAATCAGAGGAGGCTCCAGCATCAGTGAAAAATACAGGACAATACCAAGCGAAAAAGCCACAGGAATCCACAAAATCAGGCGGTTTTGCTGCAAGACGAAGGCATCAAAAATGGCAAGCCGGATTGCCTCTGACAAATCCGTCCGCTTCCTTCGCAAAAAAAAGCTCTGCAATGTACGCACGAAAAACCTGTGAAAGCTTTATTTCTGAGTGATAGGTGATTATTCTCTTAAAACGTTTACAGTTACAAGACCGGGAAAGCGTCAAAAGTACTATGTCCGTCGTCACCAGATTTCCTCCCTCACCGACAGGTTTTATGCATATCGGAAACGCAAGGACTGCGCTTTTCAACTGGCTTTACGCCCGGCATTGCAACGGAAAGTTTCTGCTTCGCATCGAGGACACCGACCGCGATCGTCATTCAGACGAAGCCGTGCAGGCCATCATTGACGGCATGAAATGGCTCGGTCTCGACTGGGATAATCAGGACATCATTTTCCAGTCAAAAAACAAAAAAAGACACATCAGCGTCGCAAAACAGCTCGTAAAAGAGGGCAAGGCCTACTATTGCTATTGCTCTCCTGAAGAGCTTGATGAAATGCGCAAGCAGGCAAGAGCCGAAGGCAGAAGCTCCTTTTACGACCGCCGCTGGCGCGACCGCGACCCGTCCGAAGCGCCAAAGGGTGTAAAGCCGGTCATCCGCATCAAGGCGCCGTTACATGGCAACGCCGTCCTGCGCGACCTTGTCCAGGGTTACGTCAAAATGGACAACCGCAATATTGATGATTTCATCATTATGCGCAGTGACGACACACCAACCTACATGCTGGCCGTCGTTGTCGACGACCATGATATGGAAGTCTCCCACATCATCCGCGGTGATGATCATCTGAACAACGCATTCCGGCAGAACATCCTCTATGAGGCACTTGACTGGAAAATCCCTGAATACGCACATGTCCCGCTCATTCACGGAACGGACGGCACAAAATTTTCCAAGCGCCACGGCGCGCAGCAACTCGAAGAATACCACGAACTGGGCTATCTGCCGGAAGCAATGAGAAACTACCTGTTGCGTCTTGGCTGGTCACACGGCAATGATGAAATTATCCCGACAGACAAGGCCATCGAATGGTTCAGCCTCAGCGGACTTGGGAAATCAGCCGCACGGTTTGACCAGCAAAAGCTGGAAAACCTGAACACGCACTATATCCGGCACAAGGATGACAAAGAGCTGATCGAGTTGATTGGTCCCATCTTCAAAGATCGCAGAGGCCTTGAGGTTACCAAAGACAACAGAAAGTACCTTGAAAAAGGTCTCTCAGGCCTAAAGCAGCGCGCAAAAACTCTGATACAGCTTGTTGATGAAGGGGCGTTTTATCTGCGTGAAGTCCCCTTCGTTTATGATGAGCATGCGCAGGAAATCCTGAACGAACAGGCCATCCAGATTCTGAAAGAACTGGTAGTGGTATTCGAAGGCATCAGGTCTTTTGAGGACGAATCTATCGAAAAGAAATGCCGCGACGTCGCCGCAAACTATGGTAACGGCAAGCTTGGCAATGTCGGCATGCCCCTGCGCGCAGCGCTCACAGGAACAAATGTCTCTCCTCCGATTTTCAAGGCCGCCGAGGTTCTGGGAAAGGAAGAATCCATCAAGCGTCTGAATGCCGCTATTGAGGTTGGGCCTTTTGTTAAAAAGCAAAAGAAAAAAACAAAGGAAGCCACAAACGGATAAATTGATATTTTCCGGCAACTCCCTAAAATCCATTCAACAAAACATTTTAAGAAAGTCGCGGCCATGAGTGAGAACGAAACTGGAAAAACCTTCACACTGACCAATAATGAAACCGGCGAAAGCTGGGTACTTCCCGTGCTTGAGGGAAGCGTAGGTCCTTCCGTCATCGATGTGCGCAAGCTATACGGGCAAACCGGCCACTTCACCTTTGACCCGGCCTTTACCTCCACGGGAAGCTGCAAATCACGCCTGACCTACATTGATGGTGAAGAGGGTATCCTGATGCACCGCGGCTACAACATCAAGGAACTGGCGGAAAAAAGCACCTATCTGGAAGTATGCTACCTGCTGCTCTATGGCGATTTGCCAAACAAGGCGCAACTTGAAGACTTCCAGGACAACATCACATACCACACGATGGTCCACGACCAGATGAACTATTTCTTTCGTGGCTTCCGTCGGGACGCGCACCCGATGGCAGTGATGTGCGGAGTCATTGGAGCTCTTTCCGCCTTCTATCACGACTCTCTTGATATCTGGGATCCACGCCAACGCGAAATTTCCGCGCACAGACTGCTGGCAAAAATGCCGACGCTGGCCGCCATGGCCTACAAATATTCCACCGGCCAGCCTTTCATGTATCCGCGCAACGACCTGAGCTACGCCGAAAATTTCCTTTATATGTGCTTCGCCGTCCCGGCCGAGCCCTACAAAGTTAATCCGGTGCTGGCTGATGCCATGGACAAGATCTTTATCCTGCACGCCGACCATGAGCAAAATGCTTCCACATCGACGGTGCGAATTGCCGGATCTTCGCAGGCCAACCCGTTTGCCTGCATTGCCGCCGGCATCACCTCACTCTGGGGCCCGGCACATGGCGGCGCCAACCAGGCGGTGCTGGAAATGCTTCAGGAAATCGGTAGCCCGGACCGCATACCGGAATTCATCGCCCGCGCCAAGGACAAGGACGATCCGTTCC
>CAZKGT010000128.1:6333-6926 GCA_964552285.1 uncultured Pseudobdellovibrionaceae bacterium | reverse complement strand
GCGTTTTAAGGCGTCGCGGCATTTGAGGGCAGCGGCATCAGCTTCGGCCTGGAGCTTCTGGCGATCGAGGGAGGCGTCCCGGGCGGCCTGATGCTGGTCGAGGCGCTGTTTTTCCTGGAGCTGTTTTAGGGCCAGGTCCTGCTGCGCCAGCAATTCCTGACGGCGCTGTTCCTGCGGGTCCGCACCGATGCCGGAGACAGCGCCGCTCAAACGGTCCACTGCCGAGACGGCTGTGGTAATGGTGCCAAGGGTACTGATGAGAGGTGTCAGCACGGGATTGATTGCGGCCATGGGTTTTTCTCCTCTAACAATATGCCGTCATCCCGACGCAGGCCGGGATGACAAAAGGGGGTGGTTAGTCATTCACATTCAGTTCCGTGGTCACGCTCAAAAGCATGAAGGGAAGCGGGACGCTTTGTTCGATTTTCCAGAGCGGCCGGGCGCCGTCCGGCTGCCAGCCGAAGGCGCGCACGCGGATGTTGCCGCTGACGAGCGGCGGCGGCCCCAGGATTTCATCCTCGCCGAACTGTTTCAGGCTGATATCGCGCAGACCCCGGCCCGTATCCAGACGAAGCGCCGCCGTATCTTCAAGC
>CAZKGT010000128.1:0-6323 GCA_964552285.1 uncultured Pseudobdellovibrionaceae bacterium | reverse complement strand
GATCAGGCGCAAAGCCCGCCCGCCGCCCGCCACGCCGACATCGCTCGGGGGGAGCGGTTCGATGATGTGGGTGTAGGGCAGGCCGATCTCGACGGTGGATGCCTCGGCATCCAGAGTCACCGCGCCGGATGTCACCGTCTTATCGGGATGTACCGCGCCGTCGGCAACGATGGATACACTCTGCCCTTCCAGATGATCGAGGCCGGACCATGTGTCGGTCGGCGTTTCACTTTCGCCGGTCAGGGCGGAATCGAGGTTCAGCGTGTCATCAAATTGCTCAATCGTGTAGGTGCCGTTTCTGTTTACCAGCAGGTAGACGTCGTCGCCCACAACCGCGACCGATCTGGCCAGCCCGTCCGTTTCATGGAGCGTCCATGCGGAAACGGCCTCGGCCCGGTAAACGGTGAGCGTCGCGAATTTCCCATCCTCGCGCACGAGAAAGAGAAGCCTGCGCTTTGCATCGAAATCCTGATCCGCCGGGCTTTCGATGATATGGCGGGAAAGCAGCGCAAGGTCGGTGGCCTGATAGGCCTGCTCGATATCGGTATAGAGGAACTCACGGATTTCCTGTTTGTTGCGGGCAACGAACAGGGTCGCACCGTCCACATTGACGGGCGGGATATAGCGCCCGATCACGGAACCCACGCGGGTCTGGCGATTGAGCTGGACCGAGGTCGGGGTTAAGGGCGTGCCTGTCACCATCCATTCCGCGCCGGAGGTAAAAACCTGCAAATGACGGCCAGAGAAAATGCCGCGGATGGCGTTGACCTGGTCGGAGAGGATGGCGAATTCGATCGCCTCATCGTCAAGGCCGGTGCCAAGATCGAAATTGAACAGGTCGCCGGATTTCGAGAACCAGAGCCGGTTGGGCAGATCCCGGCTGCCGCCGATGACGAGGCGGTCCTGATGGAAGGCCACGGAAATCGGGTAACCGCGCACGGGGCTGAAGACCTGCTCGGCCCAATCAATGCTGGCGTTCGTGTTTGGCAGGGTTTCGATGACGGTGGCTGTGACAACGGTGGGGGAGTCGTAGTCGGTGATTTCCACCTCCTTGCCCTGCACCCGTAATCTCGTATTCTCGTGGCCCGCGGCGAAGACGTCGGCAGAGGCTGTGAGAGTAATCGAGCCGGTGGTGGCGGAGGGTGTCAGGGTCACGGCGGAACCCGCAAATTTGAAATAGGGCTGCTGGACGACGTTGCCGTCGGTGAAATAATCCCAGTCCGTCAGCGTCCAGCCGCCGGAGGTGCGGCTGAGCTTTTTGGGCGGCACATCCGGATGGGTCAGGAGCAGCGTATCGGCGCTTTGCGTCCAGACAAGCTGGGACATCTGCGCCGCGCTCCAGGGGGCGGCAAGCGTATCGTCTATGGCGCCATCTGCATAAATATCGATCTGGCTGTCGGTGAGGACCAGCAAGTACGTCTGTTCCGTATTGAACTCAAACGCCACCAGCCGGCCGTCTCCGGCCGCCGTATCGACATAGCGCAGCCCCGCCCGCCGGCTCACCCCGCCCGTCGGAAAGATAAACAGGTTGCGCAGGGACAGCGCGCCGTTTTCATACGCCCGCAAATCCCCGCGCCCCAAAAGCTGGCGGGAAACCTCACCGGCGGTGAAGGTGGTTTTTATTTCTCGAAGTCGGGTCATGATTTGGTTTTCTCCAGATAACAAAAGAATTCCCTCTCCCATAGGGAGAAGGGTTAGGGTGAGGGGCTACGGTGTTTGAATAACGCCCCAGCGTCCTACCCCCTCACCCACTCAGCCCGGGCTGTTCTTTCAGAAAAGCCCGGGCTTCGTTGCCCTCTCCCTTTGGGAGAGAGGACTCTTCATCATGTCCGCACATCCACCAGCGGAAAGCCCTCAATCCTGTTTGGCGTGTCCTGCTGGGCGTCGATCTGGCGGGCGTTTTTGTATTCGTGGTCGGCAAGTTTATAGAGCGCCTCGGCGCGCGACGTGCTTTCGGTCAGTGGGATTGTGAATTCGGCGGCCAGGCGCGCGATCAGGGCCTGGTCGAAATAGGGCGGGAATTCCTCTTCTTCGGGGCGGAAGATGTAGGTGAGAATGACGGATTCCGCGTTCGTGTGCAGCGCGCCTCGGGAAATCCTGAACTGCAGGCCCCTGCCCCGTCCGTCCGCGCCGGCGGACAGGGAGCGCAGGAAATCATTCGGGAGCTGAAAGGCGTTATTATAGTCGGCCACGGGCGGGGTTTCGAGCTGCGTCAGTTCGGCCTGTCCGGTGGCAAAGCTCCACGCATAGGCGGATAAAAGGGCATCACGCACCGGGGCGAAAAGCGCCCCGGCAATTTCGGATTCCGCCGTACCGTCGTCGAAGGATGTTATAGGCGCTGCGCCAATGCGGATCAAAGCGCGGCTGGCCAGCGCTACGTCGTTAAGAGCCATTTTGTTTTCTCCGTAAAAAAACGGCCCCGGTGGTGCGGAGCCGTGTGCAGGTTCGTGTGGACCGTCCTTTCGGAACGGGGTAAAAGTCCTTATCAGGCCGCCATTTGTAAATCCGGATGGTCGGAAAGCTGCGGCGGGCGGTTTTCCCGGTATCCGAACAGGGCCGCCATGGAAAACCGGTCCGTTATGCCGGGGGAAACAACCGAGGCGGCGTTGCGAATGAAATCCAGCTTTGTCATTTTTCCGCCCTGCATGGACAGGCCGACCTGCGGAGCCTGATCAGCGGGAACAAAACTCCCCCCGGCGGACGCTCCCATCAGATCATAGATGCGGAAAGCCTCATGCTGCGTACAGTGGGCGATAACGCCTTCTTCCAGAACAATGTATTTCTCGCCAACCGTCTCGGAAAGATCCGGAACCTGTACAAGCATATCGGCAAAATCCTGCGCGGCCTGCGCCGGATCTGCGGCCGGATAGGCCTTCCGGTAGCCCGTAATGTCATCCCTGCCGAGCAGAGGCACCTTGCCCCTTTTCCCGTACATCGGAAGCTCCGATCCGGGAAACGGGATAAAGCGAAATCCCCTCATATGGATATCTGCCGGCTCTAATGCCGTCATTGTAACACCCGCTGGTAACCTTGCCGTTTTTTATTATGGCCGTATATTAGCAGACGCAAATATCCAAAAACAAACTCTTCCCGTAACGACATGATATATATTAACAAAATGGCAAAAGCAGGCCCGGCGCAAAGGCCTGGACCTGCTTTTGCCTGATACGGTGATGGCGCGGCGAGCAGGGGATGCTCCAGAGCCATGCACTGTCATCGTCGGGGAAGGATGGACGGCTGTTATGCGTAAACCGTCACGGTGACGGTGCTGCCATCATTGCCGGTGACGATGTAGAACTTCGTCTCCGGCGTGTCGCCCGTATCGAAATTGACGATCATCAGATCGTTTAAGCGAAGCATGTCTACGGCCGAATTGAAGTAGCCGGCCGTTGTGACGTCGGTATCCGCGGTGGTGTAGTGCCACAGCGTAAAGTTGTTGGCATAAGCGAGAACGCTTAAGTCCGAGGATGCAAATCCTGCCATTTTTCTAGTCTCCTTTAGATTATCAGATGATCGGATGACCAGATGATCGGGATGAAAAGAGCCGGAAATATCCGGCCATCTGATCATCCGATCATCTGTTTATCCGTTAGTCAGGCGTTTCGTCGCACTTGATCTCGACGACGCCGGTGGCTTCGATCAGGCCCGCGCCCTGGCTCATCATGTTGTTGACGAAGTGGGCGGCGCGGTCACCGTGCCAGGTAATGTCCGTCACCACGTCAGAGCCCGACGCATGGCCGACGGCGGTCTTGTGGTACCAGAAGCAGGAGCGGATATCGTTGACATCCACAGGCAGGCCGGAATGCGGGATCCAGTAGGTACCGAGCCAGAACTTGGTCTGGGTCGGGGCCATGAACGGCAGGGCGTCGGGGCCGACATAGTCGGTGCTGGCGAACTCGTCGAGTTTCAGAAGTTCGCCCCACTGGTGCCAGCCGACAACTGCAAAGCGCTGGCCATCATCAGGCACATCGGCATCGCCCAGCATGCCGAGAGCCGTCATGACCTTGTCGAGGCTCATGCCGGTATTGCCGTCGTCGATTTCCTGACCGCTGGAAACGGAGGCCAGCTCGGTGATAATCAGTTCGTCCGACTTGCGGCCGAGGGCGTAAGCGCCCGCATTGGCGATCACCTGACGCTCGTCGATATTGACCTTGAGTTCGTCCAGACGGTCGATCCAGTCGCCGGCGTAGAAATCCTCGAGCGTAACGTCGATACTGGTATGATCGAGGTTCATCACAGGGACCATGCCATGCGTGGATTTGGTGGAGGCAACGCCCTTGCCGACCTTCTGGAAGGTCGCTTCGGAACCGTTGACATTATTGATGGTGCGCACCGTGTTCCGCAGCTTGGAACCCTGGCGCTGGTAGGCCTCGTGCACTTCGCGCTCGAACTGCTTGACGAAAGCCTGGTCGATAGATGTAGACATGATTGGAATACCTCATGCATGTAAATGGTTTCAAAACAGTCCGGCCCGGGGTTGTCGCGCACGCATGTGATGGGAGGCGGCCCTTGAAAATCCGGAAAAAAACACCCGGCCGGGCGGCACCAGAAGGAGCCGTTATCCGGACCGGGCGGGAAAGTTACTCTCGGAAGGGAGGAACCGATTTTGACACCAGGAGCAAATGCTCCGTGCGGCAATAAACCGCAGGCATCAAAAAACGCCCGCATGCGGATACATTGCGGGCGTTGATAAGAGTTATTATTAGGAATTTATTCCTTCAAGTCAAGCGAAAAAATGATGAGTCACCCGAATTTCCTACACTTTTAATTTAGCTTATGGTAATGTGAAGTCCTGCGGTTAAAGCGCTGAAATAAAAAACACGCCACAATGGCCCTTTTCTTATGCCATTTGCGAACGAATATTCATGTAGCGCACATAAATTTGAGGGTGTAAAATTTGCGAACAGGTTTTGCCTTTGTGCAAAATAAAGGGAGGAGTACCCGAAATGTTAGGCACCCTATTCTCAGGTATGAAAAAGCGTATCAGCAACGATGTGCCGGCCGCACGCCGCCGCTATCAGCGCCGTGAATGCGACCGCTGCGTCAGCGTCGTTAACGGCCGCACCTATCCGGTTGAGAACTGGAGCCCGGGCGGCGTTCTTCTGACGGGCGACGCCCGCACCTTCGGTCTTGAGCAAGCAGTCGAACTGACGATGAAGTTCAAGCTGCGGAACAAAATTATCGACCTTACCCACGAAGGCAAGGTGATCCGCAAAAACAGCGATACGGTCGCAATCCAGTTCACACCGCTCAATTATAAAATCCAGCGCGGCTTCCAGCGCGTGATCGACGATCACCTCGCCACGGAATTTGCCAGCTCGCAGATGTTCTAGCGCATTCAGGAATGCCGTCATCCCGGCGAAGGCCGGGATCCACTTATCAGCTTTTGCGATTGCTTAATGGTGGACCCCGTCCTGCGACGGGGTGACGGGGATTGTTACCTGTTGCCGTAAAGATTTTTAAATCCTTCGGAGACTTTAGAGACGAAGGCCGGATCTTTGTTTTTCCAGTAGCGCGGGTCGCGCATCATGGAATGAAGATCCTGTTCGCTGGAGCCTTCGGCGGACGCGGCCTGTTTTTGCAGGCCGGGCTCCTGCGCCTTCATCATACGATGCAGGGCCATGACGCCCTCGAAAGAACCGGACAGGCCCTCCAGAACATCGGCGGGCAGGTTCTTTTTGCCAAAGGCCAGAAGCTGGCGGGAAACCTCGCGCCACTGGCCGGGGCCGCCGAAATGTTCGATCAGGCGCTCGACCTCACGGTCGGCCTGAAAGTCTCCGGCGATATCCAGGATCATCGGCACCAGTTTTTCCGCCGCCAGATCGTAAACCACCTGCACCTGCTCCGGCGTAAAGCCATTTTCATGCAGGCGGGTGTTGATTTCCTGATCCGGTTCGAACAGGCCGTGCTCGCAGTTCACGCAATACTCCTCCGGTGAATTCGGCGGGGCCGGGATTTGCGACATTTTGCGCTCAAGCTCCGCGTAAGACCGGACAAGCGCGTCCAGACGGACGGTCTGCGTTTCCGGGTTCCAGAATTTCTCGGGAAGGTTTTCGGGCTTGCCGTCCGCGGCGCGGGCTTCGATGTCTTGTTCGGTTGCTTCTTCAAGCAGATTTGTATCAGTCATTTCTGTTTCCTTTCAAGTTGACATTTGTAATTAATTTCTCTCATAGTAGTGTGAAATCAAAACATAATTATCTCAACTAGATGTTCAAGATGAATTATCACTTAACTGCAATATTAAATTTATCATGTCTCAACACACACACAAAATTAATTTCCAAGAACATTGCGACGACTACAGGAAGGCTCCAGGATTAGCC
>CAZKGT010000127.1:1742-7040 GCA_964552285.1 uncultured Pseudobdellovibrionaceae bacterium | reverse complement strand
AAGATCTGGCCGTCCGTGATCGAGATCACGTTGGTCGGGATGTAGGCCGACACGTCACCGGCCTGCGTTTCCACCACCGGCAGAGCGGTCAGAGAGCCGGAACCGTGGTCCTCGTTCATCTTGGCGGCGCGTTCCAGCAGGCGCGAGTGGATGTAGAACACATCACCCGGATAGGCTTCACGGCCAGGCGGGCGGCGCAGCAGCAAGGACATCTGGCGGTAAGCAACGGCCTGCTTGGACAGATCGTCGTAAACGGCCAGTGCGTGCAGGCCGTTGTCGCGGAACCATTCACCCATCGAGCAGCCGGCGTAAGGCGCCAGGAACTGCAGCGGCGCGGGATCGGAAGCCGTGGCGGCGACAACGATGGAATATTCCATGGCGCCGTTATCTTCCAGTTCCTTCACGAGCTGTGCCACCGTCGAGCGCTTCTGACCGATGGCAACATAGATGCAGTAGAGATGCTCTTTTTCATCCTTGGATGAATTGAAGTGTTTCTGGTTGATGATGGTATCCAGAAGAACGGCGGTTTTACCGGTCTGGCGGTCGCCGATGATCAGTTCCCGCTGACCGCGTCCGACAGGCACCAGCGCGTCAACGGCCTTCAGGCCGGACTGCATCGGCTCATGCACGGATTTACGCGGGATAATGCCGGGCGCCTTCACCTCGACACGGCGCTTTTCTTTGGCCTTGATCGGACCTTTGCCGTCCAGCGGATTGCCGAGCGGGTCAACCACGCGGCCCAGAAGTTCCTTGCCGACCGGCACCTCGACGATTTCACCGGAACGGCGGACGATGTCGCCTTCTTTAATGTCGCGGTCGTCACCGAAGATCACGACGCCGACATTGTCGACTTCGAGGTTCAGGGCCATCCCCTTGATGCCGCCCGGAAACTCCAGCATTTCACCGGCACGGACCTGGTCGAGGCCGTAAACGCGGGCCACGCCGTCACCAACGGAGAGCACTTGGCCGATCTCGGCAACGTCGGCCTGTGTGCCGAAGTCGGAGATCTGTTTTTTGAGAATTCTAGAGATTTCTGCGGGACGGATTTCCATTGTTATGCAACCTCTTCTTTTTCCGTGAGTATTCCTTGTGATGTCTGCGAGCGCATCGCGCGATGCAGGCGTTCCAGTTTACGGCGGATCGAACTGTCGATCATCCGTGAGCCGACAGTGACGATCATGCCACCGATCAGATCGTTGTTCACATTAACGTTGAGCGTAACGTTCGAACCCATTGCCTTGCTGATCTTTTTCCTGAGTTCGTCTGTCTGTTCAGGCGACAGAGCAAAGGCGGTTTCGACATTGGCGCTGACCTCGCCGCGGCGGCGGGAAAGATCGCGCAGAGTAACCTCGATAACGGTTTCAAGCTGGTACAGGCGGGCGTTTTCAGCCAGAACGCCGAGGAAACGGGCCGTCAGATCACTGAACTTTGCCTGTGCAGCGATCTCCATGATCGCAGCCTTGCGATGGTTGCGACCGATAAGCTGGCTTTCCAGCAATATATTGAAATCGGGCGATGCTTCGATCATCGCGTTCAGGTCATGCAGGTCCTTTTCAACGGAGTCCGTGCTTTTCGACTCTTCGGCCAGATCCAGAAGAGCTTTTGCATATCGCAGGGCTGCTGCCGTCGATTCTGATGATTTGGTCGCCACGCGCCGTCCTTCTTACGTTTGAACGCTCCAAGACTGGCGTTGATGTAACACAGGAAAGCCACTCAATCAAGCACCTTGGCAAGGGTTTTATCCGATTCAAAGATGCCGATATCAAACCATCCAAAACGCGGGTCGCCGGAAAGCAGCGCCGTCAGTTTAAACAGGACCAGATGGATCACGTATATTTCCAGCGTCCTGCGGCCCATCAGATGTATAAACCAGACCATTAAACACGGCATTGCCGCCGTGGCGGCAGGAAAAACCAACGGCCTGAAACGGTAGAGAACGAGGCAGACAGCCGCCGTCCCCAGGGCAAGGAATCCGGTTTGCGTTTCGCTCATACCGTATGTCAGGGACTGGGTGTAAACATATATCAGGATCAATATGAGGATGAAGGTCTCCGGCACGCCTTTGACAGGGTAGGTCAATTCTTCCCTGTGGCGCATGAACCAGCCGAACATCACGAAGAGAAAACCAAGCGTTCCGTATTCGGCCAGAATTGCCGTGGGCAGGATCAGCAACGCCATCAACATTACGAGCGCGCCCAGATTCTCGTAGCTTCGCACGGCCACCGCCATCACCCGGTCAAGAACCAGCCGGCAAACAATAATCGTCACCAGGATATTCAGCGGCAGGATATTGTGACCGGTGACGATCCCCGTCACAATCAGAATCGCAGCCCCGATCCACAGGCGCGCACCAAGGTCCCGACTGTTGGCATAGCCGATCAGGAAAAACCAGAACGGCGCCGAAAACCGCCCGATAACGCGAAACCACAACTCGTCAAAGAAAAAGAAATGACCGATATGGTCGACAACCATCAGGATGATGGCCAGCGCCTTCAGCAGGTCGTAGGATGTTATTTCTTTCGGTAGTGCTTTGGTCATGCAGAAATCTTTCATATACTGCTTGCCTAAGAGCATAAAGGAAAGCGGGCGACATGAAAAAGCCGGGGCATATTTTTCTTCTTTTCCTCGTCATTATTATAGAGGGCTATGTGGTTCTGTCATCGGAACTGCTGGCGATACGACAGACCATTCCGTTCGTCGGCAGCGGCACGGATACGGTGTCCATCATTATCGCAGCCGTGCTGATGCCTCTGGCCTTCGGCTATCATTCGGGTGGGCGCTTTGTGCCGCGTCCGTTTTTCGGGCAGTTCATGACCGTGCGAAAAAAGCTGGTCTTCAACATTACCGTGGCTTCGGTTTTCCTGCTGATAGGTCTTTCCTATATCCCGCTTTCGCTGTTTTTCGTCGGAATGATCGATCTCGGCATCAGCCACAGGGTGCTGATGACGACCATTTATTCGCTGCTGTTCCTTGTGATCCCGGTCTATCTGCTGGGCCAGACCATCCCGCTGGTCAGCAATTTCTTTTCGCAGGAAAAGCTTTCCGAGATTACGGGCCGGATGCTGTTTTTCTCGACGCTCGGCTCGTTCCTCGGAGCGATCTTCTCGACGCTTGTGCTGATGAGTTTTGCCGGCGTGCATTACACGGCAGCCCTCAATTTCGTCCTGCTGGCCTTTCTGGTGATTGTGCTGAACAAGGATATCAATTCGCGCAGCTCTATTATCGTGCTGCTGATCGCCGCGTGCGGAATCTACATCAACTCCGGCGACCTGATGAAGAGCCTCAGTATCGTCGAGAACAACAAATACAATACCATCGTTGTAATGGAGGATGAGGACGGCACACGCCACATGTCGCTCAACAACAACGATTCTTCCATGTACCGGGAAGACGGCAAAAAGCACGATTACATCGCCTATGCCGAGAAAATCTTTATCGACCCGATTCGCGAGGCCGACCCGCCCAAGGATATTCTGGTGATCGGCGCGGGCGGCTTTACGTTCGGACTGGAAGACAGGACCAACAACTACGAATATCTTGATATCGATCCATCCCTGAAACGGGTATCGGAAGAACATTTCCTGCAACAAAAGCTTTCGGACAACAAGATCTTCCATCCGGTTCCGGCGCGGGCGTTTCTGACTGGGAACAAGAAGAAATACGACCTGATCCTGCTGGATGTTTATCTGGGCGATACCAGCATCCCTGAGCATATGGTCACGCAGGAGTTTTTCCAGCAGGTACGCGGTGCCCTCGAGGAGAACGGCATTCTGGCGATCAATATGATCGTCTCGCCGACCTTTGCCTCGCGGTTCAGCCGTCATATCGACAATACGCTGCGCAGCGTTTTCCCGTTCCTGACGCGTCAGGTCGTCGATGAATACAACGGCTGGACCAGTGAAAACTACCGGCGCAACAACCTGCTCTATATTTACCACCACCGCCCGGACGCAGGTTCCGATACGATCTACACGGATAACAAAAACGGCATGTTTTTCGACAAGCCGAAAAAGCGTGTCACCGAGCCCGGCGACAAGCACGTGGAAGAAGAGCGGGAATGAGCATCAGGCCGGCCCTCTTCCTTGTCATTTTCCTTGAGGGCTATGTCGTCCTTTCGGCGGAACTGCTGGCGATCAGGCAGACCGTTCCGTTCGTCGGCAGTGGCACGGACACGGTGTCCATCATTATCGCGGCCGTGCTGATGCCTCTGGCATTCGGCTATTTTGCGGGCGGGCGTTTCCGGCTGGCACGGGATGAGGACGGGCGCGTGATCACGCCGCGACGCAGGCTGCTGACCAATATCATGGTCGCGGCGATCCTGCTGACGGCGGGTCTGTCCCATGTGACCATGACCGTATTTTTTGAGCTGCTCTCCAGGGCCGCAGGGCTGCACGGGCGGATACTGACGACCTCGCTTTATTCTCTTATTTTCCTGGTGTTTCCGGTATTCCTTCTCGGCCAGACAATCCCGCTGATCAGCAATTTCTTCGCCCGCGAAAGCCTGCCGAAGACGGCGGGGCATATCCTGTTCTTTTCAACGATCGGCTCTTTTATGGGGGCAGTGTTCTGTACGCTGGTGCTGATGGCAACGGTGGGCGTGCATCATACGGCGAGCATCACAATCGCCTGCCTGCTTGCGCTCACGCTGATCCTTTCAAAGAAGTGGTACGGGCGGGAAGTCCTGACCGCCGCCGGATGTTTTCTGGCCGCCCTCTTCCTCAATAGCGGTATGATCATGCGCGGACAGGGGATTGTTGAAAACAATCAGTACAATACGGTGAAAATTCTTGAGACCGGGGAAAACGAGCGTGTGATGGTGCTCAACAACATGCTGTCCTCCAAAATCACGGACAATCCGGATTCCCAGTTCCCGCATCTGGTCTATATCGAGAAAAACTTCATCGATCCGATCCGCGACCACGGCCCGCCAAAGGATATTCTGGTGCTCGGCGCAGGCGGCTTCATACTGGGGCTTGAGGATACAAAGAACAGCTATACGTTTGTTGATATCGATGGTTCCCTGAAGAGGATTTCGGAAGAGCTTTTCCTCGACACCCCCCTGACCGATAACAAGAAATTCGTGCCGATGCCAGCGCGGGGGTTCCTGTTTCAGAACGAAGAGAAGTTCGATCTCATCTTCCTCGACATCATCCACGGGCCGCATACCATCCCGCAACACCTGATGACCCGCGAGTTTTTCGCGCAGGCCCGGGAGGATTTGAAACCGGGCGGGTATTTTCTGGCGAACTTAACCGGCTCTCCCGCCTTCACGGACCGGTTTTCCGTACGGCTCGACAA
>CAZKGT010000127.1:0-1732 GCA_964552285.1 uncultured Pseudobdellovibrionaceae bacterium | reverse complement strand
TGATGGACGATTTCGATGCGTGGGATGTGGATGCAAAAGCCATCTATAACGTGCTGTATTTCGCACGGGCGCAGGAAGAAACGGATAACGCCGTCTATACGGACGACAGGAACGCGCTTTACCGGGATTGGGATATGAAAGCGAAGTAAATCCATTCCTCTTCCCACAGGGAGAGAGGGCTTTACAAAAAGCTCTGCGGGTCGATATCGACGGCGATGCGGATGGTGGATGGGATTTTGAAGGCGCCTGTCCAGCGGGCGATGGCTTTCTGGATATCAACGGATTTATCGGCAATCACCAGCAGGCGGCGGCGGTAACGGCCGCGCAGGCGGGCAAGGGGCGCAGGGGCCGGGCCTAAGGTCAGGATGTTATCCCCGTTCGGCGCGCTGCGGCCAAGGGCTTTGGCGATTTCATCGACCTCCCGTTCGTCCCGGCCGGAGACGATGATCCCGGCAAGGCGGCTATAAGGCGGCATGTGGGCGGCCTTGCGTTCGTGCGCCTCGGCCTCTAAAAACGCATCGCGCTCACCCGCGGCCAGCGCCTTCATGACGCGGCTGTCGGGATTCCATGTCTGGAGGTAGACCGTGCCCGTTTTCTGCTCCCGCCCTGCCCGGCCTGCGACCTGATGCAGAAGTTGATAGGTGCGCTCGGTGGCCCTTAGATCCCCGCCCTGAAGGCCGAGATCGGCGTCAATCACGCCGACGCAGGTCAGGCCCGGAAAATGGTGGCCCTTGGCGATGATCTGGGTGCCAATGATGATATCGACCCTATGCTCACGGATGTCGGCCAGCATGTCGCGCAGTTTTTCGTTACTGTCCGCGGTATCGCTGGCCAGAACCAGCGTGCGGGCGTCCGGGAAATATTCGCGGGCTTCCTCGTAGATCCGTTCCACGCCGGGGCCGCAGGCGGCCAGCGAGTCCGTATCCCCGCATTCGGGGCAGGTATTCGGGAACGGGGTGAAGTAGCCGCAATGATGGCATTCGAGCCGTCCGCTTTGCCTGTGCTCCACCAGCCAGGACGTACAGCGCGGGCAGTTCATCCGGTGGCCGCAGGTCCGGCACAGAGTCAGCGGCGCATAGCCGCGGCGGTTCAGGAACAGCAGCGCCTGCTCACCCCCGGCCAGTGTTTTTTCAACGGCCTCCTTCAAAGTCGGTGAAATGAAATGCTGGCGTTCGGGTTTGTCCTCGCGCAGATCGATAAGCTCAATATCCGGCAGGCGCGCCCCGCCGTAGCGGTCCGGCAGGTGCAAATGGTCGTAGCGGCCGTTCCATGCATTATGCGCGGTTTCCAGCGAAGGCGTGGCCGAGACGAGACAGACCGGGATTTTTCCCATACTGGCCCGGACCACGGCCATATCGCGGGCATGATAGATGGCACCGCCGTCCTCCTGCTTGTAGGCCGGATCGTGCTCTTCGTCGACAATGATCTGGCCGAGATCGGCATAGGGCAGGAACAGGGCCGAACGCGCCCCGACGACGACTTTCGCATGGCCCTCGGCGACGCCGCGCCATGTCTTTTTGCGCTGGGCCGGGGTGAGCTGCGAATGCCAGAGAGCAGGCGCGCAGCCGAAGCGGGATTTGAACCGGTCGAGGAAGGCATTTGAAAGCGCAATTTCCGGAAGCAGAATAAGGGCCTGGCGGCCGTCTTTGATGCATTGCGCGACCGCCTCGAAATATACTTCCGTTTTCCCTGCACCCGTAACACCGTCAAGTAAAGCAGCGTGATAGCCTCC
>CAZKGT010000126.1:0-7045 GCA_964552285.1 uncultured Pseudobdellovibrionaceae bacterium | reverse complement strand
ATATACATGCCGTCACCGTGGCCGCGCTCCACGACCTTGGTATCGCCGGTGACGATTTTTACGCCCGCCGCATCGGCGGCTTCGCGCACGGAATTTACCACCCGCCAGAGCGTTTCCATCGGCAGTCCCTCCTCCAGGATGAAGGACACGGACAGGTAAAGCGGACGCGCCCCGCTCATCGCCAGATCATTCACCGTGCCGTGCACCGCGAGCCTGCCGATATCGCCGCCGGGAAAAACCAGCGGACGGATGACAAAGGAATCGGTTGTCATGGCCAGCCTGTCCGCCGGCAGATCCAGCACTGCGCTGTCATGCCCCTGCACATCGTCAAAGGCCGCGCGGAACATTTTATCGATCAGCATATTCATCAACCGACCGCCCGCGCCATGGGCCATCAGCACATGCGGGTAATCGGCAAGCGGAATCGGGCAGGCCATATTCAGGATTTTTTCTGCGGTCATGAGGGATGTTTTACCGCGAAGGAGCGAAGGAGCGAAGCGGAATTTTCCTTTCTTAAACCGCGAAGGTCACGAAGACACCGGAGCCTGCTGCGCCGAAGGCGCTATAAATAAACTCTGCGCCCTCTGCGTCTCTGCGGTGAAAAAATATAACCGCAGAGACGCAGAGGGCGCAGAGATGTTTTTTTACACGCTGACGCGCGCTTTCTTCCCTTTACTCTTCGTATTCTTCGTGCTCTTCGCGGTTTAAATTTAAAAAAAACAGAAAATTGAATTAGGAAGAAATTCCTGATACAATCAGGCTCGAAGGCGCCTTTTGTGCGCTTTTTTTATGTCTGGAAAAAAGTGGGCTAAGTCCGGTTTTCGGGCCCGCTTTTTGATTAGGCCGCCCGCATGATCAGCGAGGCGTTGGTGCCGCCGAAGCCGAAGGAGTTGGACAGGGCGCAGGTGATCTTTTTCTCTTTGGCCGTATGCGGGATGAGGTCGATGCCCCGGCACGGCTCCGAGACGTTCTCGAGATTGAGCGTGGGCGGGAGTGTGCCGGTTTCGATGGCTTTGGCCGTATAGATGGCTTCGACCGCTCCGGCCGCGCCCAGCAGATGGCCGATGGCGGATTTGGTGGAGGACATGGATACGCCCTCGATTGCACTGCCGAACAGGCGCTTGACGGCCGTACACTCGATGCCGTCACCCACAGGCGTCGAAGTCCCGTGGGCGTTGATGTAGCCGATTTCGGCGATGTCGATGCCGGCGCGTTTAAGGGCTGCTTCCATCGCACGGTAACCGCCGTTGCCGTCGGGGGCCGGGGCGGTGATGTGGTTGGCGTCGCCCGAAAGGCCGTAGCCGATGATTTCAGCGTAGATCTTCGCGCCGCGTTTTTTGGCGTGCTCGTACTCTTCCAGAACCACGATGCCCGCGCCCTCGGCAATCACGAAACCGTCGCGGCCTTCGTCGAAGGGGCGGGAGGCTTCGGTGGGGCGGTCGTTATAGCCAGTGGACAGGGCGCGCACGGCGGCAAAGCTCGCCACGCCCAAACGGTTCACGGCCGCCTCCGCACCACCCGCGACCATGACATCAGCATCGCCGTAGGCAATCAGCCGCGAGGCATCACCGATCGCGTGCGTGCCCGTCGCGCAGGCTGTAACCACCGCATGGTTGGGACCGCGGAAGCCGTATTTGATCGAGACATGGCCGGAGGCCAGATTGATCAGCATCGCCGGGTTTGCAAAGGGCGAGATCTTGCGCGGGCCGTGTTCGGTCAGCAGGAGCGATGTTTCGTACATCGTCTTGAGCCCGCCGATGCCGCTGCCGATCATTACGCCGGTGCGGTTGCCGTCTTCCTCGGTTTCGGGGACCCAGCCACTGTCTTCCACCGCCTCTTGCGCAGCGGCCAGGGCATAAATGGTGAAGTCATCGAGACGGCGCTGCTCCTTCGGCGGGACAAACAGGTCGGGGTTGAAAGCGCCATCGGACGGGCTTTCATCCGCCGTCCGGCGAATCTCCCCGGCGATCTGCGACGAGATATCGGACGCATCGAAAGCCTCGATGCGCCGGACACCACTTTTCCCGGAAGTAATTTCAGACCAGTTGTGATGGACACCCATGCCAAGCGGCGATAGCATCCCCATCCCGGTCACGACAACGCGTCTCATAAGCGTGCTGATTCAGAAAGAGTCAGGTGGCGCTGCCAAGATTACTCGGCAGCGTTTTCCTTGATGAAGTTCACCGCGTCACCGACGGTCTGGATTTTCTCGGCGGCATCGTCGGGAATTTCAACACTGAACTCCTCTTCAAATGCCATGACGAGTTCGACAGTGTCGAGGGAGTCGGCCCCGAGATCATCAATAAAGCTGGCTTCTTCGGCGACCTTGTCTTCATCAACACCCAGATGCTCGACAACGATCTTTTTCACGCGTTCGGCAATGTCACTCATCGTTTTCCTTACCTGTTAAGTTAATCCGTATTCCCTTCGTATCCCTCGGGAATGGCAGGACTGTAAGCAGCCCCCGCGCGCATTGCAAGGGATTTTGTTGAGGTAGCATAAATGCCGGGGCAGAACCAAAGAATTTGAAGGGAATAGAGTACTACGGATGTGGATAAGCGTTAGCGCCGCAATTCGTGAAAAGCCGCAGGGTTTCGTTCCGCCCTGTAATCCCAGCCTTGCCTGCCGGCCAACCACTCCGCCAGTTCATACAGATTCCCGACGGTGAGTTTTGCACCGCGATCCAGCCAGAACTGCGGATCGGGATTCTTTTCGCAGGCCGTATTAATGACGCAGTCCATACCCGCCGCCCTTGCGGCTTCAAGGTCCTGAATGGCGTTGCCGACGACCAGAACTTCTGAGGGCTGAACGTTCTCAATGCCCGATTTTCGCATGGCCTTCAGGAAAATATCCGGCTCCGGTTTACCCCTGCCCGGCTTAACGTCGCTCACACAATAGAGGTGCTCCTTACCTGTGGCCGCATCGATAAAATAGTCCAGCAGGCCGAGATAACGCAGATTGTCCTTGAAAATCGGATGATCGCCGTTGGTGCCCACGCACATATGCATATTGGCCCTTACAAGCTCGAGAACCTCCCTTGCCCCCGGCAAAGCTCTCAGCAATCTTTCCCGTAAACCAAGCGTGTCTATTGATCTTGAAATCTCTTCGATGGAATCTTCGGGAACCCTGATCTGAACACCACGCTTTTCCCGCAAGGCCTCACCAACAGCTACTATCTGTTGTTGCAGCGTGGCAGATCCCATTGCCCGGAAAACAGGCCCCGGGTCGTAATCCTCCGGCATCCCCCACTTCTTTAACGATTCGGACATTGCCTAGAAAAACAGATCCTCGCTTTCGACAAGCGTTCCGTCCTTGTCGAATATTATCAGCCTGTACTTTTTCTGAAGCCCAGACACACCACCCTCACCAGCAATAGAAACCTCAGGATGGAGTTAGCCGATTCCAAAATAATATACAAAAGAAAAGTAGCCGGCAGGTCAGATCATCGCCATGCCGCCATTCACATGGATCGTCTGACCGGTGACGTAAGCGCTTTCATCGCTGGCCAGGTAGACGGCAGCGGCGGCGATATCATCGCTCGTACCCATGCGGCCTGCCGGGATATTGGCGTTAATTTTGTCTTTCTGGTCGTCTGTCAGAGCATCTGTCATGGCGGTGGCAATGAAGCCCGGCGCGATGCAGTTGACGGTGATGCCGCGGCTGGCGATTTCCTGCGCCATTGCCTTCGACCAGCCGATCATCCCGGCCTTGGAGGCCACGTAATTACACTGGCCCGGATTGCCGGTGACACCAACCACGGAAGCGATATTGATGATCCGCCCGCTACGGCGTTTCATCATTCCGCGCTGGACGGCCTTGGCGAGTTTGAAGGTGGCGCTCATATTGACCTTGATCACCTCATCCCATTCCTCGTCCTTCATGCGCATGGACAGGTTGTCGCGGGTGAGGCCAGCATTGTTCACCAGAATATCGATCTGCCCCATCGCCTCATCGGCACGTTTAACCAGATCGTCCACGGCTTCCGAATCCGAAAGGTCCGCCGGCAGGATATGAACGCGCCCGCCAAGCTCGTCGCTCAGAGCTTTCAGTTTCGCCTCGTTTCGGCCTGAAATACCGACGGTAGCCCCGCACGCATGCAGCGCCTTCGCAATCGCGCCGCCAATCCCGCCGGTCGCGCCGGTCACCAAAGCCGTTTTGCCTGTGAGATCAAACATGGTTTATTTCCTTTTTCCGGTTTTCTTCAAAATCCAGAGCCCTGCATCCTTTTCAACGCCGAGCCGGACCATCGCGTTATAAAGATAATTCATGTCATATTCCCGCCACTTGCGGCCGCGGGCAGCGTCGATCAGCCGGACGGAGCCTTCGTAAATCCGGTCCACGAGAACAATATGGGCCGCATCGGCGTTAAAGGGCTCTTCCCGGAAATCAATATCACAGACATCGCCCCAGAGAACGCAGAGCAGGATATCGTGATCCTGTTCATAGTGCCAGTACAGCCGTTCTTTAAATGCGGGAAAGTCAGGAAAGGAATCAATCCGTTCCAGTTCCATGCTTAAAGGAACGCCCATCTCCTGGAACGCCTCGTTCGCATCGATACCGTCACCAAGCTGTGTGCCGTAGCCGATGCGCGGGCGTGTTTCACTTATGCGCGGATTATAAAAGTATCCGGCATCTTCTGGCGGCACGACCACGCCCAGATGCCAGCCGATCAATTCCGCCGGAAGGAGCGGGATTCCGTGGCGCAGCATCACCATCTGGATCGTGGCCGGACAACAGCAGTAAGGCTGCTGTTGCAGGGGAACGTAACGGGAATCTTCGGGAACGACGGGACGTTCTGTCATTGCAGCTTTTCAATCAGCGCTTCGATCTGCTCTACCGTGCCGACAGATGATGCCTCTATATCCTTATCAATGCGGCGAATGAGGCCGGAGAGAACCTTGCCCGCGCCAAGCTCGATGATTTCCTCCACACCCTGCTCTTTCATCCAAAGCACAGATTCGCGCCAGCGGACCATGCTGGTGATCTGGTCGACGAGAAGAAGGCGGATATCGTGAGGATCTGTGACGCCCTGCGCCGTTACGTTCGCCACGACCGGCAGGAAAGGCGGGCGGATATCGGTATCGGCCAGAGCCTGCGCCATTTTCTGCGCCGCCGGAGCCATCAGGGTGCAATGGAACGGCGCGCTGACGGGAAGAGTCACCGCTTTTTTCGCGCCTTTTTCCGTGGCCAGCGCCACGGCTGCTTCAACCGCGCCCTTACGTCCGCTGACAACGACCTGCCCGGGGGAATTATCGTTGGCGGCCTCGCAGGACGATTCGTCGGCGATGGCTTTTACGTCTTCAAAATCAAGGCCGAGAATAGCCGCCATTGCGCCTTCGCCAACCGGCACGGCCTTTTGCATCGACTGGCCGCGCAACTTTAAAAGCCTTGCCGTATCAGCCAGCTCCAAAGCGCCCGCCGCCGTCAGGGCCGAGTATTCGCCAAGGCTGTGCCCTGCCATATAAGACGCCGCGTTTTCCAGCCGGATCCCCGCATTTCGGGTCAGGACGTTCACCACGGCCATCGAAACCGCCATCAGGGCCGGCTGGGTATTTTCCGTGAGATTGAGCTGGTCTTCCGGGCCTTCAAAGATGATTTTGCTTAAACGCTCATTCAGGGAATCATCAACTTCCTCGAACGTCAGGCGCGCTTCGGGGAAAGCATCGGCAAGGTCTTTTCCCATACCGACAAACTGGGATCCCTGGCCCGGGAAAACAAAGGCACGGCTCATTTTCAATACTCCTTGTCTATAACGCGGGCGACTCTCTCCCGAGAGCCGCCTTGTGTCAAGATACAGAAATTTTTTAAGGGTAAATGAATTTTTTCCTTCCATTTATCCACAAATATGATAAGGGTTATCCACAATTAGGAAATTGTAATTTTAATAATTAAAACAATATATTAGTAATTCTCTAACGTTCTTATATAAGGGACTGTGAATAAAAATACGCGTCATTGGGAGCCAAAATACTGCGTCCTCTTCTGAGTTGTTTATGAGGTGTGTGGTGATTATTCATCGCATCATGAAGGAGGACTATATGATCGGCCATAATGTAGACGAGGAAATCGAGCATTTGCTTGAGGAAACGGACCTCGCATTTCATGCGTATATTTCTTCCGGAGAAAATCCGAACACAGATTTTGCGGGTTATGCCTGCCAGGCTCTGCCTTACTTCCGCAAGGCCATGGCAAACCCGACGCTGAGCGCGGATGAACTAGCTGCTGCGCTCAGGCGGCTGTCACGGCAGCAAACGGAAGGCCCGTCCGGTATTTCCGGGCAGACATATATTGCCGCCTGCCTGGCGAACCAATATTACGTTCCCAGGAAAACAAAGGCGGCGTAAGCACTACCCCTTGCACTACGCAAAAAAAGGTCATGCCCGTGGCTATAGGCTGCGGGCATGATTTTTTTGGCATAAAACGCTTGATTTTCCGGGGGTAATCCGTATAGTGCCGCCACTTATACCATAACCTCGCCGGCGAAATGGTTTGTCGGCTTTGGTCCCGAAAGGGGCCGTAAACCAGGAGGAGAGCATTTATGCCATACTATGAAACCGTGTTCATCGCACGGCAGGAACTCAGCGCGCAGCAGGTCGAAGAGCTGACAGAAAAAAGCTGTCAGACGATCAAGGATCTGGGCGGCACAATCCACAAAACCGAAAACTGGGGCCTGCGCAGCCTTGCCTACCGGATCAAGAAGAACCGGAAGGGCCACTATGTTCTGATCGAGAGCGATGCGCCGGCGCCGGCCGTGCTGGAGCTTGAGCGTACCCTGCGCCTGAACGAGGATATCCTTCGCTATATGACACTGCGCGAAGACGAACTTTCAACCGGTCCGTCCGTCATTGCAGAAAAAGACGGCGGACGCGACAACGATCAACAGGAGGCCGCATAAGATGAGCGCAGCAGATGCACCGACCGTAAAACGTCCTTTTTTCCGCCGCAGGAAAACCTGCCCGTTCACGGGTGAGAACGCTCCGGCGATTGACTGGAAAGACACGAAAATGCTGAACCGCTTCATTTCCGAGCGCGGCAAGATCGTCCC
>CAZKGT010000125.1:0-7118 GCA_964552285.1 uncultured Pseudobdellovibrionaceae bacterium | reverse complement strand
ACACCGCCCTTTCACGGCGGCAACACGGGTTCGAATCCCGTACGGGACGCCAAATTTTTCCGTTTAAAATCAGTGTGTTAACCTCTAAAACAACCGCAGTATCGCCTGCTGTGCCTGTGAGGCGAGGGCGAGGGCGGTTACGGACATTTGTTGTGTGACCTGGAGGGAGAGCATTTTGGCGCCTTCTTCGTTCTGGTCGGCGACGGTGAGTTCGTCAGAGCCTTCGTCCAGCGTGTTGATGATTTGCTGGAGCGCGGTTTCGCGGGCCTGGATGATGTTGAGGTCGTTGGCCAGCGCCGAGCCGAAATTGCGCACGGTTATCAGGGCCTCGCGCACGTCGGTGAGGGTGTCTTCGATGCTGGCGGCGCTGACGAAATTTGCGTCCCCAAGGCCGAGGCCGTCCGATGATAGCTCGATGCCGTAGGTGATGAGCGACGAGGAGCGCAGCTCGTTAAAAAAGGTTTCCAGCCGGTCGCCGTTCAGAAGGTTCGTTCCGCGATAGCCCGCATCGCCGTTCCGGATCAGGGTATCGATTTGCTCCCGGATGTTGTCGAATTCGTTTTCGAGGTCTGCCAGCTCTTCGGTCGCGGAGGGCAGGCGGATAGAGGTGACGTCCGGTGTGAATATGGGGCCGAAGGCCACCGGGGCGCGGACGTCAAAGCCCAGAAATGCGATCATGATATCCGGTGAGGCTGCGCCGATCTCTATGCTCTGCACGTTGCTGATGGGGGAGATGGTGATCTGCCCGGTTTCCTCGTTAAAACCTGCCTCGATAAAGTCCGAGAGGCTGATATCCGTATTAATCGCATCGATGAAGCCCTGAACGGTGGTTGTCGCATCGACGGTGATGGATTGCAGCGTGCCGCCATTGACGCCGATCTGGTACTGGTCGGCGGGACTTGCGAAGTTAAAGAACGGGTTGAGTCCTGTGGATGTGCGCAGATTGTTGAGCACCGAACTGCGCCGGGCGGTTTCCCCTGTCGTAAAGTCTGTGAATTCAAAGGATTCCAGGGATGAGCCGGGGTAAACGACAAAGCCGACGCTGTTCTGATGGAGGAGGTCGTTGGAAAACTCGGTCTGTTGCCCGAAGCCAAGGGCGTTGGCGATGGCGAGGTTTGAAGCCTGTGTACCGGTTCCGACCGCGCCGGAGACAAATTCGATCATCATGATATCGCCGTTGACGGTTTTGATCTCCAGTTCGCCATTATCGTTCAGGGATGCCTCAATGGTTTCCTCGGTCAGCGCGTTGTTGAGATCGTTGATGGCGAGGACAAGCTCGGCGCCGGACATGTTTGTGCTGATGCTGACGGTACTGGCCGGCGGGTTGATATTTTCCTCATCAGGCGCCCTGAAAGTGAATCGGAGCCGGTCGCCGTTTGCCACGCCGGAAAGGCTGGTGAGGTCGTCGATTTCGGCAAGGTTCTTTTCGCCGGCGGCCTTTGCCTCGCTTTGCAGGGTGGGGAGGATATCGAGTGCCTGCTGTGCGACGGCCTCGGCCTGTTCGACCAGTGTGCCAAGGGCGGCGACGCCGTTATCGGCGGCTTTGATGACCTGTATATTCTGTCCGATATTATCCAGCAGGCGCTGCAGATCGGAGGCGCGGCTTTTGAGGGCTGCGGAGGCGAAGAAGTTCTGGGGGTTGTCGAGCGCAGAATTGACCTTAAGGCCCGTTGCCAGGCGCAACTGGGTCGTGTCGATAGAGCGGGTGGTCCGCGTCAATGCAAATAATTGGGCCCTCAGGCTGGAGCCGAGAACTACGTCGCTAACCATACAGAATCCTTCTGCATTATGTGCATTCGTTTAAGAAGGGAATCCTCTCCCTTTTCACATTATAAGCAAAAATGGGTTAGCAAATTGATAAAATTAAATTTTCATAATATATTTGTGAGGGGCATTATCCCTTGAACACGCTGTGGATGGCTTCCCGGCTGCATTTGCATTTGATGAGGGCTTCGTTGGCCTTGCTCATGCGGTCGAAGGACATGAGCATAAGGGATCTCATCAGAGGGTCCAGTTTCTTAATTTTATTTTCTATGGTTTGCGGGGTGATGATGTAGGCTTCTATATCGGTGAGCGCCTCAACGGTGAGGGTGTGGTGTTTGTGCCGGATGATGGCCGTTTCGCCGAATATCTCGCCGGGACCGAGACTGGCGATCTCGGTCTGGCCGTCTTCTTCCTGGTGATAGACCCGGACGAGGCCGGATTTGATCATATAGGCGGCGGTGGCAATCTCTCCCTGTCGGATAACGGTTTTGCCTTTTTCGAAGGTGCGGGTTTCGGTTGTGCTCAGGACCATGGGCTTACTCTGATGTGGAAAGAACTATCGTTTCATGACAAAGATCAATATATACCCGAATGAGGCCGGGTTAAAATCTATTCCATTATTTTTTCAGGGGATTCTGGCTTGCAGCGCATCGTGAACGATTTTTTGCTTTTTTGGATAAATATAATTTAAACAATGTGTTACGATGCATCTTTGCGTGGTGTTTTGTTCATCCGTTAAAATAGCCTTAATAGGGGGTATTCTTTTTTCTTGGGAGGAATAATGGAAACTGAAACCGTGCAAACGAGCAGGCCGGCGCGCCGCAGAAACAGTTCACCGGTCTTGCCGGATTTGCTGTCGAGTGTGAATGTCGATCTTGTGATCGGCGAGAATTCGAAGCTGTGGCTGCTGCACGACAAACCGTTTCCGGGCGTTCTCAGATGGATCGAATATGACATGCGCGATCGCACCGTGACGCTGGTTCTGGATGACGGAAGGACGCAAAATGTCGGCGTCAAGATCAACCCGCAAATTGCCACCTACCTGCGACGCGCAAGCCATGCCTATGCAGTGCTGTTTATTCAGGGCAAGGTCAGGGATGTCTATATGGTGGCGGTGACGGTAAGGGATTAGATAGACGAAATGACGTATCCGCAGGGCATAGAGCAGACGATTAAAGAGCATGAATGGGGAGGTGCACCCGATCTGCCGAAAGAGGGTATTGGGGCAACGATGAACAATCTGTTCGACCTTGGCCCCGAGAATCAAAGAATTTTGTCTATGCCATTGAAAATGGGATTTGCCGTTCTTGCTCTAGAAGAACTCGGAGGGCTTTTGGGGCAGGGAGATGGAATGGTGATTGGCAACGGGTCTGTAATAGGCGATATAACCGAAGCCATGCAGAATACGATTGGTGGCGAACATTCCGTGGCTGAACAATTTTCCCCCAACGGTGCGCCATATGTTGATATTACCCCGGGTGCATCTGGTATGGGTGTTGGCGGCCAGACCATGCCGGGCATGGATATGAGCATGGGGCTTAGCCCCGGCGGGATGTTTTAGGCCTTATTTGTTTGCCGGGATTTCCACCGGCTCGACGTTCCAGATTTCCTTCGCATATTCGGCAATGGTCCGGTCCGAGCTGAAACGGCCGGTGCGGGCGATGTTCAGCAGGGCCATGCGGCTCCATTCTTCCTGATTCCTGTAAGCTTTCTCGACCCGCTTTTGCGCCTCGATGAACCCGTGGAAGTCGGCAAGCGTGAGATAGAAATCACCGTTCAGCAGGCTGTCGATGATCGGCTGGAAGATGCCGGGCTCTTCCAGTGAGAAGAAATTTTCGGCAATCAAATCGATCGTGGCGCGGATATCGTCATACTTTTCGTAGTATTCACGCGGATTGTATTGCGGGCGCAGACTTTCGACCTCATGGGCCGTGTGGCCGAAGATGAAGATGTTGTCGTCACCGACCTCTTCCTTGATCTCGATGTTGGCGCCGTCCAGCGTGCCCAGTGTCAGGGCGCCGTTCATGGCAAATTTCATATTGCCGGTGCCGGATGCCTCCATGCCGGCGGTGGATATCTGGATGCTGACGTCTGCGCCGGGGATGATTTTTTCAGCCAGCGAGACGCGGTAATCGGGGATGAAGGCAACCTTGATCTTGTCATTGATTGTGTGGTCGTTGTTGATGACATCGGCAACGTTGTTGATGAGTTTAATGACGAGCTTGGCCATGGTGTAGGCGGGCGCGGCCTTGCCGCCGAAGATAAAGGTCTGTGGAACCATTGAGGGGCGTTTGCGGTGCTTGATGCGCCGGTAAAGATCCACGACATAGAGGCAGAGCAATAGCTGGCGTTTGTATTCATGAATGCGCTTGACCTGAACCTGATACATCGAGTCCGGGTGAACGACGACGCCCGCAGTCTGGCGGATGATGGCTGCAAGGTCGGTTTTGTTGGCGTCTTTGATATTGCGAAGTTGTCTCAGGAACTTTTTGTCGTTTTCGAATTTTTCAAGACCGCGGAGCTGGTCAAGATCGGTGATCCAGCCGTCACCGATTTTTTCGGTGATCGCGGAGGACAGGCCCGGGTTTGCTTTTAACAGCCAGCGGCGCGGTGTGACGCCGTTTGTTTTGTTGTTGAGGCGGTCAGGGAAAACCTCGTCAAATTCTTTGAATAACCCCTCTTTCAGCAGTTTGCTGTGCAGTTCCGCCACGCCGTTGGTGGAGGAACTGCCGACGATGGCCAGATTTGCCATGCGCACGGCTTTTTCCGGACTTTCCTGGATGATGCTCATGCGTTCCAGTTTGCCGCTGTTGCCCGGGTAAAGGGTCGAGACGCGGCGCAGGAAGCGCGCATTGATGTCGTAAATGATCTGCAGGTGACGCGGCAGCAGTTTCTCAAACATGCTGACCGGCCATTTTTCGAGCGCCTCGGGAAGCAGGGTGTGGTTGGTGTAGCCGGTGGATTCCGTGGTGATATCCCATGCGGTTTTCCAGTCGAGATTCTGGTCGTCAATCAGGATGCGCATCAGTTCAGGGACGACAAGCGCCGGGTGCGTGTCATTCATCTGAACGAAAACTTTTTCCGGGAAGGCCATCCAGTCGGAATTGTCGACCTTGAAGCGGCGGACGATGTCCTGAATGGAGCAGGAGACAAAGAAATATTGCTGGCGCAGGCGCAGTTCACGGCCCGCATAGACGTTGTCGTTCGGGTATAAAACCTTGGTCAGGTTTTCTGCCTCGATTTTGGCTTCGACGGCGTCGACGTAATCGCCGCGACTGAATTCCTCGAAGTGGAATTCGTCTGCAGCGCGGGCCGACCAGAGGCGAAGATAGTTTACGTTATAGGCGCCGTAACCGACAATCGGCGTGTCGTAGGCGGTTCCGATGACCGGGCGCGTGTCGATCCATTCATAGCGCTTCGTGCCGCCGACGGTTTTTTCCTCGACGCGGCCGCCAAAGGGAACCATGAAGGAAACCATCGGGTGCGGGACTTCCCAGGGATTGCCTTTGCTTAGCCAGTTATCAGGTTTTTCGATCTGGTGGCCGTTTTCGATCCGCTGCTTGAAAACGCCGTAATTGTAGCGGATACCGTAGCCAATACCGGGAATCTTGAGGGTTGCCATGGAATCCAGGAAGCAGGCGGCCAGACGGCCCAGGCCGCCATTGCCGAGCGCCGCGTCAACTTCCATCGCATAGAGTTTTTCCCAGTCAAGGCCGATGCGGGCCATGGCCTCGCGGCAGGTACCGTCTATGCCCAGATTGATGGCATTGTTCACCATAATCCGGCCGATAAGAAATTCCAGTGAGAGGTAGCAAACCCGCTTGACGTTCTGGTCGTGATAGGTCTGCTGGGTTCTGATCCAGCGGCTGATCAGGCGGTCGCGTACGGCAAGGGCCATCGAGAAGTAACGATCATGCTCGCTTGCCGTATATTCGTCTTTGGCCAGCGTGCAGGCGAGGTGATAATGAAAACTTTCGATCAGGCTGTCCGCGTCCATTCCGATCTGGTCGGCAACGGAGATGGCCGGTTCAATGAGTTGTTTTTGCGTTATTTTTTGAGGTGTTTTTTTGGCCGCCGTCATTGTTTCTATCCCTTTCCTCGGGTTTGTGCTTTACCAGCGCGGATAAATATACCTTGAAATTCGCTCTACAGGAATATAATCATCCATATCTTTACGAAAGAGATTTTATTGATGGAGCGCGTTCAGAGGTTTCTATACTGGGCCATTATCGCATCGGAGGCGAGCCACGTCTTCTGTTGCGTGCTGCCGACCCTGTTCAGCGTTTTCAGCCTGATGGCCGGGCTTGGCCTCGTGGCGGCTATGCCGGCCGGCATGGTTTCCCTGCACGATGCCCTGCATGCATGGGAGATCCCTTTAATCTCCCTGTCCGGGGCTGTGGTGCTTCTGGGGTGGGGTGTTTACGCCTACAGCCGCAAGATTGACTGCCACGACACAGGATGCGTTCACGGGTCCTGTGAGCCTCAGAAGAAAAGCGCGCATATCATTCTGAAGATTGCGACAGTGTTGTTTGTGGTCAACGTGTTTGTCTATACGGTTTTTCACCGCGGGATGGACATCACACCGGTTCATGCCGGTTCAGAGGCGGCGCAGATCGAGGATCATCACGCTCATTCTCACCATGGGCACGCGCATTAGGGCGCAGGTTGCCTAAAGCCGCCGTTCAAACGCATCCCAGACATCCGATTCAAGGCATGTGCCGTAGAGCCTGTTTGCCTCCTGCAGCAGGGTGGGGGAGGTGACGTTGATCTCGGTGAGATAGCCGCCGATAACGTCGATGCCGGTAAAGACAAGGCCGCGTTTTTGCAGCTCGGGGCCAAGAGCCGCGCAGATTTCCTGTTCGCGCTCTGTGAGTTGCGTGGCCTCGGCACGGCCGCCGATATGCAGGTTGGCGCGGACGTCGCCGGGTGCGGCGATGCGGTTGACGGCTGCCGCAGGCTCTCCGTCGATCAGGATGATGCGCTTGTCGCCCTCACTGATTTCGGGCAGGTATTTCTGGACGATGATCGGTTCGCGGTAGAGCTGGGTAAATGTATCGAGCAGGGAATTTAAATTGTCGCTGTCCGGCGTAATGTGAAACACGCCCGCGCCGCCATTGCCGAAGAGCGGTTTTATAATGAGGTCTTTATATTCTTTCCGGAAGGCGAGGATTTCTTCCCTGTCCGAGGTAATGAGGGTCGGCGGGATGAAATCCTGAAATTGGGTGGCGTAAAGTTTTTCCGGCGCGTTCCTGACTTCCACCGGGTCATTGAAGACGCATGTGCCGGGCGTCAGATGTTCCAGAATATGGGTGGCGGTGATATAGGCCATATCGAACGGCGGGTCCTGGCGCATG
>CAZKGT010000124.1:0-7192 GCA_964552285.1 uncultured Pseudobdellovibrionaceae bacterium | reverse complement strand
CACCAGGGCCCGCCGGCCGTCAAATCGGAGAACGCGCGCCCCAATGCTTGGGTCTTGCCGCCGGTTCAGGAAACGACGCCGGTCGATCCGTCGGCAACGGTGTCGGGCGGCGATCAGAAAGGCGGGCCCATTTCCTGGGATCAGCTTGTCAGCAGCGCAGAGGAGGAAGAGGGGCAGGACGAGGCCGGTGCGCCGGAATCGCAGGCTGAACAGCCTTCTGCCACGCCTCCGGCAACGCCTGAGAAAAAAGTCTCGTTGCCGCCCGATACGGAAAGTATCCTTAAGCAGGCCGGTGATGATGCGCGGGATAAGCTGTTTCGAAACGGGGGACCGGATGATTCAGAAGCGGCGGAATAATACCATGTCCGACGATGCACGTCGCGGCGAGCGCGGTAATGTCTTTTTGATGGTTGTGATCGGGATTGTCCTGTTCGCGGCGCTGATGTTTACGCTTTCACGCGGCTTTGACGAGGCGCCGACCGGGATCTCCGAGAAAAAAGCCAAGGTTGAGGCCGCGGCGATCCTTGCGGAAACCCAGCGGGTCGACCGGGCGATCGGCAGGTTGCGCCGCCGGGGATGCTCGGAAAACGATATCAGTTTTTACAATGCCGATGTGACGGCGCTGTCCGGGTATAAACACACGCCGGAGGTCAGCGATTCCTGCAAGGTGTTTCATGGCGACGGCGGAGGAATTTCCTACCAGCCGCTGGCGGATGCGTGGTCTTCATCGCAGAGTGACTGGCTTTTTGCGGGAACGGTTCAGGTTCTGGGTTCCGGCGAGGACTGCACGGCGGATAGCTGTGCGGATCTTGTTATGTTGATTCTTGACCTTCCGGATACGCTTTGTGCGACTATCAACAAGCAACTCGGGGTGAATACGCCGAGCGGAACGCCGTTTGACGAGCCGAATATTGATACGGGGACGAAGTATACAGGGTCTTTCTCCTACGCGGGGACATCACGGGTCGGAGACGATGCCGCAGGACTGGACGGCATCTCGGCGGCCTGTTTCAACGAAACCGCCAGCGGCGAAAACTATTTCTATTACGTCCTTCTGGCCAGATGATTCACCTATTACCCCTATTTCGGTGACAGGATACAAATTACACGCGTAATTTGTATCCTGTCACCGAAATAGGGGGGTCAGACCAGGCCGTACCAGGTGGCGCGGGCTTTGCCGTGGCGGGTGAGGTAGCGGTCGCGGACGAGTTCTTTCAGGCGCAGTTTCAGGGTGCTGCGCGGTTCGTTCAGGGAGCGTTCGATATCGGTCATGTTTAGTTGCTCGCCCGGGGAGAAGAGACCGAGAATTTTGACGGACAGGGGCGGCAGGTCCGACATTTTTGCTCTTGGCTGGGCGAGGCGGTCGCTGAGGGCGTTTTTTTGTTCTCGCAGCACGCACAGGTAAAAATCAAGCCATGGCGTCCATTCCGGGCGTCCTTCCATCAGGCTGACGGAGATGTTTTTCAGCGCGCGGCCGTACGATTCATCCTGGAAGCGCAGCGCGTTTTCCAGCGCGGAGTACGGGGCGTAATGATACCCTGTCTTCAGCATCAGGAGCGTTATCAGCAGGGCGCACAGGCGCTTGTTGTGTTTGTCAAACGGGGCTATCGATAAAATGATTGCCGCAAAAACGCCGATCACCAGCAGCGGGTGCCATTCCTGGCTCAGCAGCGCTTCCTCCGTCCAGTCGCACAGGCGCTCGGTCAGCGCTTCAATGTCCTGTGGGTCCGCCGTTTCAAGCCTTTCCGCGCCGGGGACCGTGAGAAAGTACTCATCCGTCCTGTACGCACCGCCGTCCGGAGTCAGTGACGCATGAAGTTTGCAGATAAGGGCACCGGAGAGTTTCTTCTCGCGCAAGGGGCCAAGCACCTCTTCAAGGGCCCTGCCGTATCCTGCGACCTCGTCCAGCGACATCAGGCTGTCCGTGTGTTTTTGCAGGCCGCGCCAGACGCCCTTGAACTCGTCGATTTCTGCGACAAGGCGAAGAATGGCAGGGGTTATGCGTATCCGGTCCAGCTTGAGCATTGGCCAATTATATCCGCATTCATACGGATTTGCGAATCAACTGTACGGGCCGAACTTGATGACGGCGTAGCCTGCGTAGGCAAACCAGCCTGCGGTTATGACGGTGCTCTGGATTTTTGTGAGGTTCTGGGTGTTTACGCAGTCGGCCAGTATGGGGGCGATCAGGATAACAAGGATGGCCGAGATGCGCTCCGAGTGCAGGTTGTAGGCGCAGAAAAAGAGCGTGTAGAGCAGGCCGTAGAGAGCGGCACCGGCCCAAAGGGATGGTGCGTGGAAAATTCTTCCGGTCTGTTTTTTGTTTGTATAGGCAAGTCCCGCCAGCAACAGGAAGGCAATCCACCCCTGCACCAGTGCGCCGCCAAGAAGATTAATTGCATGGCTGACGAATTTTTGTATGGCGATGATGCCTCCATATTCGCTGGCCGTTTGGCCCATCCATCTGAAACCTGTATAGGCCTGCGCGTCGTGGTGGTAAAACTCGCCGTTGAGCGCGATCATCAGGCCGGCCCAGAGAGCATAGGGCAGGGCGAAGAGGGCGATGGCGGCAAGGTTTTCCGCGGCGTTCCGGACGAAAGTTGCGGGGTTAGAAAAAAGGTCGTCGCGCAATCGCCAGACAAGGGCCAGACCCGTTACGGTGATCGAAATAACGAAGATGCCGTAATAGAGCATCCCGATCCCGCAGGCCAAAGCCATGGCCCAGAAGAAACGGAACGGGCGCTCGGTCTTCAGGACGGTCTGAAATCCGTAGAGCGCCGTCATGGCGGCCAGGATGTTGAAGACCTGCGTGTGGGGCGACCAGAAATATTGCTTTGTAATATTGTTGACGACCAAAAGCAGGCCCATCCATGCGGCGGCGCTTGCCAGCGTTTCCCATTTCAGCGGCAGGTTTGCGGCTTTTAAAAACAGGATGAAGCTGAGCGCCAGTACCAGCACTTTTAAAACGGCATAGCCGAGGTAATAGGGCAGGAGCTGTTTCGGATCGATTTCATTTTCCCTCTCGTTCTGCGCCTTGCGTTCCTGTGTGTATTCGTCGAGGGCGAACACCTCCCCCATTCCGGCTGCTTTAAAGGCCCAGACGAAAGGCTGGGAGAGGATGTGGACGGTGAGTCCCGCGCCGGGGCGGTCCTGCCTGCGGCCTTCGGGGGCGTATATGCGCTGCGGGTAGGCGGCGTCCGCCAGAAAGGCAGGGGAATCGCAGTTAAGGCTTTGTCCGAAGGGTCCTGCAATATGGACGTTATAGGCACAGTAGGCTTTTTGCTGATCCGCCGGAATGCGCGGGCCGACCATCAACGCGGCCAGATAACCGAGGATAAGGACAAAAAACAGGGCCGTATGAAGTTTGCAGGGCATGACAAGCGGTTTATCCCGCAGTACACTCGGCGTCAATATTTTGAAGGGGAAATGCATGCGAACTGCCGTGATTTTGCCGTGCTTTAACGAGGGCGCCGCCATTGCGAGGGTGGTGAAGGATTTTCGTCAGTCTTTGCCGGATGCGGATATTTACGTTTTTAACAACAACTCCACCGACAATACTGTGGAAGAAGCCGAAAAGGCCGGCGCGATCGTCCGTTTCGTCCGGCGCAAGGGCAAGGGGATGGTGATAAGGCGGATGCTGGCTGATGTCGAGGCGGATGTTTACATCATGGCCGACGGCGACGGGACGTACGATGCGGCGTCCGCGCCAAAACTCGTGGAAAAGCTTGTCTCCGAAAATCTCGACATGGTGGTCGGTACGCGTATTCCTGTCGAGCAGCAGGAGACGTACAGGCCGGGGCATGTTCTGGGTAACCGCCTGCTGACCGGGACGGTGCGGATGATTTTCGGGGAGGGCTTTACCGATATGTTGTCCGGCTACCGGGTGTTTTCGCGGCGCTTTGTCAAAACCTTTCCGGCTCTGGCAGTGGGGTTTGAGACGGAAACGGAACTGACCATTCATGCTCTGCAGATGTCTCTGCCGTGCGGGGAGGTGGAAACGCCTTATTTCGAGCGTATCGAGGGGACGGAGAGCAAACTTTCGACCTTTGGCGACGGTTTCCGGATCCTCTGGTTCATTGCCGTGTTGTTCAAGGAAGTGAAGCCGTTCATTTTCTTCGGGATCGGCGCGGCGGTGCTGGCGCTTCTTTCTCTCGGCCTGTCGATTCCCGTTTTCGCGGAGTTCTTTGCCACCGGTCTTGTCCCACGCATGCCAACGGCGATTTTGTGTACGGGACTGATGCTGGCGGGGCTTTTATCTTTTTCCTGCGGAATTATTCTCGACAGCGTCAGCCGCGGGCGGCGAGAAGTAAAACGACTTTTTTACCTGAATTACGCCGCGCCGGGGAACGGGAAATGAAAGCGCTGGTCGAAAAAGTGCGGCAGTCGGAGACCGTCGGTCAGTTCAAGCGGTTCTTCGTCGTGGGCTGTATCGGGTTTCTGGTCGATGGCGGGGTGCTCCAGTTCCTTATCGGTGTTTCGAACTGGTCGCCTTTCTGGGCGCGCTGGCCGTCTTTCCTGATTGCCGTGGTGGTGACGTGGTGGCTGAACCGGCGTTATACGTTCAAAGTGAAGAGCCGCGAGACGCTCTGGCGTTCCCTGCGTGCCTATATGACCTCCAACAGTATCGGTCTTGGCGTCAATCTTCTCGTTTATTTTTTCCTGACCCTGACTTCCGTTCTCATGCAGGCGATACCTCTCCTAGCGCTTGCCATCGCCTCGGTCAGTGCCATGTTTGTCAATTTTACACTGGCCAAGTTCTGGGCGTTCCGGGAAAAAGACGGCAGCCCCGGTTGATAAAAGCTTGCAATTGGAAACAGGTTTGTTCCATAACACGCCTGTAACAGGCGTGTTTGGGAGAGTGTGTAATGCCCCGGGATGGCGCTATCCCCGAAAAACTTGATTTCGAGACGGTCGTTATCTCCGACGTTCATCTGGGGCTTGATTCCGCCGAACCTCTCTATCTTGCCGAATTCCTGAACAATATGACGTGCCGCCGCCTCATTGTGAACGGCGATTTCTTCGATATGTGGGAGCTGGCAAAGAAGAAGAACTGGAAATTTAAGGAAGAGGAATTACAGGCTCTGGACGCAATCAATCGCAAGATGGCAGGCGGTGTCGATGTTATCTTTATTCCCGGCAATCACGATGAAGCCTTTCGAGAATCCAGGATTCTTGGCACGACTTTCACAGGAATAAGGGTTTTTCGGGAGTTTGAAGACAACGGTGTTCTTTTCCGTCACGGTGACGAGTATGACGGGTTTGTCCGGGCCTTTGGGCGTGCCATGCACTGGGCGGCGAACAGCTCGAAAATCAGCCCTGTTTACCACGGTCTTCTAAAAGGGCAGGCCGCTTTTTTCAGGCGATATCCCGTACTGGCGGACAAAGTTGGGTTTGTCGCCGGTCTTCCGGTTGATTTCGTTGGACTTGCATACCGGGAGTCCCGTAAAGGGCTTGCAAAAATGTTCGGCCGGTTTGATTCGAAAAAATCTTTGGCGGTTATGTTGCAGGAAAACCCGGATCTTGCTCATCGTCAGGATTACGGCATTGCCATCAACGCAAAAATGGAAAATCTCGCGGAACGGGGCATCCACACGCTTGTTTGCGGCCATAGTCATGTGCCCGGTGTAAAGAAAATCAATGGCATAACCTACGCAAATTCCGGTGACTGGGTTGAAAACGGCACGGCTTTGGTTTTCGGTCGGGACGGAAAGCCCGAGGTTCTGGACTGGAAAAAAATGCGCGGTTCGGACAAGAAGCTGGACGAGCAGTCGGTTAATCCCGATATACGCAGGATTACCTTCAAGCAGGTTCGGGCCGTTCAGCGCTTACAGCCTGGGATCAGCCGAGGGCCTCGGATGCCGTGGGTTGCGGGGTTATTTCCTGATAATGGATTCGGGGATTTCCTGCGCGAATCCCTGCCGCATTTTTTTATTGGCACCGGCCGTGAAAGATTGCTTAGGGATGCCTTTAATAAAGAGGCGCAAATCGAAAAAGACCGCAAACTGGTTAAAATCAATCAATATATTGCAGGAGAAATTGACGGTTTTATTGAAGATCCGCACAATCAGGCTGTCAGGAAACTAAAAGGTCTGCTGAAGGCAGAATTCAACAGGCACAAGCGGAAAGCGTCCAAGCATAATCGTCTTGAGAGCCTTCGTTCGGGCAATGAAAAAAAAGTCAGGCACCACCGCCTGAGGGCGGAGGATCATGGTGCGCTGGCGGAAGAAATTGATGCAATACTCGATAATGGCCTGACGGGCACCATACTGGAAATCAAGCAAATATTTTTGAACGAGGCCAAGCGTCTTGAAGAAAAAATAGAGCGCAACGAAGCAAAACTGGCGGGTTATAGGAAAAAACTGAAGCCATGGAAAGCTGAATCGGAAAGATGCCTGAAAGAACCGTCCATTCTGGCGGCATAACTTTCTAGGCCGTATTGCGATTCTTCGTCAAAAATTCTACATAAGAAGGCATGAGTTCAGAGCAACCGATTCCCTACCGCGTTTTGGCGCGTAAGTACCGTCCCCAGCATTTTGACGATCTCATCGGACAGGATGCGCTGGTGCGTACGTTGACCAATGCGATCGAGTCCGGGCGGATTGCGCATGCCTTTATGCTGACCGGTATCCGCGGGGTCGGAAAGACGACGACGGCGCGGATTATCGCCAAGGCGCTGAATTATACCGGGGCGGACGGGAAAGCCGGGCCGACGACCGGGCCGACGGATGATTGCGAGATGTGCAAGGCGATCTCCGAAGACCGGCATCCGGATGTGATCGAGATGGATGCCGCCTCGCGCACCGGGGTGGATGATATCCGGGAAATTCTGGACGGGGTGCGCTATGCCCCGACATCCGCGCGCTACAAGATCTATATCATTGACGAAGTGCATATGCTTTCGAAAAACGCTTTCAACGCGCTTTTGAAGACGCTGGAAGAGCCGCCGGAGCATGTGAAATTTATTTTCGCCACAACCGAGATTCGTAAAGTGCCGGTGACGGTGCTTTCACGCTGCCAGCGGTTCGACCTGCGCCGGATTGATGCCGGGACGCTGGAGGCTTTTTACAAAAGCATTGCGGAAAAAGAGCAGGCGAAAGCCGCAGACGATGCGCTCTCCCTGATTGCCCGCGCGGCCGATGGTTCTGTGCGCGATGGGCTGTCGCTGCTGGATCAGGCGATTGCGCTTGGCGCA
>CAZKGT010000123.1:0-7202 GCA_964552285.1 uncultured Pseudobdellovibrionaceae bacterium | reverse complement strand
TCACATTTTTCTTTATTACTCTGGTCAAAATCGAGAAGCACATTACCAAATCCAAGACCAAGGTTTTAAATGACGGCTGGACAGCCGTTACCCGCGACCGCGCCCTGTCCGCCCAGTTCGAGCATTCTCTGGCCGTTACGGATGACGGCTTTGAGATCTTTACATTGTCGCCGAAGGGCTGGACGAAACCGCCTTACGGGTGAATGGTTTTACCACAAATGGGCACGAATTTTTTACCGCGAAGACGCGAAGGAGCGAAGAAAGCGCCGCAGGTATATAGGTATTAAAAACCACAGATGAACACAGATACACACGGATGTTTTATCTGAGTCCATCTGTGTTTATCTGCGGTTTAAAGAATTTTATTTTGCCTGGGGCGCTTCTTCTCCGTTTTCTTCTCTCCTTCGCGTCTTCGCGGTAAAAAATTCGTGTCCATTCGTGTTCATTCGTGGTTAAAAACGAGATCATGGAAACCCAGACCACAAAACAGAAACCCCACTACACCGGCCACCGCGACCGGCTGCGCCAGAGGTTTTTAAAGGGCGGTGTCGATGCGTTGCAGGATTATGAGCTGCTGGAGTTGATCCTGTTTATGGCGATCCCGCGGCAGGACGTGAAGCCGCTGGCCAAAGACCTGCTCTCCCGGTTCGGCGGTTTTGCCGGGGTGATGAATGCGCCGGTTGAGGAACTGATGAAGGTCAAGGGCCTGTCAGAGAATTCTGTTACGGCGCTCAAGGTGATTACCGCCTCCACGCATTACCTGATGAAGCAGGAACTGGTCGGACGGCCGGTGCTGAATTCGTGGGCGCGGCTGACGGACTACTGCCAGGTCACGATGGCGCATGAGAAAAAGGAACATTTACGCATCCTGTTCCTCAACAAAAAGAACGAACTGATCGCCGACGAGATCCAGCAATCGGGCACCGTCGACCATACGCAGGCCTACCCGCGCGAGATCATGAAGCGCTCTCTGGAACTGGGCGCCACAGCCATAATCCTCGTCCACAACCACCCGAGCGGCGATCCGACCCCCAGCCAGTCGGACGTTGAAATGACAAAACAGATCATCGAGGCCGGAAAACCCTTCAGCATCGTCATTCACGATCACATCATCGTCAGCCGGAACGGGTATTCGAGCTTTAAGACGCTGGGGTTGATATGAGCCGGAACCCCTCTCCCCGCAGGGGAGAGGGCTTTATGGGGCTTATGAGGGTTGATCGGAGGGGCGGACAGTGTTAGCTGATAGGGTCGATACATGGAGAAGAAAAGATGATCCCCCGCTACACCCGTCCCGACATGGCTGCCATCTGGGAAGTTGAGAACAGGTTCCGCATCATGCTGGAGGTTGAAACGCTGGCCGCGGAGAAGATGGAGGAGATGGGAACGATCCCTGAAGGCGTTGCCAAGGCGGTGCGGGAACGCGGCGGGTTTGATGTGGCGCGGATTGACGAGATCGAGCGGGAGGTCAAGCATGACGTGATCGCCTTCCTGACGTCCGTGGCCGAGCATGTTGGCGAAGAAGCGCGGTTCGTGCATCAGGGGATGACCTCTTCTGACGTGCTGGATACGACCTTTTCTGTGCAATTAACACAGGCCGCGGATATCCTGCTGGCCGACCTCGACGGGCTGCTGGCGGCGCTGAAAAGGCGGGCGCAGGAGCATAAGGATACGCTTTGCATCGGACGCAGCCATGGCATTCATGCGGAGCCGACAACGTTCGGGATCAAGCTGGCAGGGCATTATGCGGCTTTCAAGCGGGCGAAAGAGCGCCTGATCAATGCGCGGAGCGAAATTGCAAGCTGCGCGATTTCCGGGGCTGTCGGCACTTACGCCACCGTCGATCCGCAGGTTGAGGCGTATGTCGCCGAAAAGCTTGGCCTGAGCGTTGAGGATGTTTCAACACAAGTGATACCGCGCGACCGTCATGCGATGTTCTTTGCCACGCTCGGGGTGATTGCGTCTTCAATTGAAAACCTGGCCGTGGAAATTCGTCATCTGCAACGCACAGAAGTGCGCGAGGCGGAGGAATATTTTTCACCCCGCCAGAAAGGCTCCTCGGCCATGCCGCACAAGCGCAATCCGATCCTGACCGAGAACCTCACCGGCCTTGCGCGGATGGTGCGCTCTGCCGTTATTCCGGCGATGGAGAACGTGGCGCTGTGGCACGAGCGGGATATTTCGCATTCTTCCGTCGAGCGCTATATCGCACCGGATGCCTGCGTCACGCTTGATTTTGCGCTGGCGCGGCTGACAAGCGTCGTTGACAAGCTGCTCGTCTATCCGGACAAGATGCTGGAAAATCTCAATAAAATGGGTGGCCTGGTGTTCTCACAGAAAGTCCTGCTGGCCCTGACGCAGGCCGGAATCAGCCGCGAAGACTCCTACCGGATCGTCCAGCGCAATGCCATGAAGGTCTGGGAAAGCGGCGGAAAAACCCAGCTATTAGAGCTACTTAAGGAAGATCCGGATGTCAAATCCCGCCTTGATAACGAAAAATTAACCGAAATTTTTGATTTTTCAGAATATACTAAGACGTGTGACACTATTCTGGCGCGCGCTCTGGATTAACGGGAAATCCGGGCGGCTCACGTCCCCGAGTAGTGAAAACTGCTTTGCGGGCGAGGGGTATGGATTTCAGGAAAATCACAAACAGCGCATTTTTTAAGAAATATATCATCAGGCTTGAGCGCCATAATGAACTGCTGTCTATGATGTCGGCTATTCTTCTGGTCCTGTTCCTGGGAGGAGACCAGAGCATCCAGCTCCAGCAGCGCCGCACCATGGTCAGCGAGATTGAAATGGCAGCCTTCCTGACCGGCCTGCATACGGGGCTTTATAAAGTCGATGACAAGGTCCTGCGCGCCATGTCGATGGTGCCGCGGGAGGATTTCATTGCCCTGCCCTATGCGCCCTATGCCTACAGCAATGCCGCTCTGCCGCTGAAAATCGGCAAGCATATGATCGCCGAGCCTTTCCTGACGGCCATGATGGTTCACCTGATGGATGTTGACGAAGGAGACCGGGTGCTGGAGATCGGCTTTGGAACCGGGTATGACACCGCCATCCTCTCGCAACTGGCCGGGCATGTTTATTCCGTTCACCAGTCAGATCCAATGAACGCAAAGCTGATCCGTCATTTTGTCCCGCTTGAAGAGCGCGGCTACGGCAACGTGACAACGGCCAAGAAAAACGGCCTCTATGGCTGGGCAGAACACGGCCCGTATGATTCCATTCTCGTCAGGCAGTCTCTGCCCGCGCCGCCGCCAAAACTTCTCGAGCAGCTCAAACCGGGCGGGCGCCTTGTCATGCCGCTCGGCACACAGCACGAGCAGCAGCGGCTGACAGTCTTCTACAAGCTGGAAGACGGGGAAACGTTTGAAAAGAAAACGCTGTATCTCAGCGTCACCCCCCTGATCAGCGGCAGCGAAATCTAAACTTTTCAGTTTGACTTATCTCCTCTATCCTCTCCCGGAACGGCAACATCAAGAATGCAAAGGGGCTCTATCATGAAAGGCGACAAGGACGTCATTAAACACCTCAACCTGATCCTGAAAAACGAACTGACAGCTATCAACCAGTATTTCCTGCATGCCCGCATGCTGGAGAACTGGGGCATCACGAAAATGGCCCGGCATGAATACAGGGAATCGATCGAGGAAATGGAACACGCCGATGCCATGATCAAACGCATCCTGATGCTCGACGGCCTGCCAAACATGCAGACGCTCGACCGGCTGTTTATCGGCGAGAACGTCAGGGAAGTGATCGAGGGAGACCTGAAGCTTGAGGAAAAAGCCATTCCCGAGGCCAAGGAAGCCATAAAATATTGCGAGAGCGTCGGCGATTTCGTCAGCCGCGATCTCGTCAGCAAAATCCTCGCCGATGAAGAAAACCACCTCGATCACCTCGAAACCCAGCTTCACCTGATCGAACAGATGGGCCTTCAGAACTACATTGAAATGCAGACAGGGCCTGAGGAAGGCTAGAACGTTCTGCGTTTTATTCCGGCCACCGCGCCAACAGCAAACGTCATCCCCGTGAAGGCGGGGATGACGAGAAATGGCCGAACTTAAAATACAGCACGCTCCAGAAAAGACAGTATTCCCATCAAATCTTGTCATTGCGAGCGACTGAAAGAAGCGCGGCAATCCAGCCTATGCCTTCTGGATTGCTTCGTCGGCGTTTCCTCCTCGCAATGACGATGAATGTCATTTTTTTATTGAGAATGATTGTCAGTTACAATATTCTCTGCTTTATGTACCTATGTATCTGCAACGCCATCAGCGAGAAGAAAGCGCGCGAGTATCTGAACTCCCGCGGAAACCCGTGCAATGTTTCACAGGTTTATGAAGCCTGTTCGGCAGAAAAGCCGGATTGCTGCAAATGCCTCGAGTCCCTGAAAAACATGGTCCGCGAACACAATTCCGGTTTTTCAGGCGTTGTTTCCGGTGGTGAAACGGCCTGATTTATACTCCCGCATCTTGCATCCCTGCCCGCCATGTGGCACTGCTTAACCTCGTAATCTTTCAACCTTGGGGAAACACCACCATGCTGAAAAAACTCACTCTTGCATTCTGGAGCCTACTTATCATGACAGCAGCAAACGCAGGCGCGCAGGCCGCCGAAAAGATTGAAATGGAAGTATCAAGCGGCGGCACCGTCGTCATCGAGCTTCTGCCCGATATCGCACCGCAGCATGTGGAGCGGATCAAGAAACTGGCCGGTGAAGGCTTTTACGACGGTATCGTCTTCCACCGCGTCATTGACGGATTCATGGCCCAGACAGGCGATCCGACCGGTACCGGCATGGGCGGCTCCGACGAGCCCGACCTTCCGGCTGAATTCAGCCAGTACGCCTATAAGCGCGGCACAGTCGGCATGGCCCGCACCCAGGACCCGAACAGCGCAAACTCTCAGTTCTTCATCTGCTTTACCGATGACGGATGCTCCTTCCTGACCGGCCAGTACACGGTCTGGGGTCAGGTTACGGACGGCATGGAACATATCGACTCCGTTGCCAAAGGCGAGCCGCCGGCCAATCCGGATAAGATCGTTTCGATGAAAGTGGCTGCTGACAGCGTTGAGTGAGTTAGGCTTGCCCGTAAACTCGTTAGCTCGTTTTCTCGTGGGCTTGAGAAAACGGAGGGGCTGATGCGCTCTTTCAAAGAATTAGAGGTTTATCAGAAGGCTTTTGGAACGGCACTGAACGTTCACGAAAAAAGCCTGGATTTTCCAAAAATCGAGCAGTTCGCGCTCGCCGATCAAATGCGGCGAGCGAGCAAATCAATTTGTGCAAACATTGCCGAAGGCCACGGCAAATTGCCCGGCTCAAAAGCAGAGTTCAAAAGGTTTCTAACAATAGCCATTGGATCTGCCAACGAGATGCTTGTGTGGGTGGGTTTCTCACATAAACTGGGTTACGTCGATGCTGAACAAGCTGACAACTGGAACGACGTCTACGACCACATAGCCAAAATGCTTAATAAGCTTAAGTCCTCGCAGTAACCATTTGCAAATGAACAGCTTCACGAGAGAACGAGAAAACGAGAAAACGAAACCTGACTGGTGGCGCGGGGCGGTTTTTTACCAGATTTATCCGCGTTCCTATATGGACGGCAACGGGGACGGGATCGGTGACCTTAGGGGCATCACGGAAAAGCTGGATTATGTTGCTTCGCTTGGGGTGGACGCCATCTGGCTGTCACCCTTCTTCAAATCGCCGATGAAGGATTTCGGTTACGATGTCTCGGATTACCGCGCCATCGACCCTATGTTCGGGACAATGGGCGATTTCGATGTGATGCTGGAGAAGGCGCATAAGCTTGGCCTGAAGATCATCATCGATATGGTTCTGGCGCATTCTTCCAACGAACATGCATGGTTCGAGGAATCGCGGCAAAGCCGGGACAATCCTAAATCCGACTGGTATGTCTGGGCCGATCCTAAACCAGACGGGACGCCGCCCAACAACTGGCAGGGTGTCTTCGGCGGCCCGGCATGGACGTATGAAATCCGGCGCGGCCAGTATTACCTGCATGATTTTCTGCCGGAGCAGCCGGATCTGAACCTGCATAACCCGGTTGTTCTCAAGGCCCTTCTGGAGGAGTGCGCCTTCTGGCTGGACAAGGGCGCGGACGGATTTCGGCTGGATGTTGTCAATCACTACCTGCACGACGAAAAACTGCGCGACAACCCGCCCAATCCGAACCCGGAGCCTACGGCCTTTAACGTCGACTTCCCGCTTCCCTACACGATGCAAAAGCACCTGTACGATAAATCCCAGCCGGAGAACCTCAGGATACTGGAAGAAATCCGCGCTCTGCTTGATCGCTATGAGGGCCGTATAGCCCTGGGAGAAATCGGCGATGACCGGGCGGCAGAAATGGCCGCCCAATATACGGACGGCATCAGCCGCCTGCATACGGCCTATAATTTCGACCTGCTGACCGGGGATACGCCCTCGGCAAAAAGAATTCGTCAGGCCATCAAATCCTTTCGTGATGAACCCGGCACAGGCTGGCCGTCATGGGCGTTTTCCAATCACGATTTCTCCCGCGTGGCCAGCAGGTGGCATCCCGATAAAAGCGGACGGCACCACGACCCGCACCTGTCGAAAATGCTGAACGCCCTGCTCTGCTCGCTTTGGGGAACGCCTTTTCTCTATCAGGGTGAAGAACTGGGATTGCCGGAAGGCTCCGTGACTTATGAGCAAATTCAGGATCCGTGGGGAAAATACCTTTACCCACTGTGGCAGGGCCGCGACGGCTGCCGGACCCCGATGCCGTGGACTGATGGGAAAAACGGGGGGTTCTCATCCGCGGAACCGTGGCTGCCCGCCCAGCCGGACCATCTGGCGCTGGCGGCGGAAAGGCAGGAGACGGATCAGGACTCCACCCTGAACTTCACACGCGCCTTTCTTGCATGGCGGAAGGATCAGCCGGCGCTTGTTTCCGGCGATATTGAATTTCCTGAAACAGACGACGATACCCTTCTGGCCTTCACCCGGACCAAAGACGACCAGGCACTCTACTGCCTGTTTAATCTGAGCGATGAAGAAAAAGCCGTAGAACCGTCACCGAAATTTTCCGGAGAGTCACCCGTTTTCGATTCGGTAATATCCGGCAGTTTTAACGGTGATAAAAATGAGATCAGGCTTCCGGCTTACGGATTGTTCTATGCCTTCTTAGATAGTGTAGTCACAA
>CAZKGT010000122.1:0-7229 GCA_964552285.1 uncultured Pseudobdellovibrionaceae bacterium | reverse complement strand
CAGAGTCCGGTAGTGTGGCCTGTCAATGTGTTCTGATGCAGAGTCCGGTAGTGTGGGTTGAGATATACTTTTTATGCCTGCGGCGCTTTATTCGTGTGAATTCGTGATTCAAAAAACTAAACTGAAAAAGAGCTCCCGCAACCGCAGCCTTGTGTGGCATTCGGGTTGTCGATTTTGAATTCCGCGCCGAGCATGCTTTCTTCAAAAAACACGTTCGAATTTTTCAGGAAGTCGAGCGACACGTCGTCCGTCACGATGCTTTCGCCGAAGACTGAGTCGTCTTCATTGACGGTATCGTCGAGTGAAAGCCTGTATTGAAAGCCCGAACAGCCCCCGCCCTCCACTGTAATGCGCAGCATCAATCCTTCCTTGCCCTGATGGTCCCGCAGGAACTGGATGCGCTTGATGGCGCTGTCATCGACGGTTATGGTGTTTGTGTCGCTCATATATCCATTATATTGGCTGCGGGCGCTCAAATTCAATCGGGGAAAGAAACATAATGGACCAGACCGAGTATAATTACTGCGCCCTGCCGCTGGCGCGCTATGCCTGCCGCCCGGACAGGACAAGGGGACGGATCTATCCTGAACCTGAGAGCGAGACCCGCACCCCTTTCCAGCGCGACCGCGACCGCATCATCCATTGCAGCGCTTTCCGCCGCCTGAAATACAAGACGCAAGTGTTCGTCTATCACGATGGCGACCATTACAGAACACGGCTCACCCACACGCTGGAGGTTGCGCAGATCGCCCGCACGCTGGCCCGTGCCCTGATGGTCAACGAGGATCTGGCCGAAGCTGTGGCTCTTGCCCACGATCTGGGGCACACGCCGTTTGCTCATATGGGGGAGGTCTATCTGGCAAAATGTATGGCGCCTTATGGCGGTTTCGATCACAACGATCAGTCCCTGCGTGTCCTGACGGCATTAGAGAAGAGATATCCGCGCTGGCCGGGTTTGAACCTGACATGGGAAACGCTGGAAGGCGTCGTCAAACATAACGGTCCGGTCACGGAAAAGCCGAACTACATGCTGGAGCAGGTCCTGGACAAGGCCGACCTTGAGATTGAATCCCATGCCTCGCTCGAGGCGCAGGTCGCGGCCATCGCCGACGACATTGCCTATAACAACCACGATGTCGAGGACGGCCTGCGCGCGGGTCTGTTCACCATGGACGATCTGATGAGCGTCAAGCTGCTGGCCGATATCAAGGAAAGGGTTCTGGATGTCTATCCCGACCTGACCGACCATTACCTCGTCCATGAAATGATCCGCGAAATGATCGGCGCGATGGTAAACGATGTCCTGATGGAAACCCGCAAACGTCTGGAAAAGCTTGGCCCTGAAACGGTGGACGAGGTTCGCTGGGCGGGAGTCCAGCTTGTCGCTTTCTCCGATACCATGCGTAAACGTGTGGACGAGTTGCGCGATTTCCTGTTCCAGCACATGTACCGCCATTACACGGTCAACCGTATCTGGCTGAAGGTCGAAAAGATCATACCCGACCTGTATAAGGCGTTCTTTGAAACGCCGAAAGTGTTTCCGGATCATTGGCAGCGCCGTGTCGAGGAGGCGGGGGGGCTCAACAACGATATTGCCCGCGCGCGCATTGTCTGTGACTACATCGCAGGCATGACCGACCGCTACGCCATCCGCGAGCATGAGCGCCTGTTCGATCTGTACTGGGACTTGCGGTGAATATTGTTGCGGAGATCAGGAGGGATCTTGAACGGCTGCTTGATGACCCGTCCCGTCTGACCGTTGAACCGGCCCAGCCGGAATATGGTGACCTGACATCGAATTTTCCGGTGTTGGCACCAAAACCGAAAAGTTCATTTAAAAACAACGTCCATATAGAAAACTTTCATGTTTCAGATAAAAGGTTTCTAAATATAAGAATAAAAACAGAAAGTTACGGCGCATATCTAAAGTCTATTATTGCCGTCATCCCCGCGCAGGCGGGGGGGGTCCACCGACCAACTTTCGCAGGTGCGGATAAGTGGATCCCCGCCTGCGCGGGGATGGCATCCTATGATGCATTCAGGATTTCCTATCTCCATAATCTCTGCCACGCCATCCTTCGACACGCAGACAAAACCGAATCGCTTTCGGAAAATGTTGAGGTTACGCCCGGCGATCGTGATCTGGTCCGGCTGCTGTCCCTTTATCCGTGGGCGCTTGAGCGGGCATCGGCAACGGAAAGCTTGACGCCGGTATGCCGTTATCTGTTAAATCTTGTGCAGACCTTCAATGAATGGTGGCGGCAGGCGCCGGAAGGCACGCTGATGCGCGTGATTGATCCGGCGGACCCGAAAGCGACACTGGCACGGCTGGCGATCGTGCAGGGGGTGCAGCAAACAATAGCCCTCTCTCCCGTGGGGAGAGGGTTGGGTGAGGGGCATGAGAAGCCCGTAAGGACTATATAATTTTGACCTTCGGACTTTTCCTGCCCCTCACCCGGCCCTTCGGGCCGACCTCTCCCCCAAGGGGAGAGGCACAGTAAAAGGAAAATGCTGATGTCTTATCTCTATGATTTCGAGGAGCCCGTGAAAAAACGCAAGCGCGGTCCGATCCGAACGGTGCTGATGGTGGTCGCCGCGCTTGTTGTGCTGGGCGCCGTGTTCTGGATCAGCTACCCGCGTTCGGCCAGCCAGACGGAAGAGAACATTCCCGTAATCCGCGCTGATGCTGAGCCATATCGCGTCAGTCCTGAAGATCCGGGCGGCATGGAAATCCCGCACCGTGAAAGCACGGTCTTTGATACGTTACGCGAGGCTCGCTCCCTTGACGAGGTGCCGCCGATAGAAAACCTCCTCGAAGACGGGGAAGAGCCGATGGACCGTGAAGAGCTTTTTGCCGGGCTCAGTATTACGGAAGAGCCGGAGGAGGAAACGCCCGCAGCAGAGGACGTTAAGCCGGTCGCAACGGAGATCACCGAAAGGATTTTTGAAAGCACCGCGCCGGGCGCGCCCGTTCCCAAAGCCAAGCCGGTTGCAAAAAAAGCGGAACCGGCCCCGGCCTCCGACTCCGCTCTCGTCGTGGCGAAAGCCGAACCTGTCTCTTCCCCTGTGGAGAAAAAGCCTCCGCCGGCCAGTGCCATTACGCAAAGGATTACCCCGGAAACGCTGGCCTTTGTCCGCTCGGCCCTGAAGGCTGAGGAGCAAAAGGCTGTCGATACCGAGCCTGCCGCAGGCGGTCCGGCGTCGGGCGATTTCTACGTTCAGCTAGGCAGTGTCGGCACCCGTGACGGCGCAAAAGCCGAATGGAGCCGTCTCAGGAAACGTTTCGGCGCAGAGCTTTCCTCCTACGATTACCGTATTCAGGAAGCAGACCTCGGCGCGCGCGGCATCTTCTACCGCATTCAGGCAGGCCCCGTGGCGCGGGATCAGGCGGACAGAACCTGCGCCTCTATCAAGGCGCAAAAACCCGGAGGTTGTCTTGTGGTCGGACGTTAACCCTTCAAATTCGCCGCTGGCAGCAATTTTCTCCCTCTCCGGCCCGGCGCTCACAGACGCCGAGCGCGCGCTTTTTCGTGAGGCAAACCCGCTGGGCTTTATTCTGTTTGCCCGTAATTGCGAAAATCCGCGGCAACTGAGGGCGTTAACGGACGATCTGAAAAAAGCGGTTGATCGCAATTGCCCCATCCTGATCGATCAGGAAGGCGGGCGGGTCCAGCGCCTGCGCCCGCCCTTGTGGCGCGACCATTTCCCGGCACAGCGTTTCGGTGATGAGGCCGGAGACAACATGGACAGGGCGCTGGAGGAAACCCGCGCCAACACTTTGCGCATTGCGGCGGAACTGCTGGATGCCGGGATCAACGTCAACTGCTCCCCGGTGCTTGATGTTCTCCGCCCGGAAACGCACGACATTATCGGCGACCGCGCCTTTTCGGACGATCCGGCTATCGTCGCCCGCCTCGGCGAGTGCGTCTGCCGGAATTTCCTGGCCGCCGGGATCACCCCGATCATCAAGCATATCCCCGGCCACGGCCGCGCCGTCTCCGACAGTCATCTGGAATTGCCAGTTGTCGATGCACCGCTTGATGAACTGGAGAAAACCGACTTTGCGCCGTTCCGCGCGCTATCCCGGACGGACGTTGCCGTCGCAAGCTGGGCGATGACGGCCCACGTCGTCTACACAGCGATAGACCCGGACAACCCGGCCACCACCTCACCCAAAGTGATAAAGGACATTATCCGTGGCTCCATCGGCTTTGACGGCTTTCTTTTGGGCGACGATCTGGCCATGAAGGCCCTCGACGGCATCGGCGATATCCGGACCCGCACCAAAGCCTGCCTCGATGCCGGGTGCGATGCCGCACTGCACTGCAACGGCGACCTTGCCGAAATGGAGCAGATCGCGCTTATGCAGCCTCTTTTGACGCCGGAATCCATCAATCGCTTGCAAAAAGCGCAGGAATTCCGGAAAGTGGCGGCATAATGTTTTTACCGCGAAGGCGCGAAGAGGCAAAAGCAGCGCCGCAGGCAAGAAAGAATGAGCCACAGCGGCACAGTGAACACGGCGTTTTTTGTAGAACATTCTTTCTTCTCATGCCCGCTGTGTTTGTTGTGCCGTTGTGGTTAAGAAGCACGCTTGGTGTGCTGTATCTTCGCCTCTTCGCGCCTTCGCGGTAAAGAAAACGGATAAAAACGTATGAACCGGATTGCTTTCGAAGAAGACCCGCCCCGTGATGGGCTGGAGCGCGGCGCGCATGATGCGGATGCGTTGCTGTTGAATATCGACGGCTATGACGGCCCGATCGACGTTCTGCTGCAACTGGCCCGTGATCAGAAGGTGGATCTCACCAAAATCTCGATCCTGCAACTGGCCCGGCAATATCTCGAATTCATCGAACGTGCCCGTGTGCTGCGTCTCGATCTGGCCGCCGATTATCTGGTGATGGCGGCCTGGCTGGCTTACCTGAAGTCCCGCCTGCTGCTGCCCAGAACCGACGAAACCGGCGATGAGCCGAGCGCCGCCGAAATGGCCGAAGCCCTGCAATTCCAGCTCCGCCGCCTCGAGGCCATGCAAAACGCCGCTGAAAGCCTGATGAACCGCCCGCAACTCGGCCAGCAGATTTTCGCCCGCGGCATGCCCGAAGACACGAAGATCGTTACGAAAGCAACCTATAACGTCAGCCTCTACGACATCCTGAAAGCTTACGGCGATATCCAGCGCCGCAAGGAATACAGCAGCTACGACCTGCCGCATTTCAACCTGATGTCGATGGAAGAGGCGCTGGACCGCTTCACCCGTATGCTGGGCCGCCTGCCGCGCAAAGGCATGCACAGTATCTGGACCACCCTGCACAGCTTCATCCCGCAGGGCATCCGCGATTCCCTGTTCAGCCGCTCGGCTCTCGCCTCTACTTTCACGGCGGGTCTTGAGCTTGCCAAGCAGGGTAAGGTGGAACTGAAACAGGACGGCCCCTTCCGCCCGATCTACGTGCGGGCGGCGCTGGAGGAGGAGTAAAAAATGAATTATAAGCATTCCGTCGAAAGACGGGATCCGGCCATCGTTTTTTCTGGATCCCGGATCAAGTCCGGGATGCTGCATTTTGTTGAATGGTAAAAATAAAAAAATGAACGATCACCAAAAACTCCTCGAAGCCCTTCTCTTCGCATCCGCCGAACCGCTGTCCCCGGCGGCAATGCGTGAGCGTTTGCCCGAAGAGGCTGATCTTGGCGCGCTCCTCACGGAGCTACAGGAGCATTATGAGGGCAGGGGGGTAAATCTCGTGGAGGTTAACGGCCATTGGGCTTTCCGCACGGCGCCTGATATTGGCGAGGCGCTGAGCCTTGAAAAGGAAGTGCAGCGCAAACTTTCCCGCGCCGCGCTCGAAACGTTGTCCATCATTGCCTACCACCAGCCCGTTACCCGCGCGGAGATCGAAAACATCCGCGGCGTTGCCACCAACCGCGGCACGCTGGATGTGCTGATCGAGGCCGGATGGGTCAGGCCGGGCCGCAGGCGGGAAGCGCCGGGCCGCCCGCTGACATGGGTGACAACGACCGACTTCATGGATCATTTCGGCCTTGAATCGATGACCGACCTGCCAGGCCTTGACGAGATGAAAGCCTCCGGCCTTCTCGACCGCCGCCCGGCCATCGACACCCTTCCCGACGGTGACGATTTATTTGCCGTTCCGGAAGGGGAGGATGAGGACGAAAACGAAGGCACCGTCCCCGAAATCCTTTGACAGACACCGCGCATACTGTTATTCATTTGTATATAAAAATATGCAACAAGGATGAAGTATGTAGATGGGTAAGACCGCATCAGAATTCACCGAGATTGGGCTGCAGGTTGCCAGGGTAATGAGCATGTTCCCCCCGGCTCCTGAAGGCAAGGCAACAGCGCTTTCCGTGACAAATTCGTTTCTGGGTAAAGCTTCATGCGTCTTTGATGGTGTCGAAAGAGATGATTTGCCGAAAGTCGGAGATATTGTTCTGGAGGCAAGATTCTTATGCTCCCATTTTGTCGATAATCCGGATAATCCGGATAATCCGGATAGCCCGGCAGCGCAAAATCTCAGGGCAGAATGCGGCGAAGTCCCTTACGGTTTTGTCAGATCCGCCTTGAAAAATATCGCCGCGCTGGAAGCCTGAATATCCAGAAATGTTGACACGGCAGGCAATCTCTCCCAGATTGTTCGCGTTATTAGCAAGAAAACGAGAGACCCATGAGTCCCAGCATCTGGCAGATCCTGATTGTCGTTCTGATTGTTGTCGTCCTGTTTGGCGCAGGCCGCCTGCCGCGTATCATGGAAGACCTCGGCAAGGGCATCAAAAACTTCAAGAAGGGCATGAAGGACGAGGAAGAAGCGCCGAAGGCCGTTGAAGATAAGAAAGATGAATAAAGCACCGGGCCATTATCATGCTTGATTTCGGATGGCCTGAACTTCTGATTATCATCGCCGTGACAGTCTTTGTCATCGGCCCAAAGGATATCCCGAAAGTCATGCACGGTCTGGGCCGGGTTGTAAAACGCCTCCAGTATATGAAGTTTGCACTCTCCCAGCAGTTCGATGATTTCATGAAAGAGCAGGATCTCGATGATCTGCGCAGCGTGAACTTTGAAGATAAAGAAAACAGAACCACGAATGAACACGAATAAACACGAATGTTTCATAACGAAAAAAGCGCCGCAGGCATATTTTAAAACCACAGATAAACGCAGATGGACTCAGATATTTTATTATCTGCGTTTATCCGTGTTCATCTGTGGTTGA
>CAZKGT010000121.1:0-7268 GCA_964552285.1 uncultured Pseudobdellovibrionaceae bacterium | reverse complement strand
CCGCAACGGTTTTCATTGTATCAGGACCTGAGCGTTACTGAGAACATCCGGTTCTTTGCACACATCTTTGGGGTGCCGCGGGACGAGCGCGAAAAGCGAATGAACAGGCTCCTTAAGTTTTCCGCACTTGAACCCTTTCAAACACGCAGAGCGGGGAACCTGTCGGGCGGGATGGGCGATCCGACGGCGGGGCTGATTCGCCTGCGCGGGCCAAACCATCCCGTGACGGTCAGTGTCGAAAGCCCGACAGTCACCCTGACGAACGGGACAAGCGCGCTTGTCGTGAACAATTTCAACTTTCTGTCGGTCGGGGGCGGGTCCAGGGTTACGATTACGCCAAACGTTACAAATAGTTACATCTTCCTTCCCGTTGGGGCGAGTATCGAGACGTCCGCCGGGCAACTGACCGGATCCTATTCCGGCGCCACGCGTATTTTTGCAAATTTTCAGTAGCTTAGTGTGTGTGTTTTGTTTTATAATAGAAATCCGTAAAGTCCTTTTTAAAATCCGGAAAGCTTTAATTATGAAACCTTCTCGAGTCTCGGATAAGACGGTATTTGTCAGGGCGTTTATGCTTTCGCTGACTTTTCTGGCGAGCGTTATCGCAGTGCTTACAATGATGTCGGCAAGCTCGCAGGCGCTGCGGCTCAGCATGAAGCGGGTTATCTTTGAGGGCAAGACACGGTCGCAGACGATCCTGGTGATCAACAATACCGAAGAACAGGAGGCATACAGGATCGGCTGGCGTGACTACCGGATGACGGAAGAAAAAACGCTGGTCAGTGTCGGTAAGGACGAAGATGTCAGCGATCTTAAAAGAGCGGAAAACCTGATCAGGTTTGCGCCAAGGCGCATTGAGCTGCCGCCGGGCGGAACGCAGCAGGTGCGGCTTTCGGCCAGAATTCCAAAGGGCACCGAACCGGGCGAATATCGCTCGCACCTGTATATCGTGCCTGAGGCGAAGGCTCCCGAGTTCACGGCGGAACAGGTCGAACGGGCAAAGGAACAGCCTGTGGTTAAGGTTTCTGCGTTGACGGGGTTTGCGTTGCCGGTCTTCGTTCGTGTCGGGAAAATGGAGATAGCGGGCTCGCTTTCCAATCTGGACCTGACCGATACAGGGCAGGGGCTTAACCTGGCGCTGACGATCAACCGTCAGGGCAACCGCAGCCTTTACGGCGATCTTGATTTTGTGTGTCTTGATGGCGGCGAGTATACGGCCAAGCAGGTTCTCGGCATTGCCATCTATCCGGAAGTCGAAAAAAGGCACATGAACTTTAACTTTCCCTATCCGGAAGAGGGCGGCGCCTCGCGCTGTTCAACCATGCGCGTGGATTACAAGGCCGAAACCGACGACCCTTACTATAAGGGGCGTGTTATAGCATCCGAAACGGTTACGCTGGCGCGTTAGAAGGCATTGAGCCTTTATTTTTCCGAATCATTTTTGCCCTGTTTTTCAGCCTCTTAGGGGCTGTTTGCGAGGTTCTTTTTGTAACCATCTGAAATTGTTGGAAAAATAACGGTTATTGGTGTATGCCGCAGATTCCGTTAGAATAGTAACCGGCTACTTCTCTTCTCTGCTCACTTTCATGGGCGATATAAAACAGACAGATTTTTACAGGCGTACTTTATGCGCAGCGATAGTGTTTATTATCGCTGTATTTGTCTTTTTGCCGAAATCCCACGCTGCCGAGAAGGCTGAACTGGAAGAGTGGCTTTTTGAAGTCGTTATGCCGCCCTACCTTATTGCCGACGGGGTTTCCGTTTACCAGCTTGAAAGCCGTTATTATCTGCCCGTATTGCAACTTGCCGGGGGTCTGGAATTTTATGTCGAGCCTGATCTCGACCGCGGCTATATCAGCGGCTGGTATTTATCTGAAGAGAACAGTTTTGTAATCGACCGCGAGCGCAGGGAAATCATTGTCAAAGGGCAGAAGCAGGCGCTTGCGGACTATGCCTTTCTGGACAGGGGCGACATCTATCAGGACGATATCTATATCCAGCTTGAGGTTCTGAACGATATCTGGCCCGTCAATATGCAGGTGAACCTGGCCGCCCAGTCTATCAGTGTTACGGGCAAAGAGGATCTGGTCTTTGAGGAACGGTTCGAGCGCCGCAAAAGACGCGAGAAGATGATGGCCCAGAAAGAGACGCGCGCGCTGGAAAAGCAAAGGGACGACGATCTCGTACTGGTCAGGCCGCAAAGAAAGTGGCTCGGATGGCCGGCGGTGGATCTTCAGGCCAATTATACGTTCGACAATGCCACGAAGGAGCTGACCGGATCCAACACCATCAACGGCAAGCAGCAGTTTCTGGGGACGATAGCGGATTATTCCGCCAATTACCGCTATGACGAGGAAGGAAAGATCAGAAGGCCGGACAATATCCGCCTGCGGTTTGAGCGAACCGAACGCGGAGATGGTGAGCTGCCGCTAGATATTCACAAGGTCCAGGCGGGCGATATTAATATCAGGCAAAGGGACTTTGTCAGTACGGCCTCCCGGGGACGGGGCGTGTTTTTCACCTCATTTGATAAAGACACCAGCGGGGAGTTTGATTCAATTACGGTTGAGGGGACCGGCCCGGCAGGCTGGGAAATCGAGCTGTATAACAACAACGAGCTTATTGATTTCGGGGAGGTTGAAGAAGACGGAGAATACCGGTTCGAGGATGTCCAGTTGCGCTTTGGCGGCAATAAAATCCGGGCCGTTCTTTACGGTCCTCAGGGGCAGGTCCGGGAAGACGTGCAGGAATTCAATATCGGTGCCGGTATGCTGCGTCCCGGAGAGTTCAAGTATTCGGGCGGCTTCGTTGATGCCGACAGGCCTTTTGTCTACCTTGCCAATGAGCCGAGAACGGAGCCCCGTGGTGTCGCGCTGAATTCCTATGCGGCTTATGGTGTGAACCGGAACGTGACCCTTTTTGCCAGTGCGGCGAAGCTGCCGACGAGAGAAGAAGACAAGAAATACCTGACGGCTGGCGCGTCGTTTGTTGCATTGAACGGTGTCGGGCAGGTTGAGGGGTATCAGGAAATAGGCGGCGGCAATGCGCTCGACGTCCGGTTTCTTACGAAACTTTTCGGGGTGCGGCTTAATCTCAGGAATACCTTCTTCAATCATTTTGACAGTCCGGATAACGGCTTTGGCAGTTCATCCAAGCGTTATGAGGCGGAAATGGACGCCAATAAGAGCTTTGCGCTTCCCTTTGGCGTTCTGGGGCTAAATCTCGGCGTGCTGCACCAGGAAAACAGAAGCGGAACCGTTACGACGCGGGTCGAGACGCAGCAGTCCTTATCACGGGGCGGGTTGCGGTTTTCCCATTCAACAAGCACGCAGGCAGTTGATGAGATACACGAATCCACGAACGGCCGGATAAACACGACGGTTCGTTTCGGCGACTGGCAGGTGCGCGGCAATATGAGCTATACGATGCATCCGGAATTCGATCTTTCCTCCGGGCAGGCTGAGCTGCGCTACAATGCGGACAAGGGATTGCAGGGCGCATTGCGCTTTTCGCACGCTTTTCCAACGTCAGTTTCCACGGTCGGCAGCCAGCTTGGCTATGATTTCGGCACCCTGATAAGTTCTCTGGATACCGAATACCAGCAGGAGCGCGGATGGAAATTTACAATGCGCGCCAGCACGTCCCTGTCTCCGTTTAATGATGACGATGCCTACCGGATGACCAGCAAGAGCCGCAGGTCGGCGGCCCCGGTCCGCGGGCGTGTCTTCCTGGATAGTAACGCCAACAGTGTTTTTGACGAAGGGGATGAGCCTCTAGAGGGGGCACAGCTGCTTGTAAACGGTTCGGTTTCGCGCGGGAAGACCAACGAGGAGGGGTATGTTGTCAAGTATCTCAATGATTCCAGTCAGTATGTCGATCTCCAGCCTGATGAAGGCTCGCTTGGCGATCCGTATTTCAGGCCTGTGGCAAAGGGATATCGTACGGTTCCGTTGCCGGGGGTGATGTCGACAGTTGATTTCCCGATCATTGAAACCGGGGCTATTGACGGGACTGTGTACTACGAAAACGGCTCGCCGATTGCCGGCATTAACATGCAGCTCGTGGAAGAGGGCGGGAAGATTATCGGCAAGACACAATCCGCCTATGACGGGTTTTACACATTCGAATTTGTTCCGCCCGGGACGTATACAGTTCGCGCCGATCCGTCCTATGGCGTCAATATTCCGCCGGAGACCGTGACGGTCGCCGCGGATGATCTGTTCGTTTACGGAACGGATCTTCAACTTCTGGAGCAGGAAACGCAGGAATCTGCAGAAAGTGAAGCAGAAGGAGAGAGTGGTGAAGTAGCCAACAGTAACCAAACTCGCCAGACTGCAGATTCCGGGCGTCCTGCTCCGGGTTCTTCCGGGGGCGGCTATGCCGTTGCCGTGAAACGGGTCAGGATCGGAGAGCATCCGGACAAGGTACGCCTTGTTCTGGATCTTTCCGGCCCTGTTACCTACGGCATATCCAGATCGGCAGACGGAAGTTACATTTATATAGACATCAAGGACACAGCCTGGGATGCAATTGCCCACTGGCGTGCAATAAAGACTCCGGTCATAGAAAATTTTGAGACAAAAGCGCTTTCTGAAGGGGGGAGCAGACTTATTTTAAAAGGGCGCGGTCACATTTTTGTCAAAAACAGCGCCATTCTGAATCCAGCTTCAGGTAAGGGATACAGGCTGTTTATTGATGTTCATGCGGGAGAAAAATAGATAAAATATGGCAAAAATTTGTCAAATACGACCAAAATGTGTCACAGTTAAATTGTGAGGTGCCACAATCTGTGTGGCGATAAAAAAATACAGATTATGGCATTTCATTAGGTGGTAAACTGGAAGCTTACTTTTTAAGGAGGACTGAACAATGATTAAGCTTATCAACCGTAAATCACTTCAACTGAGTGCAGCCGTAACGGCGGGGTATCTTGCAAGCGCGAGCAGCGCCCATGCGGCGAACGACTTCAGTATTGTTGCGAAGAACATCAACACATCCATCCAGGACCTTCCCGGTCTTCTGACGGGTCTTTCCTACATGTTCGGTGTGTTGCTGGGTGTCCTGGGTATCCTGAAGATCAAGGATCACGTTGAGAACCCGTCCCAGACGCCTTTGAAGGACGGTGCGATCCGTCTGGCAGCAGGTGGCGCTCTGTTTGCTCTGCCGATCATCTACGAATCAATGCGCACGACGGTTGGCGACAACGGTGCGATCGTTGATGCTGCATCGATGGCTAAAGTTGAGTTTGACGTGAACTAATACGATTTAAGTGCAGTAAACATCATCTCTCAAAACTTACCAATCGAAACTGCCGGGGACCTGGGGCTCCGGCAGTTTCTCTTTGTGCGTCTTGCCGCGCACCCTGTTTGTATGTTGCTGCAGGAAAGGTTTTTCGGGAAAATAAGGCAAAAATTTGGCAATAGGGGGCAAAATGTGTCATATTTAATTTATAGGGGTATCTGAACAGAACCTGTCATTTTCCCCTAACGCACTGGAAAAGAAATGGAAAACAAGAATATTTCCCTTCTTAACCAATTGTTAGGTATTATGACAGAGAATGACTAGATACCGATTATGAAGATTTTGTGGCGGCAACTGGAAGCCTAAAAACAACTCAAGGAGGACTGAACAATGATTAAGCTTATCAACCGTAAATCACTTCAACTGAGTGCAGCCGTAACGGCGGGGTATCTTGCAAGCGCGAGCAGCGCCCATGCGGCGAACGACTTCAGTATTGTTGCGAAGAACATCAACACATCCATCCAGGACCTTCCCGGTCTTCTGACGGGTCTTTCCTACATGTTCGGTGTGTTGCTGGGTGTCCTGGGTATCCTGAAGATCAAGGATCACGTTGAGAACCCGTCCCAGACGCCTTTGAAGGACGGTGCGATCCGTCTGGCAGCAGGTGGCGCTCTGTTTGCTCTGCCGATCATCTACGAATCAATGCGCACGACGGTTGGCGACAACGGTGCGATCGTTGATGCTGCATCGATGGCTAAAGTTGAGTTTGACGTGAACTAATACGATTTAAGTGCAGTAAACATCATCTCAGACTGCGAATACAAACTGCCGGGGACTTTGGGCCCCGGCAGTTTTCTTTTGGCTGTGCCGGATGCCTGTGCGGTGTGTATTTGACACGTGCAGGGCTTTGGCGCAAAGTCCCTCGTTATGATTTTGAACAGCTTTCTTGGGTTCCTGGCGATTTTCCTGCTGATCGGACTGTTGTCTGTTACAAGACGGCAGAAATCGGCCGAGGACTATTTACTGGCGAGCCGGCAGGTCAGCCCGTGGCTGGCCGGTCTTTCCGGGGCTGCATCAACGGCCAGCGGGTTTGGTTTTACCGGCATGATCGGCTTCGGCTATGTGATGGGTTTTTCTGCTGTGTGGTTTGTTTTTGGGCTGCTGGCCGGGGGGCTGACGGGGCTGCTGCTGACCTCACGGCGCTTCCGGACCTATAGCCAGCGCCAGAAAACGGCATCCTATTCGGAATTTTTATCGGCAGGTATCATTCACCGGCGCCGGATGGTCCAGTACCTGATCGGCATAGTAACCATTGTGGCTGTCGTGCTCTACGCGACAGCGCAGTTGACGGCAGGCAGCAAGGCGCTGCATGTGCTGTTTGGCTGGGATTACAACGCCGGGGCTATTCTGGGGGCAATTATCGTCCTTCTTTATTGTTTTGCAGGCGGTATCCGGGCCTCAATCTGGACGGACGCTGCGCAGATTGTCGTGATGTTTGCGGCGATGGCGTTACTTCTCGTGGTGTCTCTGGATCAGCTTGGCGGTTTTTCAGGGCTGTGCGAGGGGTTGCGGGCAATTGATCCGGCTCTGGCAAGCTTTTGGCCCGAAAAAGCGCCGTTTGGGCCTCTGCTGTTTATTCTTGGCTGGCTCTTTCTGGGTCTGAGTTTTATCGGTTTTCCGCATGTGATGGTTCGGTTCATGACCCTGAAACGCTCCCGTGATACGCAAAGCGCTATTACGTGGTATATGGTTTCCTATGGCGCATTTTATATTGCGGCCTGGCTGGTGGCGGTTTGTTCGCGTGCTTTGTTGCCGGAAGGGGCGGGTTTTGATGCAGAGCTGGCTTTGCCCAGCCTTGCCGATAGATTGTTGCCGGATATTCTTGTGGGTCTGATACTTGCGGGGATTTTTGCAAGTACAATTTCAACTGCGGATTCGCTGATTTTAAGCTGTTCAGCGACGCTCTCGCGGGACTTTTTCACCCGTTATAAGGATTCTTACGGTTTTCTGAAGCTGTGTACGTTGAT
>CAZKGT010000120.1:0-7301 GCA_964552285.1 uncultured Pseudobdellovibrionaceae bacterium | reverse complement strand
TGCCGAAGCGCTCGAGATCGCCGACGATTTGTATAAAAGCGGGGCCGATCCGGTGGTTCTCGTTCAGGATTTGCTCGATTATGTGCACCTGCTGACACGCTGCCGCGCCGTGCCGAAGGCGAAGGACCTTCCGGCGGCGCTGGCACCGGATGCGATGGAGCGTGTCGTTGCTCTGGCCGGAAAGCTTTCGATGCCGACACTCGGCAAAGCATGGCAGATCCTTATCAAGGGGCTGGCCGAGGTTCAGGCCGCGCCGAGGCCGCAGGCGGCAGCAGAGATGGTCCTGATCCGCCTTGCCTACACGGCCGATCTGCCGGACCCGAAAGACCTGATTAAAAAAATGAAGGACCAGCCGGACGCGGCGCCGGTTTCTTCGCCGCCTGCCCTGGCGCCGTCCCCTGAGCTGACGCCGGAGCCGGTGGCGCAGGTTGTCGGCGGCGGACCAGTCGCCGCATCCCGGCCGGTTTCGGTGGAGAAGATTGAAACGCTTGAGGAGGTTGTCGCCGCGCTGCATACGGGCGGGGAGCATATTCTGGCCGGGCAGGTGATCCAGTATGCGCATCTGGTCAGGCTGGTGCCGGGGCAGCTTGAGATCAGGCCCGCCGGGATGGCGCCGGGACGGATGGCGCAGGATTTAACCAAAGCTCTATCTACGATCACGGGCGAGCGCTGGCTTGTCAGTGTTTCCGGCGCTGAGGGTGCGCCAACACTGGCCGAACAGCAAAAGGCCGCCGAAGCGGCGCGGCTTGAGGAAGTCAAGGCCAGCCCGCTGGTGGCGAAGGTGCTTGAAATCTTCCCCGGGGCGCAGATTGTTGGTATACATGAAGATGAAATCACGACTTAAGGGATGAACATGAATATCCAGAAAATGATGCAGCAGGCGCAGGCCATGCAACAGCGCATGCAGGAAATGCAGGAAGAGCTTGGCACGGTCGAGGTCGAGGGCGTCGCCGGCGGCGGCATGGTAAAAATCGTCATGACCTGCAAGGGAGAGGTCCGCAGCGTTGCGATCGATCCGTCCATTGTAGATCCGTCGGACAAGGAGACGCTTGAGGATCTTGTCGCGGCGGCTGTTAACAGTGCCCGCACCAACGCCGATCAGCGCATTGCCGATGAGACCAAGAAAATGATGGACGAGCTTGGCCTGCCTGCCGGGGCGGGTGCCGGAATGCCGTTCTAGATAATTCTTAAAGCATTTCATGGATACGGTTGAAAAGAAGGGCCTGTTAGGTCTCAATCATTGCCAGACCCGTTATGCGGCCAAGGGCATTTTTTTTGCAGCCATTCTCGGTCTTTCTTTTCTGACCCCTGAAGAAACGCGCAGAACCGTACAGGAAGCCCTGTCCGGGGCTTATATTTCCGTCAGCACGTTTGTTGCGTTTACGCTCGCAATTTTTTATGTGCTCGAACATGCATTAAAGCTGGATACAGACGTTTTGCTGAAAAAGTACGAACGCTGGCAGGTGCCGATTGCCGCCTTTATGGGGGCGCTGCCGGGTTGTGGCGGGGCGATTATCGTTATGACCCAGTATGTGACCGGTCGCCTTGGGTTCGGCAGCGTTGTGGCTGTCCTGACGTCGACGATGGGCGATGCGGCGTTTTTGCTGATTGCACGAGAACCGCAGACGGCGCTGCTGGTTTATTGTATCAGCCTGACCGTGGGTATTGTGTCCGGTTATATTGTCGAGGTCATTCACGGCAGGGATTTCCTGCGCAAGGATTACGGGGATGAGATTCGCTATACGGCGTCTTGCGGGACTCTGGAAGGGGCCGGTCATCTGCGCTGGCCGTGGCTGGTTCTGATGGCTCCGGGGCTGGCGCTGGGCATCGGCAATGCCGTGCAGGCGGATACGGATATCTGGTTCGGGCCGCTGGCCGCGCTTGAGCCGAGCTTGTGGATCGGTTTTTCAGGATCTGTTCTGGCTGTGCTGATGTGGGCGCTGACGCCCAATGCGGGGCCGAGTATCGTCAACCTTGCCGGGAAAATTTCGGGGCCGCATATGTACCGCGATTTGCTGGACCGGGTGGCGCTGGATACGAATTTCGTAACGGTCTGGGTTATCTCGGCGTTTTTGCTCTATGAGCTTATACTGCTCTGGAGCGGGTTTGATATGGAGGCGTTGTTCAGCGCGTGGCAGCCGATGTTGCCGCTGATTGCCATTCTGATTGGCTTCCTGCCCGGCTGCGGCCCGCAGATCCTTGTCACGACGTTTTACCTCAACGGCCTGATCCCCTTATCCGCCCAGCTTGGGAATGCAATTAGTAACGACGGGGACGCCCTGTTCCCGGCGATCGCCATGGCCCCGAAAGCCGCCATTCTGGCTACGCTTTACACGGCTGTACCGGCGCTTCTGGTTGCTTATGGGTGGTATTTTTTGATGGAGACGTGATGCGCGTTCTCACATGGAACATCAATTCCGTCCGCCTGCGGCTTCCCTTGCTGTTGAAACTGATGGAGCAGCAGCGGCCGGATGTTGTCTGCCTTCAGGAAACAAAATGCCCGGACGATAAATTTCCGTTTACCGAAATTATTACCGCCGGGTACGCGTATACGCATATCCATGGTATGAAAAGTTATAACGGCGTGGCGGTGCTCTCGAAGGTACCGTTCACGACGACGGAAATCCATCACCGGGTGGGGCGGGAGGATTGCCGCCATGTCGCGGTGCAGCTTCCGGCGTTTGAGCTTCACAACCTCTATATTCCGGCGGGCGGGGACGAGCCGGACCCGGAGATCAACGACAAGTACGTGCACAAACTCAATTTCGTTGATGAAATGACCGGGTGGTTCAGGAAGACGTACAAGGAAAGTACGCCTTTGATTGCGCTCGGCGATTTTAACATCGCGCCGATGGAAAATGACGTGTGGTCGCACAGGCAGCTGTTGAATGTTGTCTCTCATACGGAGCCTGAAGTAACACGCCTGAACAAGATGAAGGCGTCGCTGGACTGGGTGGATACGGCGCGGCATTTCATCCCGGAAGAGGAAAAAGCCTATACATGGTGGTCGTACCGGAACCGTGACTGGAAAAAATCCAATCGCGGACGGCGGCTCGATCATATCTGGCTGACGAAGCCGCTCCTGCCTTCCCTGAAATCCTATGCGGCCCTGACCGAGGCCCGCGAATGGGAAAAACCGTCCGACCATGTGCCGGTGATGGTGGATCTGGATGTTTAACTACAGAGGTCACGGAGCATTTAGAGAGCACAGAGTTTATTGTCATCCCGAGCGAAGCCGAGGGATGACAATAAAGGACGCAGCATGATTTACGTTTTCGCGTTGCGCCGTTTGGCATTCCGGTTACGTTTGAGCGCCCACAATCCCAGCAACAAACCGCCAAGGCCCAGCCATCCGGCAGTGCTAATCAGGCCAGCGGAGATGTCGGCATGGTCGATTATCCAGCCGATGCCGATGCTGAGCGGGATGAAGAAGAGCTGGCGCAGCAGGCTTGAGGTCGACAGGATCGTTGCCCGCCGCTCCGAGCCGACACGCTTGTTGATGGCGTTGTCCACCCGCGGGGCTGTGAGGCCAAACAGGCACGAGCCGCCCAGCATCAACAGGACAATCCCGTGATAGCCCGGTCCGATCGCAGCGCCGAGACAGATGCCGACGGCGGCTATGACGGCAAGTGTCAGGGCCTTCAGGTTGCTTACCTTGTCGTTCAGAAAGTGCGCGCTGTGGCTTGAGGCACCGGCCAGCAGCCAGCCGACAGCCATTAGCATCCCGAACGCAGATTCGGGTACGCCGAGCGCCATGTAATAGGGTTGCTGCGTCCACATGATGAGCTTCGTTGCACTGAGCAGCACGGCGGCAAAGAGAATGATAAAGCCGATTTCCGCATGGCCGTGCAGGGCATAGCGAACCGTGCCCGCCATATCGGCAAGCGGATGGCTCCGGATCGCGCTTCTGTGGCGCTCCGGCTCGCCCATCAATAACGCGCAGGCCGCACCCGGCAGGCAGGCGGTCATCGTCAGAACGACCGGCAGCCGTGGATCGACCTCATAGAGAAAGCCTCCCAGTATGCCTGCTGCGGCAACGGCATAAAACCCGATGCCAAGGCGCCTTCCCTCAAGGCGCGTATAATCGTGCTCGCGGCCTTCTGCCAGCAGCGAATCGTACAGCAGCGCCGTGTTGGTGCCGGAGGTCAGGCTGAGGCTGATACCTAAAATTCCCTGCGCCGTGACGGCCAAGAACAGGCTGTCGGCAAAAAGCAGCACGGCAAATCCGGCAAACCATGTCAGCATTGCCAGCAGCAGGACATGTTTCCTCTTCCAGACATCGGACAGCCAGCCCGACGGAACCTCGAGCGCCATCACGACAGCGGCAAACACGGCTTCCCCGATCAGAAAATCCTGAAACGACAGGCCGATAACATCACGGTAATAAGGCACGACGACCGGCACGATGAAGATCATGTTCGTGCAGATTGTATAAAGCTCTAACAGGCGTACGTTTTTTTGTACGTTCATGGCCCGGATCTCCTCAACGCGTTCAGGTCCAGTACGTACAGATATTCCCTGTCCCGCCTGCCGTCCGGCCAGTCTGTTTCCTTCGTGTCATAGTGAACGAAACCGAAAGCCTGGTTGGCGTGGCGGGAGGCTTCGTTGCCTTCGCGGTGCGAGACGACGATTTTATCCAGTTGCGGCTGCGTTTTCGCCCACGTGATCCGGGATTCGTAAAGCAGGTGCGAAAGGCCGCGGCCGCGGTAGTCCGGGTCGATATGGCTCATTGCCAGCACGGCGGTGCGGCCGATCGGGTCCTCCCGCCAGGTGAAAATGGCGGTCAGGCCGATGGCGCGTTTGCCGTCGAACAGCCCAAAGACTTGTTTGCCCTGTCCGTCCAGCGTTTCGCGCCAGTGGCTCTCGTCATGGCTCTCAGCGCTTTCCACCGTTTCCAGGAAATAGCCCGGGTTTTCACGCACAGCGCGTATGCGCAGGTCCCGGAATATTTCCCAGTCTTCGGGTTTCAGGGCCCGTATATATATGTCGTTCTTTTCCATCGTCAGGGCTCCTTTCCCCAGCTTACGTCCAAAGACGGCAGGCCGTCCGTGTTCAGGCGGGCATAGCGGTACTGGTCGACTATGATTCCGTTCGGCAGGCCCTCACCCTTGCGCATGATGCCTTCGCGTTCGAAGCCAAGCTTTTCAATGACGCGGCGGCTGGCCTCGTTGCCCTCGGCATGGCCGATGACGACGCGTTTCATGCCAAGCGCCTCGAAGGCATAGCGGATAAGAGCGTTTGTGCTTTCCGTGGCATAGCCTTTACCTTGCACGTTTTTGCGTACCCAGTAGCCGATTTCGACTTGGCCTATCTCCCATTTTGGTCTGTGAAGGCCTGTGAAAAACACTATGCGGCCAGTCGTACGTTCAAAGCCGACCATGATGAAATCGGTGCGCCGGATGAAATCCGCATGTCTTTCCCGAGCATAAATTTCTTTTTGCATGGGGTCCGTTTCCGTTTTCCTGTCGTCTGCCCAGAGCATCCATGTGTTGAGCTGCTCCCATGTTTCACCGACAGCTCTCGCAATTTCCGCTCCGTCGCCGGGCAGGATGTTACGCAACATCAGGCGCGGGGTCACGATGGGCATCGGGATGTCCATCAGTATGGGATTGGTTTTGGCTTGTTTTGTATTTTCCATTTTAATTCTCCGTTATGCGGCTTGCCGCCAATAAAAAGGTTCTTCGTTATTTTCTGTGAGGCATGCGAATGCCTTGCCCTCAAGTTTGCAACTGAGGGATTTCGATGCAGACTCAGTAAAGCCCGTACGCATGTAAAAGGCGCGGGCGCTCCAGTTTTCCGGGCGTACGTTTAGTCTGAGACTATCGGCACCGATACTGCCGGCATGCCGGGCAACGTCGCGGATCAGCGCGTGGCCCAGTCCCCTGCGCCGGAAACGAAACCGCACATGCAGTGCGTCGACTTCGATGCTTTTCCTGCCCGTGTTCATGTTGAAGCGCTCAAGGAAAGCGGCAAATCCGGCCGGCCTCCCGTTTGCCAGCGCGATCAGGAAGTCCGGTCCCGACGAATTGCCGAAAGCCTGAGCGCGCAGGGTCTGCGCGTCCATGACCGATGTTTCGCCGTGATAAGCGGCCAGTTCGCGGATCATGTCCGCCAATGCCGGGCAGTCCCCGGCGGCTGCTTTCCGGATTTCAAATATGTCGTTCATCGCATTTCACCTTTCCTTCGTTTTGAAAGGCGGGCGAAAAAAAACACTATTGTTTTTGGGAGGTTTTCATCAGCCTTTCGGATTTTGTCCGGGCTGACGGTATGTAATCTGGAGGGTCAGCCCTTCTGGTCTTTGTGTCCGTTTTCTACGTACAGGCACGGGAGCGCGGCGCCGTCGCCTGCGGTGGCGAAGACGGTCCAGCCGGAATTCATAATTTGCGTTTCGGGCTTGCTCATTGCAATTCTCCAGTAAGAATGCGATGAGTGTACGTGATAATAAATTTTCCGCAACAAAAATTATCAAAATTATGCTGGAAACGTTTTTACAGGCGCTGGTGACCATGTTCGTGATCGTCGATCCTTTGGGGACGTCGGCGGTTTTTGCGATTCTGACCGGGAAAATGCAGCAGAGCGATGCGTTTAAGGTGGCGCTCAAGGCGGCGCTGATTTCGGTTGGTTTGTTGCTGGGCTTTGGGTTTCTGGGCGAGCTATTGCTGGAGGAACTTGGGATTTCCCTGGCTGCGTTCCGGATTGCCGGGGGATTGCTTTTGTTCGTCACGGCGTTCCGGATGCTGATGGGGTTTCACGATCCGGACCAGATTTCCTCGGATAAAACGGTTTACAGGGATAAATCCGACATTGCCGTTTTTCCGCTTTCCATTCCCTTTCTGGCGGGGCCGGGCTGCATGACGGCGGCCATTCTTCTGGTGAGCGCCAGCGGCGAGGTTGCGGACAGGGCTCTGGTGGCGCTGGCGATCGTGCTGATTATCGCTTTTGCATTTTTTGCCATGCTGGGGGCGGGGCGTTTGTCACGTGTGATCGGCCCGACAGGGAACTCCTTGCTCGCGCGCGTGATGGGCGTTCTGCTGGCGGCGATGTCCGTCCAGTTTATAGCAGACGGTATAAAGGCTTTATTTTAAGGTGGGTTTTATTGCGAAGACGGGGGTCTTACGCGGGGGACACATAAATTATTGTGTCCCCTTTGCATGGCTTGGTCCGGCGGAGATTAACGCACCCGACAGAATGCAGAGATCACGGAGAAAATTCCTGTACGCTCTGTGATCTCTGTGGTGAAAAAATATGGGGCTATTCCATCTAACGGTTAGTGTTTAGTGTTTTTATACCAGTATTTCAGC
>CAZKGT010000119.1:0-7361 GCA_964552285.1 uncultured Pseudobdellovibrionaceae bacterium | reverse complement strand
TACGGCTGCAGCGCTTGGGCTTGCCGTATTGGGCAGCAAGAGTGTGTTCGATCTTGTGCTGACGGCTGTGTCGATTATGGGCGCCGCGTTCGCACCGTTGCTTGTCATCCGGGTTATGAGGTGGCCTCTGGGGCCGTATCAGGCCATGGCGATGGTCATTGGGGCGCTGGCTGTTGTTGTGTTTTGGCGCATGATGGAATGGCACAAGGGCGTTTATGACGCGATGCCGGGTATTTTGACGGCTTGTGCGATATATGGGTTTGGAAACCTATGGAGTGCGCGCAGGAAAATTCAGGAAAAACTTGCGCTACGCTAGGATTTCTCCTATGTCTGAATGAATTCAACCACTTCTCAGAAGATTATTTTGATGAAATTTGTCGATCTCGGGCTTAGCGACTCGCTTCTGAAAGCGATTAAAGAGTGCGGTTATGATACGCCGACACCCATTCAGGAGCAGGCAATCCCGCATATCCTGATGATGCGCGACCTTGTCGGACTGGCCCAGACGGGGACAGGCAAGACGGCCGGGTTTATTCTGCCGATGATCGAGATCCTTGCCGGTGGACGGGCACGGGCGCGGATGCCTCGCTCGCTTGTGCTGGCACCGACGCGCGAACTGGCGGCACAGGTGGCTGAAAATTTTGATGATTACGGCAAACACAGCAAGCTTTCCAAGGTATTGCTGGTCGGCGGTGAGGCGATGGGGGAGCAGATAAAGCTACTGGATCGCGGCGTTGATGTGTTGATTGCCACGCCGGGACGGCTGCTGGACCTGTTCGAGCGCGGATCAATCCTGCTGAGCGATATTAAGATCCTTGTCATTGACGAGGCTGACCGGATGCTTGATATGGGCTTTATTCCCGATATCGAGAAAATTATCTCCAAACTGCCGCCAATGCGCCAGACCTTGCTGTTTTCCGCGACGATGCCGCCTGAAATCAGCAGGCTTGCCGAAAAATTCCTGAGCAATCCGCGGCAGGTTTCTGTTGCCCCGCCTTCCTCACCGGCGGAGACCGTAACGCAAAAGCTGGTCTGGAGCGATCCACGCCGCAAGCGCGATACGCTGGATAACATCCTTCAACAGGAAGATGTCAAAAACGCCTTTATCTTCCTTAACCGTAAACGGGATGTGGATACGCTTGCTTTGTGGCTGAAGAAAAAGGGCTATTCGGCGGCGCCGCTGCATGGCGATATGGTGCAGTCACAGCGTACGGCAACCCTGAAAGGGTTCAAGGACGGGGAGATCAAGCTGCTGGTCTGTAGCGACGTGGCTGCGCGCGGGCTGGATGTCGAGGCGGTCTCTCATGTCTTTAACTATGACGTGCCGATGCATGCTGACGATTACGTCCACCGGATCGGGCGAACGGGCCGTGCCGGGATGGAGGGGCGTTCATGGACGATCGCGACGAAGGACGAGGACAAATACGTCCAGTCGATCCAGCGCCTGATCAAAAAAGAGATTGAAACGCAGTCCGTTGACGGGAAACCTTCCAGGGATCATGAAGAAAAGCAGTCTTCAGTCCGGAAAGAAAAGAAAAAACCCTATGACAGAGGCGGCAAAAAAGGTTCAGGAAAGCGTCATGAACCGGATAGAAATGATGATGACGATGACGCAAACGGCTTCGGGGATGATATTCCGGCCTTTCTGCAGGTCCGGAAATAGCGCATTGGCGGTGGATTTTTTGTACGACGTGCCTTGACTTCGCAGGGCGTATCCCCCCAAACTTCAATAACATACGGGATTTTCCCAATCCGGTTTTATCAGCAATTCGAATTGGATGACTGGCAGAAAAAAAAGTTCTCTGAAGCGCCAAGCCGCGCATGCTGTCCTGATGGCTTGCGGGATGGTTGCGGGCTTTTCCCTGCCGGTTTCGGATGCGTTGCGGCTGGCTGTCCCGGTGGCGGTGGCTGCCGAGGGTGATATTTACGATAAAGACGCGCCTGTCGATCTGGCCGCGGACAAGCTTGTCCATGATGAAGAAACGCAAATTATTACGGCCAGCGGTAATGTTGAGCTGATACAGGCCGGGCGTATCCTGCGGGCGGATGAGGTTCGCTACAATCTTGCCACCGATACCGTTACGGCCAGCGGCAATGTTGTGCTGAACGAAGTGAACGGGGATGTTCATTTTGCCGATGAGGTCGAGTTTACCGACAAGATGCGCAACGGCTTCGTGAAAGGACTAAAATCCCTTCTGGCGGACGGATCGCGCTTTGCTGCAGCAGAAGGAGAGCGACAGGACGGCACGGTTATAATCATGCGCCAGGCCAGCTATACGCCGTGCGAGCCCTGTAAGGAAAATCCGGACAAGCCGCCCGTCTGGCAGATCAAGGCGGCGGAAGTGAAGCACGACGATGGGGAAAACCGGATTTCCTATCGTGACGCCAGCTTTGAGGTGGCCGGTGTGCCTGTGGCATGGATGCCGTATTTCTCTCACCCGGACGGTACCGTCAAGCGCAAGAGCGGGTTTCTGACCCCGTCATTCGGTTTTGACAGCGAGCTTGGCGGTATTATCGAGAACAGCTATTACTGGGCGATTGCGCCGGACAAGGATGCGACGATCGGCATGATGCTGACGACGAAAGAAGCGCCTGTTCTGCTTGGCGAATACCGCCAGCGCTGGGCAAAGGCTGAGTTGGAGACAAGAGGGAGCCTGACCTATTCAGGCCGCAAGGACAGCGTGGCCGGCCAGGAGGTAAAGCATGATGACGAGGTGCGCGGCCATATGTTTGCCGAAGGGCTTTGGGACATCAATGACAAATGGCGCGCCGGTCTTGACCTCGAGCTGGCCTCCGATGACCAGTATTTGCGTCAGTATGACTTCAGCAGCAAGGATGTTCTGGAGAACGAGCTTTATGTAGAGCGCTTTTCCGGACGCAATTATGCGGTCGGACGGTTGCTCGGTTTTCAGGATGTCCGGGTCGGGGAGGAGCGACGCGATCAGCCAAGTGTCCTGCCCGAGGTTGTTGCTAGTTTCTATGGTGAGCCGAATGCGCTTCTGAAGGGCCGCTGGAGCCTTGAGGCTTCTGCGCTTGGTCTGAGCCGTGACGGCAACGGGCAGGATGTCGGGCGGCTGGTCGTCGATGCAGGATGGGAGCGCCGGATGCTGACCGATTTCGGGCTGGTTTCGACCATTGATGCCTCATTGCGTGGGGATGTGTATCACACGCGGGACAGCGACGTGACGACGTCCGGGACAGGCGTTGATGATGAAACCACGGAAACGCGCGGGTTTGCGCAGCTTCACATGGAAACGAGCTATCCTCTCGTCAGGCCGATGGAAAAGGCGCAGGCCGTGATCGAGCCTGTTGCGGCGCTGACGCTTGCGCCCAATATCGATGTTGACGGCGATATCCCGAACGAAGACAGCCAGGACGTGCAGGTCGATGCCAGCAACCTGTTTAGTGAAAGCCGCTTTCCCGGCAAGGACCGGGTTGAGGATAAATCGCGCGCAACCTATGGGATACGGACGGGTCTTTACGGTTACGAGGGCAGTCATGCCGATGTTTTTGTCGGACAGAGTTACGGGTTTGACGATGATGACAATGCCTTTCCGGAAGGCTCCGGCCTGAACAGTCAGGAATCGGATGTCGTCGGGCAGGTTTCGGCTTCCTATAAGGGCAATCACGGCGTCAATTACCGCTTCCAGCTACGGGCAGGGGATCTGTCTTCGGAACGGCATGAGGTTGACGCTTATACCTACTGGAACCGTTTCCGGTTGCGCTCGCGCTATCTTTACGCCAACGCGCTGGAAGGGACGGATATCGACCGCAGCCGGGAGCAGATTCAGGGCTGGTCGACGGTCAAGTTGTCGGAACACTGGAATCTGAATGGTTCGATGACGTACGACCTTGGCGAAGATCCGGGTATGCGCAAGGCTTCGCTCGGGGCAGGGTATATCGGCCAGTGTTTTACCTTCTCTGCTACGGCGGAGCGGGAGCTTACACGGGATTCTTCCGGGGACAGCGGAACGGATATCATGTTTCGCATCGGTCTCAAGAATCTGGGAGAATTCGAGACTTCAGGCCTGAGTATCGACAGCTCTGGGGATTAGTGATTTACGGCGTGGGGTTGTGGGCTATCCGGATATTCTCCGTGACCTCTGTGATCTCCGTGGTTAAAATACTTCGGTTGTACTGAAGACCCCTTTTCCGGAAGGCAGGACGTCCAGCCAGTGACCTTTATTGAAGACCCCGGCTATCATATGTGGTTTGTGCTTGTCCTGACGGGGCTGGCGGTTGTTGCCTTTTCCAAGGAGAAGGTGCCGCTTGAGGTTACCAGTGTGGGACTGCTGACTATTCTTCTTCTGTTCGGGCAGCTTTTTCCGCTGGAGGATGCGAACGGGCGCAATATGCTGAGCGCTTATGCGCTTCTTTCGGGATTTTCCAATCCGGCGCTCGTGGCGGTTCTGGCGCTGCTGGTCATGGGGCAGGCGATTATCCAGACCGACTCTTTACGTCCGCTTATCAACCTGTTTACGAAGGCGGACAAGAAAACGGCGTGGATTGCCATTGTCGGGACACTCCTGTTTGTGATGGTGTTTAGCGCCTTTTTGAACAATACGCCGCTGGTGGTTATCGCCATACCAATTATTCAGGCACTGGCGATCAAGGTCGGGTTATCAGAGAGCCGGGTGATGATTCCGCTGAGCTATGTGGCGATTCTGGGCGGGATGATGACCCTGATTGGTTCCTCGACAAACCTTCTCGTTTCCAGCGCGATGGTGGAGCTTGGTTATAATCCTCTGGGATTTTTTGATTTTACGGTGCCGGGTTCTATTCTGGCGGCGGTTGGTCTTGTCTATGTGATCCTTTTTGTGCCGAAGATGCTGCCGGACCGTTCTTCGCTGGCGCGCCAGTTGATGGGGGAGGAGCGGGAGTTTGTTGCCGAACTGGATGTTGCGCCGGACAGTAAGCTGGTGGGGCTTGAATGTGTGGATGGCCGTTTTCCGGAGCTTGGCGAACTGAACGTGCGCCTGATCCAGCGTTCTGGGCACCTGATCCTGCCGCCTTTTGAGGGGTATATGATCGAAGGCGGGGATATCCTGATCGTGGCGGCCACGCGGAATACCCTGACGACGCTTCTTTCCAAGTTTCCCGGTTTCCTTTTGTCTGAAAATGAACAGGCCGAAGTGAAGAAGGAAGAGCCTGAAAATGACGGTCCGGCGGAACTTGAGAAGCAGGTGGCGGAAACCCGCATTCTTGCCGAGGTGATGATAACGCCGGCCTCGCGGATGATTGATATGAGCCTTGACCAGGCCGGTTTCCAGCGTCAGTTCGGCGTGATTATCCTGGGTATCCAGCGCCGCGCACGGGTTGTACGGCGCAGGCTTGGCCGGATCAGGCTCGAGGCGGGCGATGTGTTGCTGGTGGCGGGGAGTACCGGGTCCATTGATTCCCTGCGCGGGAATTCCGATCTTATCGTTCTCTCCGGCTCCAAGAAGGAACTGCCGTTGCCTAAGAAAGCGCCGATTGCGGGTGCGATTTTTCTTGGAACTGTGTTGCTGGCTTCGACGGGTGTCCTATCGATTGCGGTGGCGGCCATTACCGGCTCGGTGCTACTGATTGCCACAGGCTGTCTTAATATCCGGCAGGCCACGCGGGCCATCGACCGGAAAATATTCTTGCTTGTTGGGTCGATGCTGGCGCTTGGCACGGCTATGCAGGTGACCCACGGGGCACAGTTTGTTGCCGAGCAGATCCTGAAGCTGCCCTATACGGACGATCCGCTGATCCTTGCTTCGCTGATGTTCCTGATCGTTGCCGTTGCGACGAATATCCTTTCCAACAATGCCTGCGCCATCCTGTTTACGCCGATTGCCATGAGCATGGCGATCAATGTCGGGGCTGATCCGGTTGTTTTTGCCATTATGGTGATCCTGGGGGCAAACTGCTCCTTTGCCTCACCGATCGGGTACAAGACCAACCTTCTTGTCATGGGGCCGGGTCACTACCGTTTTGCGGATTTCGTGAAGGCTGGCGTCCCTCTTGTCCTTGTGCTGTGGGTTACGTATATTCTGATCGCCAAGTATTATTACGGCCTTTAGAGTGAGCAATGAGTCTCAGCAGCTACAATCCGAATGACAGGTACCGTGCGCGTTCTTTTGCGCGTGTTTCCATGGGAATATTGCTGGTTTTTGTCATCCTGGTTTCAATCGGGGTGGGTTTCTGGCTGGGGCGGCAGAGTGCGGCCGAACAGATCATTTCCATGCACGAAGAGGCCGAAGGGATTCGTCAGCAAAGGAATGTCCTTCAGGACAGCATCACCGAGCTTCGTGCCGAGGCGCAAACGGCTAATGTGCGCTACCAGCAGCTTCAGGAACAACTGGCCGAGGATATCCCGGAAGGGCCGTTGCGGGAGCTGATTGCGCTGGTCAAACAACAGCTGGAGGAGGGGACCGATCCTTCCCGTCTGTCCTTTGTGATCCGCTCTTCGCGGGCACCACGGAATTGCAGTGATCCGGATACGCGCCGTTTTGTTGTTTCAACGCCTGCTTATAGCGGACCGGACAGTTCTATTACGGTTGGCGAGGGAGAAATTACGATTTCAGGCGACGGGCGCTCGGTACACAATGAGAAGGGACAGCCGGAAGCATGGTATGATCCGGCAAAGCCGGTAACGGTTTATTTTGCTGTAGCAGGGGGCGCCGGCGAAAAAAAACGCGGCACACTGCCGCTGCATCATTCCGTTGTTTCCGGGGACCGGGAATACCGGTTTACGGTTGAGGAAGGCTCGCGCTCATTTGCGAAAGTGACATTCGATAGCTGCGATTATCCGTGATTACTTCTGAACCCATCTACCGTCTTCGGTCATGACGTATTGTCCGGCCGGGGTCATTTTGATGAGGGTTTCGCCTGCAATGTTCTGCACATCTTTAACAGAGGCCCCCTGTTTGCCGGAAATCTCGTTATAGCGTTCGAGGCGGATGGTGTTCAGGGTTTCAACCAGCGCGCGGACCTCGGGGTCTGCTTCCGGGTTCACAGCACCGATCAGGCCATTCGGGCGCTCGCCGACAAGGCCCTGCTGTTTGGCCATCATCAGGTCAAGCGTCATGTCCTGTGCCTCCGCGGCGTGCGGATTCACGCTTAACATGGCCATCATGGCAATCTGTAATAGCGTCATAGTTCGCCCTTAACTGTGTCCACTTCTCCCGACGCCATGGGTATGCCAAATATGGCAGGGTTGGCAGCGAATTCTTCTTCAAGACTTCGCTCGACCCGGACCATGACTTCCTGTTCGATTTTTACATGCATGTTGATCTGAATAGGCTTATCCGGCGCTTCAACCTGAACCGTCGGTGTGCAGCCAGCCAGACCCAGACATACAATGACAACCCCCAGCGAGGGGGTATAAACCTGTT
>CAZKGT010000118.1:0-7548 GCA_964552285.1 uncultured Pseudobdellovibrionaceae bacterium | reverse complement strand
TTTATTTATGTCGATCCTGTTTCGGCCCCGCCGGAATTCGCTAGCGAGAAGCGAGCTTTGAGAATTCCGAGCGCCGCGCCGTAGCTTTTAGCGAAGGCGGGCTGTTCCGGTTTGCACCGGCCCTCCTTCGCCAAGGCTTCGGAGGACAGAATTCTCGTAACGCCCGCCAAAGGCGTGCTAACTACGAATTCTGGTGGAGCCGCCGGGTACTGCCCCCGGGTCCACGAACGCTTATTCCGCAATGCGTTTAGCGTCATAGCCGGGCAAGCCCGGCACTTATTATTATAGGGCAGGCAGGCGGCAAAATCAAATGGAGTATGGGTCAGGCGGCTTTTGGCTTTGGAGGCTCTGCGCCGTCATTGGCAAAGCGCAGCGGATATGCGGCAAGGGCCCTGGAGTGGTCTTTTTCTGTGATATCCCGCGTGTTATGGACCAGAATCGCTACCGGCAGGGAGTCGTTAAAGACTTTTCCGAGATTGATGCGGCCATTCCGCACCTTGTATTTTTTGCCGTCCAGAATGTTGGTGAGGAACGTATTGTCTTTTGGTCCCGCTCCGTTTGCATCACGAACGACAAGGGAGACCTCATTAAATTTATCGTTCAGGCTAAGGCCGTTATTTGTTTGTAGTTTGTCGTATACCATACGCGTGCCGATAAATATTGCCGTCGCGTTATTTTTTGCGCCCCTGCCTCTTGAAATCTGGCGCATGTAGGCGACAACGCTCTCCTCTTCAACAGGGTCCGCCCCAGCTTCTTCAGAAGTTTTTTCAGCTTTCAGGTCAATATAGTCACCTCGCAGGATGAGGTCGGCATTTGCACGACGAAAATTGTTGGCCTGATGGACGATCCATTGTTTGATTTCGCCATTTTGCCAGTTTTCACAGAGATCAGGTATGTCTGGCGCCGCATTTTGCCACTTTGTCTGATTTCCTTTCAGCGTTTCGTAATCAACGGGACGGCGGTTATCCGGGTCAACCATAAACAGGTCCCAGCCCTCGCGGCCCTGATAATTATCGAGGACACCCGGTGCGCCGTGCTTCAGGACAACTTGCGAAAGGCTGTTAATCGCACCTGCCCGCGCCAGTTTATTCTGGTAGCCGAGCACGTGATGAAAATATGACGTGTTTGCAGGAGCAAGAGTAAGCTCGATGAACTTTTTCAGGCCCTGCACATAGGGATCTTTGAGTTGCTCCGCTGTGGTCCACTTAACCTCTCTCTTGGCTTCCTGGACAGATTTTTCGACGAATTCTTTTACGCGCTCAATATATTGCTGGTAGGCGCTGTATTTTTCCGCGTCGTCCTCAGCGGGGATTTCAGTCAGATCCATCGGCCATGTGCCGGCAATGATCTGGTGGACGAGATATTGGTCATCAAGGCTTGGCACCATTAATTGTTGTGGTGATCTGCCCGTGTTTTCAGTCTGATGGTTTGCTACTTCTTCGAGGGGGCTATTATTTATACATCCTTGCAGATATGTACCCCATTCAGCCGGAGATTCAGAAAGTACGGCAAGGCGTGTTCTAACGTCTTCACCGCGCTTGGTGTCATGTGTGCCCGTTGTGATCATTGCGTCCGGGCAAATGGCAAGGCGGTCTTTGTTGTCCTGATGGAGGTCTGCAACGCTTGTGCCAAAACGATCAGGGTCACCGCCTACTTCGTTCAGGCACAAAAGTCTCTTGAACCTGTAAAAAACGGTATCTTCCACGCCCTTCGCAAAAACAGGAGATGTGTATTGCTGGAACCTTTCCGTGACGCGGTTACAGTCTTCCAGGCTGTATTTTTCGGGGTTAAGTTCTCCAAGCAATACCTTGCCGATAAACTCCATCGCATCGATGACGGCTTTGTCTTCAGCGTCTCCGTGTTGTTTGTAATTTTTACGTTTCGGAATGAGATGGTCGAGAGCCCGGTTGATAACTTTCCTGTCTTCTTCATCAATATGGCCGGCTGATATGTATGTACGGTAGGTGTCCAGCTCTACAAGTATTCTCTTCAGGCCTTGCTTGATTGCAGATAGAGGGAAGTCGCCTGTTGCATAATTCTGAGAGGCGATGTCACTGATTTCCCGGCTGATTGATTCAATTTCCGCATTGAAGTTAGAGCGCAGGATCGCTTCCTTGGATTCATTAACAATTTTGTGATACGGCGAATGACTTCCAGTGGTTTCTGTGTAGATTCTTGTGATTTCTTCTTCGGACTCCTGCTTTACAAAAATGCCTGTTGCACGGTTCATGAAGCGGTAACCGGTATCGCCGTGCGTATTCCAGCCAGCTCTTATTTGTTCCGGCTCTCTTATTTGTTCCGGCTCGTCGCCATGATCTGAAAGTATCTTTTCAACTGGTATGTACGTACCGGCCAGACGTTTTTGTGCGGCCTCATGCAGCATATCAAGATATTTTTTCGGATCCTTGAGGCCGTCAATATGGTCGACCCTTATTCCGTCTATCAATTCTTCATCTAAAAGCTGAAAAAGCAGTTCGTGTGATTGAAGAAAAACCTCTTCGCTTTCCTGTTTGACACAGATCAGTTCATTAATATCAAAAAACCGGCGGAAGTTTCTTTCGGCAGGTTGTCCGTCAGGCGTGTTTCCTTCATAGCCATAGCACCACCAGCGCAGTCTGTAGTTTTGCCGGGAGGCAAGTTCGATCAGGTCGTCATTGGAGTGTGCGCCGATTGTGTCCTGAATGACTTTGCCAAGGCCGTTTTCTCTCTCTTTCCATGCCTTCAGGAATGCACTATGTACGCGACTTTCATTTACGGCCCGGCTATACGGATTTGCCTCACGCCCGTTTTTAAGAGCTTCCAGATCAGATCTGAGTTCGTGTGACGGGTCTATCGTATCCCAGTCAACCTCTGTTTTGTTCAGGATATCGAAATAATCCGCCGGGCAGATGGCGTATTTCTGGCCACCATCGTATATTTCGAGGATCAGGCGTCCGTCTTCCTTGTCCACTCCCAGTTTTGCATGGCCGTCTTCGAAAACTTTTCCGAAATGATCTCCCAGGAAGGGCAGGACAAGCTGTTTTTCCGGATCGGCATCCCAGTCGATGTCGAAATGTCCGGCATAGGCGCTGTTTGCTCCCCATGCCATGACATCGCGCAGCCATTCGTTCTTGTAGGAAACGCGCATGTGGTTGGGCACGATATCCAGTATTGTTCCCATGCCATGTTCTTTTAGCTTTTCACTTAGGCGCCGGAACCCCTCGATCCCGCCGATGCTCTCATCGATTCTGTTGTAATCGGTGATGTGGTAGCCGTGGTCCTGGCCGGGTTCGCGCTCAAAAATCGGGTTCAGGTATACGTGCGTATAGCCCATTTCGTGCAGATAGGGGATGATCTTTATGGCGTCATCGAAAGTAAAGCCGTCGTCCCGGTCGCGGCCCTTCTCGTCTTTGGATGGGGCCCTGATTTGAAGCCGGTACGTGTTAACCGGGCGCAGGGCCTGATTTGTTGTGTTTTCAGGGGACGCAGTTACATCGCTCATTGCTCGGCACCCTTACCTAACGCAGTTAAACCTTCCTGTGATATCAGCAGACGCTATCAGTATTTTTCCTAATATTCCACTGTTTTATCTATTCGTTTATCGAATGAGGCCTATGCAAAAAACACACACCTTGAAGGCTGGTTCTTGTTCAAGACTCGCAGGTGCTTGTGAGGGTATAATTTCTTTCCGAATCACCAGCAGAAGAGGAGGCCCGGCCGATGAAACAATACCACGAGCTTATGCAGCGTATTCTGGACGAAGGCGTAAAGAAGGAAGACCGCACCGGGACCGGGACGATCAGTGTTTTCGGGCATCAGATGCGGTTCAATCTGGCTGAGGGTTTTCCGGTTGTGACGACCAAGAAACTGCACCTGAAATCGATCATTCACGAACTGCTCTGGTTCCTGGCGGGCGATACCAACATCGGCTACCTCAAGGAGAACGGTGTGAAAATCTGGGACGAGTGGGCCGATGAAAATGGTGACCTCGGCCCTGTCTACGGCAGCCAGTGGCGCGCATGGCCAAGTCCGGACGGGCATTCCATCGACCAGATCTCCAACGTCATCCAGCGCATCAAGACCACGCCGGATTGCCGGCGCCTCATCGTTTCAGCCTGGAACCCGGCGGAGATCGGCAAGATGGCGCTGCCGCCCTGCCACTGTTTTTTCCAGTTCTATGTCGCCGACGGCAAGCTCTCCTGCCAGCTCTACCAGCGCAGTTGTGATGTGTTCCTCGGCGTGCCGTTCAACATCGCTTCCTACGCCCTGCTGACCATGATGGTGGCGCAGGTGACAGGTTACAAGCCTGGCGATTTTGTGCATACGCTGGGTGATGCGCACCTGTATCTCAATCACCTCGATCAGGCACGCGAACAGCTTCGCCGCGATCCGTACCCGCTGCCGGAAATGCATCTCAACCCGCATGTAACGAATATCTTCGACTTCAAATACGAGGATTTCGAACTTGTCGGCTATCAGGCGCATCCGCATATCAAGGCGGCGGTCTCTGTGTAAGTCTGACTCTGGCTTTCGTACGATTTCGATTGCGGAAATTTTACGCCGGGATTATAATTCATTCTTAGGCATTAAGGAAAATAACGGCTAACGAGGATGTCGTATCATTATCTGACGGATCACAGGCTCAGGACCCGTGAGCGGGATTTTCTCAACGGGCTTGGCGTATCTTTTCCGGACATTCATTCCTGCATCGAACATGTTTATGCCGTGCGCCGTTCCGATGAGCGCATGCAGACGGTTCAGCGCCTGAAACAAAGCCGTTCCCGGATGATCTGGCAGATGGCCGGGATAGAAGGGGTGAGCCAGTCTCTGGCCGATCATGCCTCCGTCATGGATATGCTGAACAATCTCTGGATCCCCGGTCACTACGAGGATGTACGGCACACGATCCACGCCCATAATCTGGCAACAGCCGTATGCGGCGAATGGACCGGGCAGATCAGCGACAAGGACCGCTACCAGCTCGAAGATATTGTCATGCGGCTATTGTTCTCCAGCCATCATTCGCAGATCTATGATTACTGGCTGGATTATCAGGAGCTTCGCATGAGCGGCAGTGACAGCGAGACGCTTCTGGAAGAGGGCCAGCCCTATGCCGTGACGGCACGCGATCTGTCGTTTCTGGCGACCGTTGTGAAAAGCTTCGAACTTGAGCTGCAAAAACCGGCCCGCGGCGCTGCGTTGTCATCTCTGCGGCGCTCGCAACGGGAAAAAATCATTCGCCCGGAATTTGAACAACTGTTCGACGAGATGGAACAAAGCTGGGCCGCCGGAAAAATCCTCCCCTTCAGCCTGCCAAACCTCCCCGGCCCCCAAACCGCCCGCCTCGGCGCGGTTAAGACGAATTTTCTGGGGGCGTCCATCCAAAAGGACTGAAGTCACCCCGAAATTTATTGACATAATTATTTTGTGGCGGTAGAACGTCTTCTAACGGGAGGCAAATGTGACGGATGCAGACAGTAAAAGGTATGGGCTATGACCCGTACTTCTCGCACGCGGATCATAAATCAGGTCCATGTCGGGATGTATTATTCGCATAACCACTCGGGCGACCTGATCGGAAATTTCGGGAGAACATCCTGCGATCATTATGTGCAACCTACAAAAAGTGCGATCACGTTTCTGTGTGCCGGCGGGGCCAGCCGCCGCGACGGGCAGGTCGGACGTCTGGCACAGGTTCACAACCGGATTATCGGACTGGATGCCGTGGTTATTATTCCCCATTCCCTTGATCTGGAGGCTCCGGTTCTGTGTCGTGCCTTCAGGGCTGCCTGCGCCGGAGCCGATATCATTGTGCTCGGCACATCGGGACCGTCACTCCTTCGTACGGATAGGGACGGTCTTCTGCAAGATCCCGTTCCTCCTGTTCTCGCAAGGGATGATGGTTTTATTCCCGGTTTTGCTTTGAGCCGTGACAAATCTTATTATTTTCCCAAATATCCAGGCATGAAATGCGCCTTTGTTGACCAGTCGGGCGAAGCGCCGGCTATCCTGAAAAAGACGGTGGATGTCTTCGTTAACGCGAACTTTGATGACACGTGCAGGCTCCTGAAAATGGCCCTCGGGCTGGACCCGGACGAAACAAATGAGGATCCGCCGGCCAGCGAAGATTATGAGCGCTGCTATTCCGGCCTCAGGCAAGCCCTGTGTCCGCCTTCACGGTAGTGGACGGCTGGCGCCGGACACGGTAATGTTTTCAACATGACCGATATGACCACCAGCATCATCGTTGCCATGGCCGAAAACCGCGTGATCGGGGTGGAGAATGATCTGCCGTGGCATATTCCGGAAGATCTGAAGCGCTTTAAGGCGCTGACGATGGGCAAGCCCGTGATTATGGGACGCAAGACGTTTCAGTCTATTTTTGCGCGTCTGGGCAAGCCGTTGCCGGGGCGGACCAATATCGTGGTCAGCCGGTCGGGGTTCGAGGAAGACGGTGTCTTATCCTGCGTGGATATCGAACATGCCGTTGATACCGCCCGGCATATCGCGGCGCTGAATGATCAGGACGAGGTTTTTATCATTGGTGGGGCGCAGGTTTATGCGCAGGCCCTGCCGCTGGCGGACCGGCTGTACCTGACCGAAGTGCGGGTCAGCCCCGAAGGTGATGCTTTTTTCCCAGAGATCGCCCCCTCGGAATGGATGGAGACGGCGCGCGAGGATCATGAGGGCGATCCTTCTTACGCGTTTGTCACGCTGGAGCGCTGTTTTTCAGCCACGAATGGACACGAATAAACACGAATTTTGGGGAACTGTCATTCCGAGCAAGGCCGAGGGATCTGACCAAGCCGATACTAGGTAAGGTCCCTCCACTTCGGCCGGGATAACAGACAGAGGCGTATTATAATTCGTGTTTATTCGTGTCCATCCGTGGTTAAAACAAACTGACGGATCACTTTCTCCGCAATCTCCTGATATATCTTCGCAAAATCGCTATCGGGCTCCGCCGTCGTAATCGGCGTTCCCAGGTCCGAGGTTTCGCGGATTTTGGCGTTGAGCGGGATTTCGCCGAGGAAATCACAGCCGAGTTTTTCGGCCTGCTCGCGCGCGCCGCCATGGCCGAAGATAGGGTCTTCGTGGCCGCAGTTTGGGCATTTGTAATAGCTCATGTTTTCAATGATCCCGAAGACCGGCACGCCGACCTTGCGGAACATTTCGAGCCCTTTGCGGGCGTCGATGAGGGCGATATCCTGCGGCGTAGAAACGATGACGGCACCGGCCAGCGGCACTTTTTGCGCCATGGTGAGCTGCGCATCGCCCGTGCCGGGCGGCATGTCGACGATCAGGATGTCGAGATTTCCCCATTCGACGTCGCGGAGCATCTGGTAGATGGCCGTCTGGACCATCGGGCCGCGCCAGATCATCGGTGTTTCCTCATCGACCATGAAGCCCATCGACATGACTTTGACGTCATAAACGGTGAGCGGGATGACGTTGCCGTCCTCCGTTGCTTTTGGTTTCGTTCCGGTGATGCCCATCAGGCGCGGCACGGAGGGGCCGTATATGTCGGCGTCCAGCAGGCCGACGGAGCGGCCCTTTTGCGCCAGCGCC
>CAZKGT010000117.1:0-7605 GCA_964552285.1 uncultured Pseudobdellovibrionaceae bacterium | reverse complement strand
GTGCTGGCCATCCTGCGGCAGGTGGGCGTAGCGCTGGAAATCCCGTTCGAATTGTTGGTGAAGCATTTCACCGCCAGCTATTCAGCGGCGCAGGCGGCTTTGCTGGAGGCATGGAAGTTTTTCCGCTCCCGCCGCGAGTGGCTGGCCAGTATGTTCTGCCAGCCCGTTTACGAAGCGGTGATTACAGAGGCCGTGGCACGAGGCTATTTGAACGCCCCCGGATTTTTCTCTGATCCCATGATCCGCGCTGCCTATCTGGGCAGTGAATGGATCGGACCGCCCAGAGGCCAGATTGACCAGCTGAAAGAAGGTAAAGCCGCGCGCGAACGGGTTGATATGGGTATTTCAACGCTGGCCGAAGAAACCGCCGCGCTCACAGGCGGCGATTGGGAGCGTAAACACCGCCAGCGTTCCAAAGAAAAACGCATGCGTCTGGAAGCTGGATTAGAAGAAGTCGAAGCGCCAGCGGTTCAGCCTCTACTTCCGGAAGAACCGGACGAGCAAGATTAGGAGATTATTATGTGGGATATTCCATCTTCAACCATTCTGGCGATTATGCCGGAATGCCTTCCGGTCGAAGCGCCGAGCGCATTTCAAAAACAAGGCGCGGCACTCGCCGATGATATCATGTCCACCCATGACAAGGTGGCAATCATCGATGTCGGCGGTATCATTACGCCCTGTCAGAATATTCTCTCCATGCTTTTTGGTGGCACCAATATCGCCAGCATTGAAGAGCAGTTTGCGGAAGCCCTCAATGATCCGGAAATTACGGGCATCATGCTGCGAATTGATAGCCCCGGTGGTTTGATCACCGGCGTTGAAGAATTGGCCAGTACCATTGCGACAGCGCGCGGCAAGAAACCGATTGTGGCTTATGCCTATGGCAATGCAGCTTCGGCTGCATACTGGATTGCCTCTGCCGCTGATAAAATCGTGGCCGGACCAACCACCATGCTGGGATCTATCGGTGTGGCGGTGGCTGTTCCTATAACGCGGGAAAGCGACTGGGTGGAGTTTGTGTCTTCCAACGCTCCTAATAAACGGCTGGATCCTGAAAGCGAGAAAGGCCGCAATTCTATCCAGTCGCGGCTGGATGCCATGGAGGCTGAATTCATCGGCGCGGTGGCGGCCAACCGTAATGTTTCTCAAGACAAAGTCCTATCTGAATTCGGGCAAGGCGATGTTTTGCCTGCCCGTGAGGCTGTGCGTGCAGGCATGGCCGACCTCGTGGGAGGGATGAAAGATGCCCTCTCGCTTATCACCACACTGCAACCCAAACCAAAAGGAGTCGTTATGACGAAACAAACTGAAACGCCGGAAACACCTTCCGGAAACTCAGGTGATATGGTCGCAAAAAGCACGATCACGGCTGATTATATCACCAAAAACCATCCTGAAATTGCCACCGCTCTTACCAAGGACAGCTTCAATGAAGGCTACAAGTCCGGATCTGAAAATGAGCGGGAGCGGATATTCCAGCTGGAAGAAATTTCCATGCCGGGTCATGAGGCTTTGCTGGAGGCTGCCAAGAAAGACGGAAAAACCAAAGCCGCTGATCTTGCCGTCAGAATGGTGGCTGTTGAAAAACAGCGCGGCAGTAATGCTCTTAAAACCATGGCGGAGGAAACTGCCGCCGAACCCGTTGTTACGCCCAGCACATCCACCGATGTACTGAGCGCACCGCAGGTTGATGCCAGCGCGCCTGTCGAAGAACGGGCTGAGGCTGAATGGAGAAACAGTACGGATATCCGGACAGAGTTTTCCGATAAGGATGCCTACATCGCCTACCGCAAAGCCGAAGAGCAAGGCCGCGTTAAACGCTACGCTCCTAAAGCCAAGTAACCCCTCAACCCCCTAAAATCAGGAGAAATCCCTATGACAACACTGGCAAGTGATGTCCAGCGTCCCTTTGAGCTGGGCACAATTAACGAAGTCCCGGTTATCGCCGGAGACATCATCTATGAAGGTGCAGCGGTTGGCGATAATGCCAGCGGTTATGCACGCCCTTTGCAGGCTGGCGATTATTTCTACGGCTTTGCAGAACAAAACGCTGATAACGCGGCTGGTGCCGCCGGAGATGTGAAAGTACGTGTTCGCACGCAAGGTGCCGTTCAGGTGCCGATCTCTGGCCTCGCCATTACCAATATCGGCGCTGCTGTGTATGCCTCCGATGACAACACATTCACCCTTACCGCCACCGATAACACTTATATCGGGCGGCTTTCACGCTTTGTGAAATCGGGTGTCGGTGTTGTGACCTTTAACACTCTGATTACGGCAGCCGCCTAAATCAGCTTCAACTCTCCATAAAGAAAGGAAACTACCATGTCCGCAAAAGGATTGTCCTCACGCGCCATTATCGGGCGCTTTTACCAACGGCTGGAGCAAAATCCCGGCCTTGAATGGGTGGCTGCGCTATCCAATTACTTCACCTCTGATCAGGAATCCGAGACTTATAAATGGCTGGGGCAAGTCCCGGTTATGCGGGAATGGATTGGTGGTCGCCAGGCCAAAGGCTTCCGTGAAAACGGTATTACCATCGAGAACAAGCATTTTGAAGCCACGCTGGAAGTGCTTGTCCGCGAATTGCGCCGCGATAAAACGGGGCAAGTCATGGTCCGTGTTGATGAACTGGCCGACCGCACCAATGCCCACTGGGCGAAGTTGCTGTCCGAGTTGATCATCAATGCAGAAAGCCAGATCTGTTACGATGGCCAGTATTTCTTCGATACTGATCACACCGAAGGCGATAGCGGCGCGCAGAGCAATAAGCTCTCCATCGATATTTCCGGCCTTCCCACAGAAGTCCACGGCTCCACCACCATTCCATCCGTGGAAGAGCTGCAGCTTTCGATCCTACAGGTGATCCAGCAGCTTTATTCGCTGAAGGATGATCAGGGTGAGCCGATGAACGAAAACGCCCGCTCCTTCCTTGTCATGGTGCCAACAAAAATGTGGCATGTGGCCAAGGCGGCAACGGCGGCTCCGGTCATCACACATGGCCAGACCAACATTGTTCAGGTCATGGATGAGGTCACACTTTCGGTTGCACAAAACCCGCGCCTGCCATGGACAGACAAGTTTGCCGTTTTCCGCACTGATGGATCCGTAAAGCCGCTGATCCGTCAGGAGGAAGAAGCCGTGATGCTGAAAGCCATCGCCGAAGGCTCCGAGCTGGAGTTTGAGGAAGACAAGCACCGCTACGGTGTCGATACATGGCGCAACGTTGGTTATGGCTTCTGGCAGCAAGCCTGTCTGGCACAGCTGGTATAAGGAGGATCTCATGACAACACGCTATAAAGTCACCGGGGTCAAAGTCCGCTTTGGTCCCGGTTTTGTATTGGAGCTGGAAAAATCTCAGGCCAATGCCCGCGCCCATATTCTCCATCACAAGAAAGGCAATCTGTATGCCGTTCTGGATACGGTGGAGTTTAAACAGGGCGAAATCATCGGCATCACTGAAGGTGATATTCCCAAATCATGGTGGGATACGCTGGAGGAAGTTAGCGCCAAAAAAGCCAAAGCTCCTGATCCAACGCCTACAGATGAAGGACAATACACCATCAAGCACCGCCATTTTGGCAAGTATGATGTGATTGATCCGGATGGCAATGCCGTCACGGAGGAACCGCTCCCCAAGGATGAGGCTTTGGCCTATTTGGAGGAGCTGTCCAGTGAGTCTGAAACATGACCGGCTTTGCGCAGGCCATAGATACGGTCTTTGCGGAGTTTGGCATTGATGCATCCTATGTTCCACAAACCGGGGATCCGGTAGCCGTCCGTGTTTTGCCAAGGCGGGGAGATAGCCTCCTCGACCTTGGGCAAACACAAATTGCTATCGACTCCCTGTTCTTTGAAATGCGGCGTTCGGAAAGCATTACGCCTGCTGAAGATGATCGGCTTGAAATTGGTGATCAGATCTATCTCATTCAGGCCGAGCCGCGCATTGAAGATGTCAGCTCGCTTGTCTGGATTTTGGATACAAGGAAAATATGAGACTGGATGCGCAAACCATAGGTGATCTTCGCCGCAATCTTCGTAAAGAAACGGAGTTTATAAGCCGCATGGCCACGAAAGCGACGAAGGAAGCTACTAACGGCCTGAAAGCAGATTTGCGGAATGATGTGGTTGGATCCGGTTTTGGTGTGCGTCTATCGCGCACCTGGCGTTCCAAAATCTATGATGATAACGGTGTTGATGTTAAAGGCTTTGTTTATTCACGCGCACCACAGATCATTGAGTCTTTTGATCAAGGCGCTGTCATTCGCTCTCGCAACGGTCGGTATCTCGCCATTCCAACACAAAATGCGCCAAAGCGGATCAATCGGCGCAAACCAACGCCGGATTTGTATGTGGAGCATAAAGGCGATTTACGATTTGTCCGTAGCAACAGCGGCACTGCCTTTTTGGTGGCCGATGATCGCCGCGCTTCCTATAGCCGCAAGACAGGAGATTTTCGCGGGTTTCGTAAAGCCAGCCAGCGTTCATTAAAAACCGGACGCGGTCTGACTACGGTTGTGATGTTTATTCTTATTCCTACGGCAAAAATGCCAAAAAAACTCGATGTTCAGAAGATCGCTGATCAATGGGGCATCAAGCATATTGATTTGATGGTGAAACAATACCGATGAAAACAAAAATGATATTAAGCGCGCTGGGTATCCTGGGGAACCAACTGGATCATAAGTTTGGATCCGGTCATCTCAGCCACACGTTCCAAAGTTTTAAGGCTTGGCTTATGACCGCTTTCAAGGCGTGCGATAGAAGGTTGGGATGTCCCCATTCTATCGGCAAGTTCTTCTTGAGTCAGTCCGGCACGAACGCGCGCTTCAATCAGCGAGCGTGCGAGTGTAAATTCAGGCGCAAGCTCATCATAGGCCTTCTGAAACTCAGGATCCTTGCTCCATTTTTTAGCGATTTTATCAAAAGGTATGGTCATTCCTTTAACTCCTTGAGACGCTGCAGTGCTAAGTTTTTAGCCTTGTTCGGCGTTTTCTGTGTCTTTTTTATAAAGGCATGCAGGATAACAACCCGCCGGCCTTTTGCCGTCACATACAGTGCCCGGCCTATGTTATCTTTACCTTTCATCCGCATTTCCCAGATTTTACCCTCGATATGCTTAATGTAAGGCTCGTGAACATTTTCAAGCCCAAATATTGTAATCAATTTAACAATATGGGTGAGTTTTGCACGAAGGCTGGGAGGCAATGCTTCAAGCTCTGCCTCAACGGTCTCGTTTAAAACTTCTACTGTCCATTTATTCATTATATCAAAATTGGTATATTTTGCAAGGATTATTATGAGAGCGTCAGAAATGACTAGTTTCATGGTAACCGATTCCCATAAAGAAAGCAGTCTGTAAATGACCAGTAAAACAGAAACAATTCTGCAGGCATTAGCGGCGCTCGTTGAGGGTGCCGTAAACGCGAAGTTTGAGCGTAACGCTTCTGTGCCTGAAAAAATACCAGCCGATGGGTTGGTGATTTTGCGTGATGGAAATCCCGGCCTGCCGGATGAAGCGCTGGGCGGTTTTGGCAATGCGTATTACGAGCATGAAATTGAGATTGAAATTTATGTGGCGGACGGTGCGCAGAATAGCCGTGATGGTTTGTTCGACACGATCATCACCCAGATTGGAGGCGCGCTGGAAGCAGGCCCTGATCTCGGCGGCTTGATTTTTGGTATGAGTTACGCACGTCCAGATGTGACCGTCGAAATTGTGCCAGGATCTCACGCTATTAAATCCGGCGTGCTGACTTTAATTTTAGATTACGAAACCCTGACAGCGCTTTCTTAAGCATTTAACCCTCGTGAAAGCCCGCCGCACTGGCGGGTTTTTTTGTTTCAACCACCCTAAATAAGGAGAAAAACCCTATGGCGCGTGCATATGGCTCGAACGCCTCGCTGCTCCTCAAGCGTGAAAGCGCCTATGGTCAGCAGGCAACCGGAAACTATTACCAGATCCCTTTTACCAGCTCGGATCTGGGCAGTGAGCAAGGCTTGATTGAGGATGCAGTCCTTGGCTATGGCCGGGACCCGCTGCAGCCCCTTCGAGATGTAATCAACGATGATGGCGATATTGTTGTCCCGGTCGATCCGCGTTATCTGGGATTTTGGCTGACCGGCTTGTTTGGTGATCCGGCTTCCGGCGATGTTGCCGCGACGGGCTTTATTGATTTTTCCGGTCTGCCTTCTGAGAACGATACCATCACCATTAACGGTACTGAATTCACATTTGTCAGTGATACGCCTGCTGGTGATGAGATTGAGATTGGCGGCACCGCCATTCAAACCGTGGATAATGCTGTCTCTCAGCTGAATGCCTCATCTGATGGTAATGTCACTGGGGCGACTTACAGCCGTCCCACTGGCACATCCCGCCTGCTGGTGACGCATGATACAGCTGGATCAGCAGGGAACGCCTTCACGCTGGCCAAAGACTGCAATGTGGCCACGCTCAGCGATAATACGCTGGAGGGTGGTGGGACAGAGCATGAATTTGTCTCCGGCAATGATACGTTGCCCAGCTATTCCATTCAGGTTGGTATGCCCAAAGTACCAGCCTTTTTCATGCATACAGGCGTGGTGATGAATTCCATCGCTTTTGATTTTCAGCGCTCCGGCGCGGCGGCGGCAACCATCAACGCCATTGCTCAGGCTGAAAAGCGTTATGGCGCGACCCAAGGCGGTACACCGCAAACGCTGACATTCCAGCGGATCAGCCAGTTTCAGGGCGCGATAAAATCCGGCGGCGTTCCGATTGGAAACCTGACGGCAGGATCGATCAGCTACAACAACAATCTGGAGCGCATTGAGACCATCCGCGATGATGGATTGATCGATGGCGCTGATCCGACCATTGCGGCATTAACGGGCACGATTGAAGTCCGCTTCGCCGATACCACGCTGATTGATCTGGCCTCGGCGGGAACGCCAGTGGATCTGGAGTTTTCCTATACGCTTACCTCTGCGCTGCGGCTGCAGCTATTAGCGCATGAGGTTTATCTGCCAAAGCCCAAGCTGTCGGTTGACGGCCCCGGCGGTGTGCAGGCGAGCTTTGATTTCCAGGGTGCCTTTAATACAGCCGAAGGCAAGATGCTGACTGTCAAGCTCCTGAATGATTTGGATGGGAGTGAATATCTATGATCACTCTGAAGCAGCCCAGCCAGCCTTATAAGATCGGTATTGCGCCGGGCTTTACGGTTACGGTCAAACCGCTCACGACCTTAAGCTACTCCGTAGCCACTATGACTGCACAAAAGAAAGTGGCTGATCTGGAGAAAGGCCTGCGCGATGTCGAGGAATCCGGCTTTACGGTTGAGCATCCGGTTGATCTTAAAAACCCTCAGGAGCGCAACGCCTTGTTTCTCGATCATCTGATCAAGGATCTGGCTGTTACACATATTGTTGGCTGGGAAGGTGTTCTGGATGAAGAGAAGAATACTGCCGCTGATCCCACGCCGGAGAATATCCGCAACGTCATGGATGTTTCAGAATTTGCAGAAACCTTCTTCCAGCTTTTTACCCGCTACGTGTTTTTGTTGGGCGAAGCCAAGGAGCGGATCCGCAAATTAACCGAATGGCATTTCAAGAAAAGCGGCG
>CAZKGT010000116.1:0-7616 GCA_964552285.1 uncultured Pseudobdellovibrionaceae bacterium | reverse complement strand
CTAACGGCACCCCTGCGTCTGCTCAAAATCAGGCTACTTTTGCAACAGGTCTAATGATAGCGGCATTATCTACCTTGCCGAATCGATACATTCACTGGATAAACTCTCAGACTGGTTCCAACCCGGATCAGACGGATTTCAGGCCATTATCGGCCTCCAGAGCCAAGGCATCAAAGCCGCCTTCATCTCATCGGCAAACGGCAAACTCTTTCCGTGGAAAGACGGCGACGTAAAGGTCAGGGGAAACGACAAACCCGTAAGGCTGGTATCCTTTCTTGCTGAAATTGAAGCAATGGGTCTCGACGATGGCGACGACGAGATGTTCGTTGGAAGACCTGCAAGACAGGATAATCTGTACGGGTATACTGAAAACATCAGAGACCCGGAGCCGGGGCAGAACTTCTGATTATCCCGCCAGCCGTTCCTTAACTACCCCGCTGGCCTTGCCCATATCCAAAATTTCAGCCTTAAAATCAGCCTTAAAAAGCGTGAGCAGGATGCGAGTATGAAACCCCCGGAACCCAGTGTCTTGCATTTGTCAGCAGGTAATCGACAGGCGATGACGCCAGATCGCCAGAAGGAAAATCAATACCTGCCTCTTCTACAACATACTGAATAAATGAATTGCTGTTAGGAGCCTGCCAGAAACCGTAGGTTTCCTGCCTCTCATTAAAACGCCTGACGGCTTGCCTTACCCGTTCAAGTACGTCTTTGACCTCAACCCGGCTACCTGTAACCAAGGTCATGTAGTCAGACGGGTATGCCCCGATAAGAGGAACGTTCTTGTCCTTTTGTGTGATAATACCGACAAGCCGGTGGTTCCCTGAGGCTTGCGCATATATCTTACTTACACTGCACGGCGTAATACCCGAACCCTTTCCAGTGTCCTTTCGAACAATGGTTCCATGAACCTGATACCCATGACCGTCCTGCCAGAGGCGCCCTACCCCGCCAACCGGCAGAAACTCTAAAGACAGGTGCGACGCTCCAATCATCAAAAAATCCGTTACAGCCAGGCGAACAATCCAGTTTTCCTTTGGTTTAACCTGTTCCTGATCGCTATTCAGATTTTCCTTCCCACCACTGATTGCTGGCGCGGTATCCTGAGGCTTCTGCGCATGAGTGGACGCAGTGATTTCCTTAAATGCACTACTCAGACCGCGCACCGCGGCCAAGCAAACATCTTTCTCAGCTACTTCAGTAGCAATAAAGGGAATAGGGCTTGTCGCGCAAAAAAACAAAGCCGGTGGAATCAGTCTTTTCAAGAGCCGTCTATTTTTTTGCATAAAAACCAAAAAGATCACAACGCTACAAACGCCGTGATCTTACATGATTTTTACATTATGTCTATTGATAAAACTACCCCGCCAGATTCTCTTTAACCACCCCGCTGGCCTTGCCCATGTCGAGCTGACCGGCGTATTTGGCTTTAAGCTCGGCCATGACCTTGCCCATGTCACGGATATCGCTGACGCCCTGATCGGTGATGATTTTATCGACGGCAGCCTTCATTTCTTCATCCCCCAGTTGCCGGGGCAGGAAGTTTTCGATGATCCCGACTTCAGCCTGTTCACGCTCGGCCAGTTCGGCCCTCCCCGCCTTTTCGTAGGTAGCAGCTGATTCCTGACGCTGCTTGATCATGGATTGCAGCATGGACAGGATGTCCTTTTCCTCAATCCCGTCGGCCTGCCCCTGCCCGCGGGCGGCAATGTCCCGGTCCTTCAGGGCTGCGAGGATCAGGCGGATGGTGGACATAGCCACCGTATCCTTGCTTTTGACGGCCTCCTTAAGGGCCGCATTAAATTCTGAACGCTTGTCCACGTTTTTTCCTTTCATTTTGAGTGCAAACGCTTTAATTAACAGTCTCCAGCGCACTCTTGCTGGAAAGATACTCCTTTATGGCCGACTTTTCTAATGTAAAACGACCGAAGAATGCAACCGCCGTCATCGTTCTGGCGGACGGACGCGTGTTCTGGGGCCGGGGAATCGGGGCGCAGACCAGCGCCGTCGGCGAGATCTGTTTCAACACATCGATGACCGGCTATCAGGAAATCCTGACCGACCCGAGCTATGCCGGCCAGATCATCACCTTTACCTTTCCGCATATCGGCAATACCGGTACGAACGATGAGGACATCGAGACAATCAATCCGGCCGCGCGCGGGTTGATCGTAAGACAGGATATTACCGGCCCGTCGAACTGGCGCGCGCTGAAGCCTTTCGACGACTGGCTGAAGAGCCACGACCTGCCCGGGATCTGCGGTGTTGATACGCGGGCGCTGACCAGGCTGATCCGTGATGAAGGCGCGCCGAACGGGATTATCGTCCATGCGCCGGACGGAAATTTCGATCTGGAGGCCCTGCACAGGGACGCCGCAGAATGGCCCGGCCTTGAAGGGATGGACCTGGCCAAAGACGTCTCCTGCACACAGACATACCAGTGGGAGGAGACCTGCTGGAGCCGGGAAGAAGGATACGGAACGCTGGCAAAGCCGGAATTCCATGTCGTTGCCGTCGATTTCGGCGCCAAGCGCAATATCCTGCGCTGCCTTGCCCATGAAGGCTGCAGGGTGACGGTCGTGCCTGCCACGGCCACCGCCGGGGATATCCTCTCGCACAGTCCGGACGGCGTGTTCCTGTCCAACGGCCCGGGCGATCCGGCCGCTACAGGCGCGTATGCCGTGCCGATGATCAAGGACCTTCTGGAAACGGGTCTGCCAGTCTTTGGTATCTGTCTCGGCCACCAGATGCTGGCGCTGGCACTTGGCGCGAAGACGCAGAAAATGCATCTCGGCCACCGCGGCGCCAACCACCCGGTTAAAGACCTTGAGACCGGCGCCGTAGAAATCACCTCACAAAATCACGGATTCTGCGTCATCCCGGACAGCCTGCCGAATGATGTCGAGCCCAGCCATGTCAGCCTGTTCGACGGCTCAAACGAAGGTTTAAAAGTGAAAGGCAAGCCTGTGTTTTCCGTACAATATCACCCCGAGGCATCACCGGGCCCGCAGGACAGCCATTACCTGTTCAAACGGTTTGTTGAGAATATGCGGAAGACACTGGCACAGCGTGATGTGGCTTAAGTCCTCTCAAGCGCCGGAGCACCAGGCCGCCTTCTGGCCGCTGCTGCCAACGCAACAAGACTGCTGGCAAAAAGCCCTAACGTCCCCGGCGTAGGCACCGCGCTTACCTGCTCTCCGCCGTCACCAGGAATGAAACCTCTGCCTCCACGACCGTCATAAAAAGGAGGTCCGCCATCAAGGATACCACCCCCAAAGCCACCGTGCTTCCATGACCATGGATAAATAGCGTCCGGCGGCATAATTTTATGAACATCCGGAGTCGGCTGCTCAAAGAACCCCTCCAGGTTTGGCAAAGCTGAAACCTGGGAATCTACGATCAGGGGAACGCACCGGCCGTATGCGGGAAACATATCCCGTCCCACATAAGAATCAGCCTTCTCGACGGTTACGGTCATTTGGCCTGCGCCATGCTCCGTCACCTGCATGCAGAAGTTACCGCCCTGCTCCAGTTTTCCGGCAAAAACGCCGCCATCGATGTGCAGTTCCGCCCTCGTGACATTGCCCTGCTTCCCGGCTTCGCCGATTGTAACGTCGCCGTCGCGGAGGTGCGTGCGGCGCTCGCCCGTCAGCTCTTCTGCGATTTGCATCAGCGCCGACCTCTCACCCGCCGTCACAGATGCAAAAACGGCCCCTTTATCAATATCTTCCGAATCACAGGTTTCCCCGGGCATAACCAGATTAAAACGATAGCCATCGCCAACTTCACCGCCCTGAAAACACAGCACATTCTTGACCATCCCGAGATCGCCAGTCGGCACCTCAAATGCGCCTGTATTGTCCTTGCCGGGATAAACCGGCATTGCATTGGCGGCGGAAACATCCGTCATCGTAAAAGGAATTAACAAAACCGGAACGGTGGCAGCCTGCGCCAAAGTTTGTCTTAATTTCATCATCACACCCCTGAATTCGATTGATAGCGGAATATATATTATTTACGTAATATACGCAACCCTTTCTTCCCAAAAACCATACCTATACTTTAGAAATATCTAACTAATCATATATAACAACATGTTAGTTAGATATTTTTGCTCAAAACATCAACCAAAGATTGACTTTTATGGTGGAATCCGGGTAGGATTACCTCAATCAAAAAAATAAATAGCCACCGAGGAACAGGGAGGATCGGATATGCCGGCCAGGCAACGTCCGTCGACAGGCGTATGGAAACGCCTGCGTAGAGGAACTATCGAAAGAGGAAGAATGGGAATGCCCCGCCTGAAAGGGGTTTATGCCGATGCGTTCGTCATCGGCTGTATTGATCCCCAGAGCGCACCGGACATCGTCTTCGAGGCAGAACTGGGACAGATCATTTATCACAGCGAGCTTGCAGCGCTGGTGCCGCCCTATGATACGGACCGAAGTTTCGGCCCCTATTCGCTACTTACAAAGCTTGAATTTGCTATTGATATAAAACGGATAGAGCATGTTGTTCTGATTGGACATTCACATTGCACGGGCATTGACATGCTGGTCAATGGCACAGACCATGCAGCCCTGTCTGCATGGGTCGAAGTGGCGCGGACAGCCATGAAACGCGCGCGCCAGATCGTCGGCAACAAGTGTCAGGAGGCGCTGATCCGCGAAACCGAACGGCAGGCCACGATCCAGTCCCTGCGCAATCTCATGACCTATCCCGTCGTGTATCAGGCGGTCAAAGAAGGACGCCTCAGCCTTGACGGATGGTTCTTCTCCGCGCATGAAGGCGCGCTCTACGCCTATGATCCGCAGGACATGGACTTCAAAGTTCTCTACGCCTTCCAGCCGCACGGTTGCAGCCACGATCAGGTGCGCGAGCACCCTCCGCATCAGGATCTCGCATATTTTATCGCTGATAATCTTTGATAGAAGCTATTTTTCATTTGTTTTCGTGCGCGCAACCGTTTAGAAAATGGTTTCCGGTGCCGTCTTCCACGAACCGGATTTTTTTATGGCTGAAACAGATTATATCACCACAGAGCACACAGAGATCACAGAGTCTCTGGACGAACGAGCGATAAACAATCTCTCCGGACAAGTCATAGACAGTGCTCTTTATATTCATAAACAACTAGGTCCGGGACTGCTTGAAAGCGCATACCAAAAAGCGCTTGCTTTTATTTTCACGAAGCGCGGAATCCCCTTCGAAAAAGAAAAACCCATCCATGTCATAATTGACGGCTTTAAAATTGACGAGGCTTACCGTGCTGACTTTGTGATAGCGAACAACATTATCCTTGAAACAAAAAGCGTCAGAATCCTTCAGCCAATAGATGAGGCACAGCTTCTGACCTACATGAAGCTGGGCCACTACCCGGTTGGATTATTGCTGAACTTTAACGAGCGACTCCTGAAGAACGGTATTAAGAGGATGCGGTTGTGAATTTTATTTCACCACAGAGGGCACAGAGAACACAGAGGAAGACGGAACTACAACTATGGAACTCAAACAATTCGTAAAGACTGTATTAACTGACGTTTGTGAAGCCGTTCATGAAGCAAAAATAGAGTCTCTCGAAATAGCAGCAATTGCCCCTGGTGCAGTTAAAGGTAAAGTGGTCGACAAAGGGCAACTTGTAAGCTTTGAAGTACTTGTTAATGTCACAAATTCTGTAAGCGGCGATGGTCGTGGAAAAATAGAAGTTATTGGATTGAGCGGGGGTGTTGAAGGCTCAATTAGCAAAGCGACAGAAAACTCCAGTAGAATACAATTTCAGGTTCCCGTTTATTTCAGCGGACGTATGGATAGAGTCACGCTTTAAAAGACAGCATTACATCTCTGTGATCTCTGTGTGCTCTGTGGTGAATAAAAAGGAAGACAATGCCCAAACGAACTGACATAAACAATGCGCCAAAAACAAAGACGGAGGCAGCGTAGTGGAATGGCTGAAGATCTGATCAGGGGGTTCGAGGATTTCAGGCGCTGCCAGTACAGCGACAATGAAGCGTTGATGCCGAAACTGGTGGAGGAAGGGCAGAGCCCGAAATATTTCATCATTTCCTGTATCGATTCCCGCTCCAACCCGGCCACGATTTTCCATGCTCTCCCCGGAACGTTTTTCGCGCACAAAGCCATGGGTGCGATCGTCCGGCCCTATCAAAAAGGAACGGCGCTGGCCGCGGCGCTGCAATTCGCGCTGGAATACAAAAAGGTTGAAACCGTCATCGTTCTAGGCCACACACAATGCGGCGCCATCGAGGCGCTGGCCGAAAGCCTGGACGACGAAGAAATTTCCAGCTTTATCAACGTTGCAAGACATGCGCTGGCAAAAGCGCAGGGCTGCTGCGAAGGACATGATGAAATTCTGGCGCGCACGGAACAGGAAGTGATCCTTGAAAGCGTGGACAATTTGAAGTCCTACCCGTCCGTAGCAAAAGCCCTGGCCGAGGGAAACGTAAAGATCAAACCGTGGCTCTTCGACATGAAAGCCGGGAACTTGCTTGAATATAACGACGAAACGCAGGCCTTTGAGGTCATCAACACAGACACGGAAGACAGCAGACACCATGCCTAAAAGAACCGACATAAAATCCATCTGCATTATCGGCGCGGGGCCCATCGTTATCGGGCAGGCGTGCGAGTTTGATTATTCCGGGACGCAGGCCTGCAAGGCGCTGAAGGAGGAAGGGTACCGGGTGGTGCTGGTGAACTCGAACCCCGCCACCATCATGACAGATCCGGGGATGGCGGATGCGACCTATATCGAGCCGATCACCCCTGCCCTCGTTGCCAAGGTGCTGGAAAAGGAAAAGCCGGATGCGTTGCTCCCCACGATGGGCGGGCAGACGGCGCTTAATACAGCGCTGGCTTTGGCGGAAGACGGCACGTTGGAAAAGCTCGGCGTTGAACTGATCGGGGCGCGCGCCGATGTCATCGACAAGGCCGAAGACCGCCAGAAATTCCGTGACTGCATGGATGAACTTGGCCTTGAAAGCCCGCGCAGCCGAATCGTTCATAATGATGCGGACGCGCAGGAAGCCCTGAAAGAAATCGGCCTGCCTGCCATCATCCGCCCATCCTTCACGCTTGGCGGCACCGGCGGCGGCATTGCCTACAACAAGGAAGAGTACGAATACATCGTCCGCGAGGGGCTGGATGCATCTCCTGCTACAGAAGTGCTGGTAGAGGAATCCGTTCTCGGCTGGAAAGAGTACGAGATGGAAGTGGTGCGGGACAAAAACGATAACTGCATCATTATCTGCTCCATCGAAAACATAGACCCGATGGGCGTACATACCGGAGATTCCATCACCGTCGCCCCTGCCCTGACGCTGACGGACAAGGAATACCAGATCATGCGCAACGCCTCGATTGCGGTGCTGCGCGGGATCGGGGTGGAGACGGGCGGATCCAATGTACAATTTGCCATCAACCCCGAGGACGGGCGCATGGTGGTGATCGAAATGAACCCGCGGGTTTCGCGCTCCTCCGCCCTTGCCTCCAAGGCGACAGGTTTCCCAATTGCCAAGATCGCGGCCAAGCTGGCAGTTGGCTATACGCTGGACGAACTGGCCAACGATATCACCGGCGGGCGCACACCTGCTTCGTTCGAG
>CAZKGT010000115.1:1927-7638 GCA_964552285.1 uncultured Pseudobdellovibrionaceae bacterium | reverse complement strand
GAACCCGGCGACCGGATCTATATCCCGCGGCGCCCTCTCACAGTGCGCGTCGCCGGAGAAGTCCTCTCCCCCGCCTCGCTCCAGTTCCGCAGTGAAAAGGACGCCCGCGATTACATCATGGAAGCCGGCGGCTTTAGCTGGCACGCCGACAAGGGCCGCAGCTTCGTCGTCTACCCCGACGGCAGCGCCCAGCCCTTAAGCGTGGATGTCTGGAACCACCGCGCCGTCATGATCCCGCCCGGCTCCACCATCATCGTCCCGCGCGATCCTAAACCCTTCGACTTTATTGAGAGCGCCGAACGCATCAGCCAGATCATCGCCAACCTGGCCCTGACCGGCATCTGGATCGACGATATTCAGGATGATTAAGCCCGCGAAGCTCCCTTGCCGGCGTTCAATTCCATTCTGGTGAGCATGCGCATGAAACGCGATTTTCCGGCATCGCCGCCCTGCGGAGTAGCGTTGCCATGAAGGGGAGCGCCAAAACCATCTGCGTTCTGAACGATTGCATCCAGAGGATCTCCCGCCGGATTGCCGCATAGATCGACAACACCCATATCGCCGTCGCCCCCGAGACATCTGGCAACATCGCTGAAATCCGTGTTCAGCGTTACCGTATTCTCGGCGGCAAACAGGAGAGCCGTCCCGATAAACAACCTGGTTCTGAGCCTTTGCCAGTCCGTCCGCGCCTTGGCGATTGCGACCACCCCCTTTCCCAAGGGTACAATTCTACAATGCCCGGATTAGAATTATGTTAACGATTGCCGTCCAGCCTTTTCCATGCTAGTGATTGCCCTATGCTGTTCTCCATCATCACCGTCACCTTCAACAACCTGCACGGGCTGAAGCAGACTTATTCGAGCCTGCACATGCAAAGCTGTGACGATTACGAATGGATTGTCATTGACGGCGGCTCGGACGACGGCAGCGCCGGGTTTTTGCATGAAATATCTCCCTCTCCCCGGTGGGGAGAGGGCCGGGGTGAGGGGGAAGAAAAGCCTGAAAGACATAGCAATATAGACCTCCGGGCTTCTCACCCCCCTCACCCAACCCTCTCCCCGCAGGGGAGAGGGCTTTTTTGGCTCTCCGAAAAAGACGAAGGCATTTATGATGCCATGAACAAGGGGATTGAACGTGCCAACGGCGATTACCTGCTGTTCCTGAATGCCGGTGACACGCTGGCCGCGCCGGACGCTCTGGCGAAGGTGAAGGACGCGGCAGGGCCGGATTTCATCTACGGCGATGCGCTGGAAGGCGAAAACCGTAAACCCGCACGCTCTCACCGCACCATCGCCCGCGGCCTGTTCACCCACCATCAGGCGATGTTTTACCGGAGGGAAACGCTCGGCGATCTGCGCTATGACCTGACCTATAAAATCGCCGCCGATTACGATTTCACCGCAAGGTTTTTGCAAAAGACGGACAAGGCGCTTTACCTGCCCTTCCCGGTCTGCATTTTCGAGCCGGGCGGTATTTCCCAGCAGCGCGTCCGCCAGGGCCGGGAAGAGCAGTATCAAATTCGCGAAAAAATGAAACTCTGCCATCCCGTTCAAAACTGTGCGATTACCCTCCTTCAACAGGCGGCGTCAGGCTTTCGCTCGCTTTGTCCGGCCTTATACTGGCGATTAAAATCATCCAGTAATAGGAAAACCGGCTCGCCGCAAAACTAAGGCCCGCAAGGCCGTCCAGAAAACCGATCTTCCACACATAGCAGTGAAAAAACGCCAGCAGGCCGCGAAACGGCAGCGCCCGGAACACCCGCTTGGCGCACTGCCGCCAGCGCACCGGATCCTCAGGCCAGGCCTTCTTCCTGTTCATCCCGGCCTCCCAGCGCGCATAACGCCTGTGACGCTCCTTCCACCGGCCTTGCGCAAAATGCAGCAGCGGTGCGCGCAGGCGTCCGATTTTCTCACCCTCGCAGCCTTCCTTTAACACCGGCTGGTAATGCCCCTCGATCTCCCCCATTCCCGGAATATCGAGATCGTCTACCACCGGAAAGCACATCTTGCGCCGGTTCAAAAGGGCGATCTTGTTGTTGCGCAGACCGTATTCCAGCACCCGGCCGCCCCACACATAACGCCCTGAAATGAAATAGCCCGCGCAGGATGCCCCCACCCAACCCTCCCCCGCAGGCGGGGGAGGGCTATTCCAATTTACCTCCCTCCCCTGCTTGCGGGGGAGGGTTGGGGTGGGAGCCGGCACAAACAGGGCCCTGATCTCCGCCACCAGCCCCTCCGTCACCCATTCGTCGGCATCGACGAAAAACACCCAGTCGTTTTTCAGCGCCAGCGTATCAAGGCACCATTGCCGCTTTTTCGGATACCGCCCGTTCCAGCGAAAATTTACAATCTTCGCCCCGAGCCCGTTCGCAATCGCCCCGGTACGGTCCGTGCTGTATGAATCGACCACGATGATTTCATGAAAATCGCCCAATGCACCGATACAGCGGGCAATGCTCTCTTCCTCGTTTCTGGTAACAATAATGACGGTGACGGGAATTTTTCTCATGGCTCATGCCGGAAACTGAACAGCAGAAAACCGAAAAACGCCCCGACCATCACCGCAACCGGCAAAACCAGTGATTTCTTCGGCCAGTGCGGCCTCGAACTAGCGGCGGGCGCTTCGATAACGGCGGCAGCAAAGGGCTGGTCCATATTCACCAGCATCCGGACCTGCTCCTGCTCCATCATAATCGCGGTGATTGCGCGGCGGTGGTCCGGGTGCTGCGTCTTTGAAAGCTCGCCATTTAAATACCTGATCCGCGCGTCCGTATTTTCACCGACATCTTTGCGGATCAGTTCATCCGCCGCCCGGTGCATCCTCGCCAGAAGCGCCGCCGCAAATTCCCGGTCCGGGTGACGGTAGACGATTTTGCGCAGGCTGGTCGAACCCACCGGCTCCACCGACACGGCCTTTGTGAAATATTCGGCGAGTTGCACCGGCGTTTCCGGCGGCTCGTCACTGGAAAAACGGGAAAACCTGTCACCCGCAATTTTCGCTGCCAGCCCCGCATCACCCTCCAGCAGCAACGCCGCCACCGCCGGGCCGGTGAGAATTTGCTCAAAACGCACAAAGTCCGCCGACTCCGAAGACCCGGAACGCTTGATCACATATTGCAGGTTCGGCAGGTCGTATTCACGCAGCAGCGTCGCCAGATCCGCACTCGTATTCTGTGAGGCCGGCCCGACCAGCATCTGCGCCCGGTATTTCGGCGTGGCGATCGTGAGGAACGCAACCCCCAGCAAAACACCAATCACCGCCCCGCCCAGCACAAACCACTTCCCCCGCCAGAGCAGCAGGAGAAGGTCGCGAAGCGTCGGCTCACTCGCCACAGGCTCAGACAGCACAGGATGGTGGGTTTCAGTCATTATCACCTTCCGTCTGCTGTTCTCTCTCTTCTTCAGGTACATTCTTGTCTGACAGTGCTGCAGAACGAGCCCGACGACCCTCGCTAATCAACATGACACCTGCTGCAAAAAGAAGGATCATTACACCAAGAATGACCTGCGCTTCCCATCCCACAGGCGGCCCACCTGCCAACGAAACGACCCAAATGAAAATCGTAAACAGCCCGTATAATGCCCCTAAAATCCCAAAAATGATAACCAGCAGCCAACCGAGCAACACTTTGCAATAATCCACATCCATTCTACGGCCTCACATAACCCATTCTTTCAAAACCACAATCCACGTTCGTCAGTTCGTTTGCCCGTTTTCTGCGGGGGCCTCTCCCCCATCCATAAAAACAAAACACAATCCGCCCCGGCGGCGAAGGCTTTTTTTACCACCCTGCCCCACCCGGCCCGGTTTATCCACGGAGGATCATAACATAAAATAGGAATTTATTCACAAACAATCTCCCCCTCGCCCCACCGGGGAGAAGGTTGCGAAAGCTTGGGCGCTTTGCGCCCTAGCTGTAGCTGGGTGAGGGGGCATAGACAAAAGAAGCAAGCCGTTAAATACTTACTCGTTCATACCCTTCTTTTCTTGTTTTGGCTGCTTGTCCTCTTTGCGCTCTTCTGCCATGCGGCGTGCTTCTTCAATTTCTGCGGCAACATCGCACTCTTTTTGAATAGCCGCAGTTTCAAGAGCCTCATATTCGCCTTTCAGTCTGCCAAGCTCTTCTTCCTTGTCCTTGCCAATCATGAAAAACAGAGCAGGCCAGAAAAGCACCAACCCAACGCCCAGAGCAACGGAATCTTTGGTCCGCATACTGTCCTGAACACCGGCAATTTCATTAACCCTCCTGCTAACTCTCTGCATTTCCATTCTTATCTGATTGCAGTTGTAGCTTTGGTATTGAACAGGAGACACATAGGTGGCACTGATGCTGTCTGCCGATGAGGCACACCCGCTCAGGGCAAATGAAGAAATAACCAACACATTCAAAAGTTTACGCATATTCAGAGTCCTCGCTTAGTGATAAAGCATGAAGGTATAGGTACACGCCAAACCAAATCAAGAAAAAATACAACTTTGAGGTGTGACAAATTGGCACTCCAAAAAACGGTAGGAGAACACCCCTCACCCAGCTTCAGGTAAGCTCTCTATCGTTCGCTAACCTTGCGCATCCCTCTCCCCGAAGGGGCGAGGGCTTATAGAGCTTACCCCCGCCGCCCCCGCGCATGCACGACATCTTTCGCCCGGTCGATCCACGCGCGGATCGATTCCTCCGGCACGAAAATCTGGCCCGCTTTGGCCGCGCCTTCCTGAGCTTCGAACCAGAAATTGCCGTCGAGGCGGTAGCGTTTGATGGTCTGGGCTAATAAATCCGGCTGGCCCTGCGGGACGACGGCGCCGGCGTGGAAGTCAGTGATGATTTTGGAGACTTCCGAATGCACGGGGCCGACAAAAACGCACGGGCGGCCAACGGCGAGCGCCGAATAAATCTTGCTCGGCACCAGCATCCCGGCGGTTTCGTGACGCATGGAAACAAGGTGAATGTCGCCGCTGTCCATCAGCTCCTTCAGGCGTGAAGACGGCTGGAAGGGCAGCAGGCGGATATTGTTGAGGCCGCGCCTGGCGCGCTCCTGCGCGAGGCGGTCCTGGCCGGGGCCGTCGCCGACAAAGACGAACTCGATCTCCGGATGTTCGGCGTTGAGCGCCTCGGCGGCGTCCAAAATCGTCTGGATCGGATGGGCGCGGCCGAGATTTCCGGCATAGAGCACGCGGAATTTCGGTTCGGCATCCTTGAACAGCTCGGGGAAGGGGCGCGCGCCGTCGACTTTTCTGGAACGCGGGCGGCCCGGCTGGGACTTTCGTTCGCGCACCAGTTCGATATCCGGCCAGTTGGGAATGACGCTAATCCGGCGCGGGTCGATGCCGGTATGGGTAAGCTGGCGCGCCATGCAGCGGCCGATCACGATAATCTTGTCGCACTTCTTCATCGCCTTGCGGCCCATGCGCCGGAACAGCCCCATGAAAAAGCCGGAAACCGGCATGCCGAGCGCAGGCAGCAGGTCCGGGTAAAGGTCCTGGCACCAGTGGATATGGCGGGATTTTTTGATAGCGGCGATATAACGGCCGACAGTAATCAGCATCGGCGGGTCGGTCATGCTGACGACAAGGTCGTGGCGCGGAGTATTCAGTCCCGCCAGCAGCATCCGCCACCAGATCCAGCCATAGGCCAGCATGCTTCTGGACTTAAGCGGCGCGCGCAGGCGGATAATTTTGACCGAACCGTCGCGCAGGCGCACACTTTCCGGTCCCGT
>CAZKGT010000115.1:0-1917 GCA_964552285.1 uncultured Pseudobdellovibrionaceae bacterium | reverse complement strand
GTCAGGACCGTCACGTTCCAGCCGGACTTGGCGAAAGCTTTGGCCAGGTCGCGCAACACCCGCCCCGTCGCCCCGCGCACAGGCGGGTAAACGCGGTTTAAAAACAGCACGGAGGGCCTGCGTGCGCCGGGAACTGCCATTCACCTTCTCCAACACCCCCTTCGTCACCCCGGAGGCAGGCCGCAAGGCCTGCTAAAACATCCGGGGTCCGGTAAAGCGAGCCGCACAAGCGGCTCACATCGTGGATCCCGTTCGTGCGAGTTTCGCTTCGCTCAACGCCAACGGGATGACGGGACAGAGGGAATCGTCATTTCTTCCAATGACTACAACCTGCCTTCAATACAATAGCCGCGCCCCGGATGCAACGTTGCGGACGCTTTTAGGGCCTGCGGCGCGGCAGCCGCCGCCAGCAGCAGGACAAGCCCGAAATCCAGCGATTTATAACTGGCATACAGGAACACATTGATCGCCACCGGCCCCGCCAAAGCCAGCCCCCATACCGGATGAAGGACGATCAGCCGAACAATCCCAACGACCAGGCCAGCGAGATAAACTGCGCTGAGCAGGAGGCCGACAAGGCCCGTCTTCAGCCAGACCGCGGTAATCAGGCTATGGGTGAAATTGACGGTCACCCCGCCCACGGCGGGCGAGGCAAAAGTCGCGCCCCAGCCCCGGCCAAACAGCGCCGTGAACAGGCCGTCATCCAGCGTATCGATGACGGCGGCGGCTTCCTGAAGACGCATGTTCTGACCCACGGCCGCCGTCTTGGCCCCGGCCAGTTGCAGCCATTCCCCGATCAGCGGCGAAAGCGCCAGCGCAAAACACAAAAAGGCCAGCGCCGGCAGCAAAAGCCTGTAGGGGCGCGTAATGAACAGATGCACGGACAGATACAGCAACGCCAGAACGACATAGGCTATGCTCGCCCGCTGGATCACCGAGGCCATCGCCATCAGCGGCAGGATGCTGATAAGAAGGGCGGCGGCGGCAAACATCAGGCAGCGCGGCGGCCCGGCCAGCCTGTTAAACGACAGGCCGAGCAGCAAAAGCGCTGCGAACAAAACCGTCGGCGCATTTGTAAGATACAGGAAATCCTGCGGCACCGCCCGCCCGAACAGGCGCACCCCTTCCGGCCCCAGATCCGGCACAAGGCTCCGCCAGGCGAACATCAGGCCGACAAAAACCGCGCAGCCTGCAAGTATTCTGAGATAGTGCGGCCTGCGGCAAACCAGGCGGTCCAGGAAAAGCGGCATCATGAAAAACAGGAACGGGAAGATATCGCGCAGCATATTGCCGATCCCGTTACCAAAAAAAATCGCCAGCAGGACAGGAACGCTTACGCTGTAAAACAGCAGCGCCTGCCCCGCCCGCTGCCAGAGCAATTCATGCCCGGAATGAAAGGACATCAGCCGCACCACCTCCGACGGGCCCACGGCCAGCACCAGCAGCGCGCCGATAACAAACTCCAGCCTGCCCGGATTATCCGGCGTCGGCGAGCCCCAGATTGCATAAAAGATCATCGCAAGACAGAGGGAGGCAAAGCGTAAATCTGTGCGATCAAGCGCCATAGAGAACCCCCCACAACATCCGGGCCGCGACAACCACCATAAAAACGGCGAAAACTTTCTTTAACCGCCGGACCGGGAGCTTATGGGCCAGATACGCGCCCACCGGCGCCATCAACACACTTGCCGGAACGATCACCAGCCAGGCCGGAAGACTGACATAACCGAGGCTGAGCGGCGGCCGCCCCTCCGCGCCCAGGCCGATCAGGACAAAACCGATCATCCCCGGCACGGCAATCGTCAGCCCCAGCGCCGAGGCCGTGCCAACCGCCTGTCTTATCGGCACGCCGCAAATGCTCATATAGGGAACGCTTAAGGTCGCCCCGCCGATACCCATCAGCGTGGAAATCGCGCC
>CAZKGT010000114.1:0-7652 GCA_964552285.1 uncultured Pseudobdellovibrionaceae bacterium | reverse complement strand
ATTCCGCCCGCTCCGCGCGGCGTGCCGCAGATCGAGGTCACCTTTGACATCGACGCCAACGGCATCGTCCAGGTGTCGGCCAAGGATAAAGCCACCGGCAAGGAGCAGCAGATCCGCATCCAGGCCAGCGGCGGCCTGTCCGATGACGACATCGAAACCATGGTCAAGGAAGCCGAAAGCCACGCGGAAGAAGACAAAAAACGGCGTGAAGTGATCGAAGCCCGCAACCAGGCCGAATCCATCCTCCACAACACCGAAAAATCACTGGACGAACTTGGCGGCGACCTGCCCGAAGACGAAAAGAAAAACGTCGAAGACGCCATTGCCGAACTGAAAGCGGTGATGGACAGCGAGGATAAGGACGCCATCGATGAAAAAACCAACGCCCTGATGCAGGCATCGATGAAGCTCGGCGAACTTGCCTACCGCAAAGCGCAGGAAGAATCTGCCGGTGAGCCGGACAATGCCGGGGAAGAACCGTCCGAAGCGCCGAAAGCCGATGACGATGTCGTCGAGGCCGACTTCACCGACCTTGAAGTCGAAGATGATGACGAGGACAAGAAGTAACGTATGACTTGCGGGACCTGATACATTCTTCAGGTCCCGCCCGCTTTCATAAAAAAGCATGAGCCAGAAAAAAACGTCTTACTACGACATACTGCAAATTCCCCCGTCCGCCTCGGACGAGGAGGTCAAGCGCGCCTACCGCCGTCTTGCCATGCAGTTTCACCCGGACCGCAACCCGCAAAACCGCCGGGTGGCCGAGCTTCGCTTCCGTCTCGTCAACGAAGCTTATGCAGCCCTGAAGGACAGCAACAACCGCCTGCGCTACAACCAGGCCATCAGGAAACACGTAAAAGGCCGGGCCGTGAACGATAATGGACCTTCCGGCTGGGAACGGGTCGGCAGGTATCTGAGATATCTTCTCTGGCCTGTCGCAGAGGAACGGAAATAGAGTAATGGCAAAAGACTTCTACGAAACCCTCGGCGTCAGCAAAAACGCAGACAAGGACGAGATCAAAAAGGCCTATCGCAAGCTGGCCATGCAATATCACCCTGACCGCAACAAGGACGACCCCAAGGCCGAAGACAAGCTCAAAGAGGTCAACGAAGCCTACGACGTCCTGAAGGACGAGCAAAAACGCGCGGCCTACGACCGCTTTGGTGCAGCAGCCTTTGACGGTTCCATGGGCGGCGGTGGCGGCGCCGGCGGCTTCCACCCGCAGGACTTCCAGGGGTTCGGCGGCGCCTTCTCCGATATTTTCGAGGACATGTTCGGAGATTTCATGGGCGGTCAGCGTGGCGGACAGGGCCGTGGCACCGGACCCGCGCGAGGCGCGGACATGCAGTACACCTATGAAATCTCGATGGAAGATGCCTATAAGGGCAAGGAAACAAAAATAACCGTTCCCGTGAACGATACCTGTGACAGATGCGACGGCACCGGCGCAGAACCCGGCACAGGCTCCGAGAAATGCCCAACCTGCGACGGCGTTGGCCGGGTGCGGATGCAACAGGGATTCTTTACCATTGAGCGCGCCTGCCCCACATGCAACGGTCAGGGAACCATCATCAAAGACCCATGTAAAAAATGCGGCGGGCAGGGCCGCGTCCGAAAGGAAAAATCACTCAAAGTCAAAATCCCCGCCGGGGTCGATACCGGACGGCGTATCCGCCTGTCCGGTGAAGGCGAAGCGGGCCTGCGCGGCGGACCTGCGGGCGACCTCTATATCCTGCTTTCGGTAAAACCACATAAGCTCTTCAAGCGCGACGGCTCGAACCTTTACTGCCGCGTGCCGATCCCAATGACGACGGCGGCGCTCGGCGGCTCGCTGGACGTGCCGACCATTGACGGCAAGACGGCAAAAGTCAAAATCCCGCCCGGCACGCAAGGCGGCCAGCAATTCCGCATCAAGGGCAAGGGCATGACGATCCTGCGCTCCGAAGCTACAGGCGATCTTTATATAGAGGTTCAGGTTGAAACCCCGGTAAACCTGACGAAAAAACAACAGGACCTGATGAAACAGCTCGACCAGACCATGGGCGGCTCCTCAGGTGCCAAACACAGCCCCGAGTCCTCGGGCTTTTTCACCAAGGTGAAGGATTTGTGGGATGATTTAAAAGAGTAATCAGCCCGCCATTCCAGGCTTTACCACCCGCGCCAGCGTCAGAATATCAACGGAAGCGGCCCCTGCCGCCAGCAGGCTTTTCGCACATTCATTTACCGTTGCACCCGTCGTATAGACATCATCAATCAGGACAACCGAACGGCCCCGCACCATATCCTGCCGGTCAGCAGGTACGGCAAATGCATTGCGGACATTCTTTTTGCGCTCCCCGGCCCGCAGATGCCCCTGACTGGGTGTGGCCCGCCGGCGCTCAATCGCATCGGGAAGACAGGGAACGCCGCTCCGGCGCGAAAGCGCATAGGCGATCAGCGCAGCCTGATTATAGCGCCGCTTCAAAAACCGCCAGCGATGAAGGGGAACAGGCACCAGAACGTCGGCCTGCGACAATATTTCCTGCCCGGCCCGGCCCATCCATGGCACGAAAGCCAGAACAGCATGTGTCTGGTCGGCATGCTTGAACTTCAGGATCATATCCCGGCTGGCATCGTCATATTTCAAAGCTGCCCGCGCCGAACGAAACACCGGACGATCCTGCAGGCAGGGACCGCACAGACGCCCTGCCTCCTCCGTCCCGAATTCAAACGGAAAACCGCAACACTCACAAACCGGATCGCTGATAAAATTGAGCCCCGCCCATGCCGCAGGCGAGATCATGCCCTGCACTTCCACTTCCTCACCGGAAATGATACAGCGCGGCGGCAAAATCATATCCACAGCGCGCATGCCAAAAAAATGAAGGCCATCGACCCCTTGTTTTACTTTTGTTTTTATCAAGTTAAACCTTGTTTATTCACATTGTGATGCAAGAACAACCTTGCTTTTTGTAAAGAATTCTCACTAATATGGGTACTCTTTTCGTAATGAGAGGTAAGGACTTATGCACACCGCTATGGACGGTATGCAAGTTTTGAAATGGAAACGGCCAGTTCCAATATATTAACATTAAGGGAGGGGCACCGGAGAGCCCTGGGGAGTGCAGAGCAAAAGCCTGCCAATAGTAGTGTTGAAAAAAAAGATACCCCGAAAAAAGCGCCTCCCAAACGTGTCATGAAAAACCGAAAAGAAAGCCTGAAAGAACTTCCGCGAACAACGCTCCGCAAAGCCTGGTTTACTCTAGCGCATCTCTTGCTGGAGCCCGGAGCCACCGTCGTCGATATGGGCTGCGAGGACGGAATGATGGCCTATGCGATGGCCCTGTTCAATCCGCAGATTCAGGTTATCGCCGTCGATAAAAGCCGCCGCCTTATCAACAAAGCCCGCAAATTGTACGAGGCTCCCAATCTCGAATACCGCATCGGCGACATCACCAAGGAAATCTTCGAGCCCAACTCGCTGGACGCTGTCGTCAATTCCTATATTCTTCACGATGTTTATTCCGGCTCCAAATACAGTGAGCGCGCAGTCAGGCAAACTTTGCGTCGTCATTTCGACATGTTGAAGACAAACGGCATGATGTTCATTCAGGATTATGCCCGCCCGCCGCCAGAAGAATATATCCTGATGGAAATGCCGGACCTGCCGAGCCGCGGACAGGATATCACCGAAATGTCCGAGGCAGACCTGCTGGTCTGGTTCTCCGAAAATGCGCGCCCCAGCAGTCACGACCCGACATCGGGCGGGTTCTTTCTGGAAGAGCTTCCGGCCCGATTCCCCAAGACACGCCTGTTCCGCCTGCCTTATAAATGGGCTTACGAGTTTGTCATGCGCAAGGACAACCGGGCGAACTGGGACAACGAACTGCCAACCGAATACACCTTCTTCACCAAACGGGAATTCAGGAAAGAGCTGCGGGCGCTTGGCGCAAGGGTTACCTACTCCACACCGCACTGGGATGACAACATCGTCTCCAAGCGTTTTGAAGGCCATTTCCGCCTTTATGATGAAGACGGCACGCCGCTCGGCGCACCGGCCACGAGCTTCATCTGTCTGGCACAGAAGCACGGCGAAGGCAAAAGCCTTGCGCTTCAGGAACGCCGCCCGTCGAAAGAAAAAAGCAGCGATATTCGTATCATCGCCATGCGCAATGAATTCGACGGACGGATCGTTGATATCGTCACGCGCGACTATAACATCACAGAAGTTCTCCCTTACCGGATCACCGATGACGGCCGCCTGAACGTCTTTATCCATGAGGGCATCCCGCGCGGAATCGTCAACGCCGTCCCCCGGCACGGCGAAAACCTCGACGGGAAGCGCTATTCCGGTCATATGATCGAATCCATCTCGGTAGAAACGGATACGGTAAAAAATGCCGAAAGAGGCGGATACAAGGAAACCATCAAATTCGCCATGAATTATCTGGGCCTGAAACCGGCGATCGGAACAAACTTCGAAGACGGCCCCGCATTCTACCCCGCCCCTGACTATATCGACGAACGTATTGAAACCCGCTACTTGCGCATTGAAAACTCCGACAGCAAACCGGCAGAGCCAAAATTCATCACTGAAGATGCCGACGGTTTTTCAACCCGCGGCCGCATCCGGGAACTGGATGCACAGAATATCCTGAACGCGATCTCTGCCGGACTGGTTCCGAATGCGCGCCTGGAAACACAGCTTCTGGCGCTTTACCAACACGTCGGCATCAAACCCGAAGTCTGGGCCGAATCTCCGTTGCAACTGCCGGAAGAAGAAATCGAGGAAGTCACATCCGTCAAAGACCTCCTCAGTAAAATGGCCGAGGACGACAATCGCTACAAGGAAGTCAAAGGCACGGCAGGCGACACGCGGATCATCCACTCGATCTTCGTCGATGAGGGCTATGACGAGGGCGGCGTAACGGGCCTTGCTTCCCGCGATCTGGATTTCGTCATTCCGGATGATGACACTGTAAACAAGGCCGTCTGCCTGCCGCTGACCAAGAATATCTCCGGCGAGGTAATGGCCGGGGTCGTCACCGACTACCTGCCGATCCCGCAGCGTTACAAGGGCAACGGGCTAACAGTCTCCTGCCCGAGCTTTACCCTACCCAAGCACATTAAGGACATGGAAGCGGCTAAAGAATACGTTGCCGAACAGTTTGAAACTGAGCCGGAAAAAGTTTCCAAACTGGGCGAAAGCTTCTACTGCCACTCCGGCCTGACGCCCCAGCGTATTTTCCCGTTTGCCGTTGCCTCATACGGCATCGACAACTGGATGAAAAAAGGCCGGGGCCACGGCGTCACCAGCATCACCCCGCTTTACGATCTTTGGAAGATGCTCTACTGGGACAACCACGACAGCTTTATCAAGGTCGTCGGTCTGGCCTATGTATCTTATTGTAACAACACAGAGCTCGTATCCTCCAACTGGGGCTTTAACTACAGCCTGGCCGCCCAGCGCGCGCAGCCCATTTCCTCAAACGCCAGCGAGATTGTCGGCCATAGCGGCTCCATGCACATCGATGTCGAACGCGCCCTGCGCGAAGGCGCAAAGACAGAGTACGAAGCCGAACTTCTTAAGGAACTGGACAAAAACAAGAAACGCGAAGAAAAAAACTACGAGAACGAATAAGCTTTGCGACCGGCACGCGTCTCCCTGTATCTTTAGTTTATGCAACAACCCTCCAGCGATATCATCGTTTTCGACCGCGTTCGCATTCGCCAAAATCGCAGACGCGCTGCCGGAAAATTCAACGACCACCGTTTCCTTTCAGACTGGGCCGCCAAAAACCTTGCCGACAGGCTGACCGACATTCGCAAGGATTTTGAAACCGGCCTGCATATCGGCCCCGGCACGGAGCTGTTCAAATGCCCGCTTATCTCGATGGATCTGTGCGAACAGCGCAGGCCGGGTCTGGCCGCTGACGAGGAGTTCCTGCCCTTTGCCGAAGGCAGCCTTGATCTCATCCTCAGCACCCTGTCCCTGCACCAGGTGAATGATCTTCCCGGTACTCTGACACAGATCAACCGTGCCCTGAAACCGGACGGGCTGTTTATGGCCTCCATGCTGGGCGGGGAAACACTCCATGAACTGCGCAGCGTCATGACCGAAGCAGAACTCTCTATCAAAGGCGGCGCCAGTCCACGCATAGCCCCCTTCGCCGACAAGCAGCAAATGGGATCCCTGCTCCAGCGCGCCGGTTTTGCCCTGCCGGTTGTCGATTCCGAATTCGTAACCGTCACCTATGAAAACGCCTTCAAACTGATGCACGATTTGCGCGGCATGGGAGAAGGAAACGCTATCGCCGCCCGCAACCGAACACCACCCGGCAAAACGCTCATGATGGAAGCGGCGCGCCTGTATCAGGAAAAATTCGCGGAAAGCGACGGCCGCATCCCGGCCACGTTCGAAATTATCTTCCTCATCGGCTGGGCCCCGCATGAAAGCCAGCCCAAACCCTTGCGCCCGGGACAGGCAGATCGTAGCCTTGCAGAAGCGCTTGATGCTGAAGAAATCAGCGCAGGAGAAAAGGCCGCGCCATGACAACCCACATTATCCCGATCCCTATCCTGACCGACAATTACGCCTGGCTGATCCGCGAAGATGACGGCACAACCGCCATCGTCGATCCCGGCGAAGCCCGCCCCATCGAACGCTATCTGGACCGCGAAGGACTGGAACTGGATTACATCCTGAACACCCATCACCACGGCGATCACATCGCTGGCAACAGGGAACTGAAATCCCGTTACGGGGCAAAAGTCATCGGCCCCGCCGCTGATGCGCAGAAAATCTATGATCTCGATATCGGCGTCCACGAGGGTCACCCCTTCAAACTGGGCATGGAAGAAGTGCGCATCATGGAAACTCCCGGCCATACGCTCGGCGGTATCTGCTTTTACCTTCCGGGTACAAAGGCCATCTTTACGGGCGATACGCTGTTTTCAATGGGCTGCGGACGGTTGTTTGAAGGCTCGCCCGAACAAATGTGGGACTCGTTGAACAAGATCATGGCCCTGCCAGATAACACCAACATCTATTGTGGCCATGAATACACGATTGATAACGGCCGGTTCTGCCTGACCGTGGAACCCAAAAACGAAGCCCTGCACAGGCGGATGGAAGAAGCGCGGGTTCTGCGCAAGGAAAAGCTGCCAACCCTGCCGGTTACGCTTGCGACGGAAAAAGAAACCAACGCCTTCCTGCGCGCCGGATCAGCAGAACGCTTTGCCGAACTGCGCCGACAGAAGGACTTGTTTTAAAAGAAATTATTCCGAAGGCTTGCCGCCACCGGCTCTCCTGGATTCCCAACGCCTCAGGTCACTGACATGGTACCAGCCATCATGCGGAGCGTTTGTTGCGGCGGTCCATTTATCCCTGTCGCTGTCTAAGGAAGCCTGGACGATCACAAAATTTTCATCATTAAATTCCCGGTAACACTTTTCCAGGTATTGGTTTTCTTCCGCTGAAGGTTTGCTCCAGGAGGCCCATACCTGTAAAAGAATATAGTTCCCTTTCAGGTCAGCAAGCGCCAGTATTTGGCTGTCTGTAGTTTGCATTGCAAAGCCAGGCGCCTTGTCTCCTACAGAGAGGTTTGCATCAGGTTGTTGGTTTTTAATCTGTTGCAGGGCTGCTGAAAGGTGGCTGTGCAGCGATTTCACC
>CAZKGT010000113.1:0-7698 GCA_964552285.1 uncultured Pseudobdellovibrionaceae bacterium | reverse complement strand
AAGGACAAATTGCACCTGCTACAAAATTACCCTACTTTTGCAACAGGTCTATTATTACGCCGGAAATTTTCAAAAAGAAACTAGCGGACAGCGATCCCATGATCCAGGCGCTGGTTAAAATGCTGATGGAGCGCGTCCAGCGCACCAATCAGGCGCTCATCGACAGCGAAACCCGCGAATTTATCGAGATAGCTTTTGAATAGGAGAAGGCTGGCTTGCCACCCGGAGCAGGTTACGACCAGCCCACCTACGCCCTTCGGTCGACACTCTTGCTCGTATGTTCGCCGCTGGCTCACTAACTGCGCAGGATGGTGGAGCCGATCGGGATCGAACCGACGACCTCTACAATGCCATTGTAGCGCTCTCCCAACTGAGCTACGGCCCCGTTTCTCCTTGCGGAATGAGGATCATACATATAGGACGCTGTCCTGCATTTCAAGCGAAAATCAGCGCTTTGCCTGCCGGGCCGCTTTTTCCCATGCCAGCTTCTTGCGGTAGATTGTCGAAGGGGCAATCTCCAGCAGGGCCGCAGCGCGCGGGATATTCCCGCCACACCGGTCGATAGCGCCCTCAATTGTTTCCTTCTCCACCTGCCAGAGCGGGCGGACAAGGCGGTTATTCTGTTCGCTTGCCGCATGGGGTGCGGTTATTAGCGCATGATTTCTCTCGCCGGAAACTATGTGCGGGGGCAACATATCCTCGCTCACGGTTTTTCCGTCATGCATGACGGTAATATTGCGGATAACGTTCTGAAGCTCACGAACGTTTCCGGGCCAGCGGTAGGACAGGAAAGTTTTTTCAGCACCTGCCGAGAATTCCTGAAAGGCTTTGTCTTCCTGTGCGGCGTAATCGTGTAAAAACGCGTGTGCCAGATCCGTAATGTCGGTCGCTCTCATGCGAAGGGGCGGCATATGGATGTGAATGACGTGCAGCCGGTAATAAAGATCTTCGCGCAGCGCTCCTTTGCGGATTTCATCCTGCGGATCGTGATTGGTGGCACAGACGATCCTTGTGCCGGCTTTTTGAAACACGTTGCTCTGCAGGAGGTTCAAAAACCCGGCCTGCATTTCAGGGCTGAGTTCCGATATTTCATCAAGAAACAGCGTACCTTGTTCGGCTGTCATGAATGTATCGAGGTTGTCCTGCAGGCTGGCGCAGTTAACCGGGGTAAACGAGGTCTCATTCCTTGGACTTAACTTGTGAATAGCCTCGGCGCACAGCTCCTTGCCGGTGCCGGATTCGCCGGTAATGAAGACGTTTGCTTCACTGCCGGCCGCATTTTCAATCATTTCATATACGGCCTGTATCGCCGGGGAGGTGCCGATAAATCCGCCGAATGCTGCTTTGCTGTTCTGTGTGTCAATTTGGTCTGACAGACTGCCAAGATGCGGCGGCATGCCGGCAATCTCCTCCGGCAGGATAAAGTCTTTGCTCAAAATGCAATGCACGGCCTGCGCCAGTTTTTCAGACGAAAAAGGTTTTATCAGGTAATGGCTCGTTCCGTGGTGCATGGCCTCGATAACCGCCTGCAGCGAGGAATGCCCGGCAATCGCCAGAATGGGCGCCGTACAGTTAAGGTCCTGAAGACTCTTCATAATGCGCGGCACATATATATCCGGAAGATCCAGATCAATAACCAGCATGTCAAAAGGACCATGATTCTTTACCCGATCCAGAAAATCGCCCGCGGTTTTGGTAAAAATCACGTCATAGCCGCATTCTTTCAAATGCGTTTCATGGAGCGCTGAATGCGCGCCTGTGCCGGAAACAACGAGAATGCGAAGCCTGTCTACAACCATAGGATATAACCTATAGCATTCCGCAACTACATGCAACCGCAGATTGTTGTGACGACAAACATTCGATAGAAACAAAAACGGCCCGCTTTATAACCGGGCCGTTTTGAAAGTTCGTTCGTTCGGGTTTATCGCTGGCTCATAAAATGCAGAATATACTGGAACATCGCAATAAAGCTTATGTATAGCGTCAGCGCTGCCGACCAGGCGAGGCGGCTGTTGCCCTCATCCCCGTGAGAAGGATGATACATTTCCTTGGTTGCCTGCGTTTGCCATGCGGTGATGCCTGCAAAAGCAATAATGCCTATGCCCGCAATCACATTGGACATGGCCGTAAGATTCATATCCGTGAATATTGCCAGTCCCATGTTAATGAGCGAGAGAATAAGAACGCCGAAAACGCCCATAATGGCAAAAAGACCAAGGCCGCTGAGATCCTTTTTCGTCGTGTAGCCAAAGATGCTAAGGCCGGCGAACATACCGGCGGCCACAAAAAATGCCCTCGCAACATCTGCCGCAAAAGCGGGATCCTTGGACGCTACGACGGCAATGGTTGCAAAGCTGATCCCGTACAGAACCGAAAGCGCCAGAAAAGAAATACGCAGTTTTCCGGACGACATCGTTGCCGGGTTAAAACCGAACCATACGATTGCCAGCGGGGCGAGCATTACGATGTACATCTGCGGACCGCCGAGAAACAGCGTCAGCAATGTCTGGCTGCTGCCAACAACGAAAGCTGTTATGGCTGTTACCAGAACACCCATCGCCATACGGTTATAGACACGGCTCATGTGCGCGCGAAGACCCGCATCAACGGCAACGCCCTGTCTTTGTACACTCGAACCAAAACGTTCAGGTTGCATATTCATTCCTTTCCAAAAGGCTCATGTGAAACTTTCTCAGTAGCTATATATAGTAACATTATAGCGCGTTTCCAAGTGTTATCGGAAAAACAGGACCTTCTCCGTCCATAATTATTTCGAATAACGTAATCCGTAATTTTTAATACTAAATTTTACGGCGCTGCCGTGTGATCCATGGATTTTTACCGGTAGCACTGCCGCCAAACCGATCCTCATGTCCGGCAGCGATCCCCGGCAGAACTTCCGGAACCGGGGTGCCTGTCATTTCGGATATGGCCTTGATCCGCTCGTCGATCGGCGGGTGTGTGGCGAACATGCCAAGGAAAGACTTGCTGTTCTGGGTGCACATAAGCGCGACATCAGGCGTTACTTCCGGGATCTGGTCGCGCCGGGCGATGCGTTGCAGGGCGCTCATCATCGCTTCTGGTTTCTTGGTAAGCTCAATCGCCCCGGCATCGGCCATGTATTCCCGGCGACGCGAGAGGCAAAAGCGCGTCAGGATCGTCGCCAGATAGCCGATCGACAGGATGGCGACAATCGCCAGGATGATAAGAATGATCCGCCCGTCCTGTTTTCCCCGTCCGCCGCGCGGCATCCAGCGTCCGAACCGGATACTGTTCCAGGCAAGCTGGGCGGCAAGCCCCATCATGCCGACAAAGATAATGGATATGATCAAAAGCCGCACATCCCGATTTAAAATGTGCGTCAGCTCATGCGCCAGCACGGCCTCGACCTCATCTTTTGTCAGGCTGTTCAGAAGGCCGCGCGTCACGGTGATGGCATAGCTGTCATTGTCGATCCCGCTTGCAAAGGCGTTGCGGGCATGGGTCTCGATAATTTCAAGCTTTGGCATTGGGATGCCCCGCGCAATGCAAAGATTTTCGAGCAGGTTATAAAGCTCCGGCTCTTCCTGCCGGCTGACAGGCCGTGAATGGGACATGGCCCGGATCATACGGCCATGAAAAAACCAGGCGATCATGAACCAGATCACGATCACCATCAGGATCAATGGCCAGTAGGCCATAACAATCCCGTTGCCGAAATAAACGCCTGCGGCCGCCGCATTATCCGTTGCCCCATAGGCCATTCCCCAGCCGATCACGGCCGAAATCGCCCAGACCACCGCACCGATAATCACCGGATAAAGCCCGATCAGGATGATCGAGCGCAAATTATTGTTCCAGATATGCGTGCTTAATCCGACAGCCTGAAAAGCCATAACAAAAACGGTTCTGTTTAATCGAATTTCACTTCAGGCGCTTTGCGGATTTGCTCTTCGAGAGCATCATCCAGCTCGAAAAATGCTTCTTCGGAAAAGCCGAACATGCCGGCAATGATATTGGCCGGGAATTGCTGCAATGCCGTATTGAATTCGCTGGTGGCGTTGTTGAAGAAGCGTCGTGCCGCGGCGATTTTGTTTTCAATGTCGGACAGTTCGGCCATCAGCTGGCGGAAATTCTGGTCCGCCTGAAGATCCGGATAATTTTCGGCCACGGCCAGAAGGCCCATCAGCGCGCCGCCCAGAAGCCCCTCGGCCTTGACACGTTCACCGCCGCTGCCGGTGGTTTTGCCGACCTGCGCACGGGCTTCGGTTACGTTCTCGAAGACCTCTTTTTCGTGCCTGGCATAGCCTTTTACGGTTTCGACCAGTTGCGGAATCAGGTTGAACCGTTGCTTAAGCTGAACGTCGATATCGGAAAAAGCGTTCTTACGGGTCTGGCGCAGTGCGACAAGACGGTTGTATATGCCGACGGCAAAAAGGGCGCCAACAACCAGCAGACCGAGAATAACCCACAAAACTTCCATGTCACATATCCCCCTTCAAAGCAAAATGACGCACCAAGTGTAACAAACTCTCCTAAAAATTCTTCAAAGAATTTCATGTGCATGTTGAAAATAATTCCTTACAATCCGGCAATGATAACCGGTTTTTCTTTTTCGACATGACACTGATCACCAGCACACACTTTGCCAGCATCGCCGTATCCGGCACAGACTGGCGTGACACATCCAAAAAAGCTCTGGAGGAACTGGAGCTTGCGATTGCAGATGATCAAAACTTCAGTCTCGGTTTCCTGTATATCTCCGATCAGTTGGCACAGGACGCTGTCAGTATTCTCAACCTGTTTCGTTCCGTTACCAATATAGATCATTGGGTCGGCTGCGTCGGTCTTGGTGTTTGCGGAAGCGATGGGGCGCATTTCGATACGCCCGCTATTTCTTCGATGATCGCCCGTATCGACCCTGGAAAATTCCATCTCTTTTCCGGTGAGGATATTGGCAGTGATGATTCTCTGAAATCATGGCTTGCGGCGAATGATCCGTTTCTGACCCTTGTTCACGGCAATCCCGCCACAGACCGCGACCCGGCAGACTTGCTGGCGGACCTCGAAAGAAACGCAGGCGGGTTTCTGGTCGGCGGCCTTTGCTCGTCGCGCACGGAAAACATGCTTTTTGCAGACGACGTATCGGAAGAAACAATTAGCGGAACGATGTTTTCGCAGGATGTACAGGTTGCAACGAGCCTTTCGCAGGGTTGTGTTCCGATCGGGCCCGTCCGCACGATTACCCGCTGTGATGACGACCATGTCATTCTGGAGCTTGATAATCAGCGCGCATTCGAAGTCTTCACGCAGGACTTGCGTTCCATGGCGGTCAAACGCACCGGGCAGGACCCTGACGAGATCATGGTTGATGAGGATGCGGTTGAGGATCTGGAAAAGATGCCGGTCGAATTCCGCAAATTGTTCCGTGGAGAGGTCCATATCGCTTTTCCGGTTCAGGGCAGCGACCGGCAGGATTATCTGGTTCGCAACATTATAGGTGTAGACCCCGATCATGGTCATATGGCGGTTGCCCAACCGGTCTCGTCTGGTGAGCGCGTCGTTTTCGTCCATCGTGATGCTGAATCGGTTCGCGCCGATTTATCCCGTACGCTTGTCGATCTGCGTGAGCGCGTCACCCGTGATCAGGGCTCGTTTGATCCGAAAGGCGCGATCTATATATCCTGTGTTGCGCGGGCCGATATGGATGGAAGTGCTGCGGAAATCGACCTGATCCGTGAAATCATAGGCGAAGTGCCGTTGACAGGTTTTTATGCCGGAGGCGAGATTTCAGGCAGCCGCCTCTATGGATATAGCGGCGTGCTTGTAATATTTTTATAGAACCATCTTTGAAATCGGGCTGCGGCCTGCTTTACAATTGGGAATGGAAAGAAAAGAGCAAAGATAAAAGGAGCGCTGATAGCATGTCCGTAAAATTTCAAACCTGGCTTGTGGCCCTTGTGCTGCTGACGGTTTCTTCCGTTGCGCTGGCGCAGGACAAGATTCCCGAACTGCCCGGACCGCTGCAGACGCTTGAAGCTCAGGGTGCGCAGATTCGTTACCTTGGCCGCCAGTATGGTATGGACGGCTGGATCACGATCCAGCGCGGCAAGGAGCAGTTTTTTTACTCGACGCCAGACGGGCAGGGCGTCGTCATGGGCCTGCTGTTCAGCAATGACGGTAAACTGGTAACGGCAAGACAACTGAGCGCCATGGACGGCGAGGATGTCGAACTGTTGAGCGCCCTGTCCGAAGATGCCGGGAAGCCGCAATCTTTCTCCCGCAGGCTTCAGGACGCAAGGCCGGATGCCAACACCCCTTCGGAAAGGCTTTACGCTGACGCTGAAAACAGTAACTGGGTGGTTCTTGGCAATCCGCAGGCGCCGGCAATCTATATGTTTGTCAATCCGCATTGCCCGCATTGCCACGATTTTATAAATGCCCTGCGCGGTCCCTATCTGAACACCGGCAAAATGCAGGTTCGGATGATACTTGTTGGTGATACGGACGAAGCGATTGCGCGCGCGGCATATCTGCTGGCGGCGCCGGATGCGGAGGATCGATGGTATAAATTCCTTGATGGAGACCTTTCGGCTCTTCCGGCCAAAAAAGGCATCAACGAGCAGGGCATACAGATGAATATTTCAATGATGCTGTCCTGGAAATTTCAGGCAACACCGATGACGGTTTACCGCAGTGGCAGCGGCGAGGTAAAAATCGTTCAGGGCCCCGCCAAAGACATTCATGCCCTTTATCAGGACTTGTTGTAAGGTCCGCATACCGCTATGAAAAAAGCAGCGAATGCTTTAACCTGTCGTCAGGGTTTAGTATCGTACGGTTAACGGGATGTTTTTCTTATACGGGTTTGTGCCCGTAATCATCAGAGCAGGGTAAGATGGATCAACGCGCGGCATTTCTGTTGCAGATACTTGAAAAGCTCGGCGCACCGCTGGTGGCCGCCGTCAACAGCGTATCTGCCAATGGACAGGGTGATACGGCTGCCGATGCGGCGCGGGTGGCTGAACTTCTCGGCAAGACGGTGCAGGCCAGCGTTTCTATGGCGCAGGCAATGGATTTGCGTGATGATGCGGGTCAGGCGGATTCGGTGCGTCTGGCACTTTCTTCGTTATCAGCCTCTTTGATTGCGGGGCATTATAAAGGTACGGGCCGTGTACCCGGCGATCAGGATCTGGAGCGCATTCTTTCCGGACTTAAGGCCGTTCTGACGTTTTCCGACAATTTTTCCCCGGCCGCGGACAATACGGCGCGCCTGCAAAGCACGGCGCCCGGCATGATCCCCTATGACGAAAATCAGGCGGGCGTTTTGTTTATTCATGCCTTTATTCCTGTTGTGAATGCGATTTCCGCCTATCCGTTCGGGCGTGCGGAAAAGAAACTGATTCAGGAAGTGACGGACCGGCTGGTTCGTCGCTCTGAAAGCCTGCGGGAGCAGTTATTCGGAACCGGCCTTGACGATAAAACGGCAAAGCAGATTGAATTAGGCCTCGTTCAGGCGCTGGCCGCGATCTATACCGAATGCCACAGGGCCGAAACGGAGCGTCTTCTGGCAATGGACGAAAAAGCGCGCACCGAGGCCTCACAGACAAATGGCGGCGTTCTGCCAATGGATGTGCTCTGGGATTCGTTTGAGACAAAAGCCGCCATGCTGGAAGTTCTTTCAAAACAAACAATGCCGGGAGGCCAGGCCGCATCGGG
>CAZKGT010000112.1:0-7864 GCA_964552285.1 uncultured Pseudobdellovibrionaceae bacterium | reverse complement strand
CCGCTTTCAGCGTCCTCCCGATCCTACCGGCCTTCGGCCGGTAGTGGTTCAGTTATGATTAATATTTACTTTGCTTATGTGAGGGTGTCAAGCAAAATAGGTTCGAAAATGATATTTTTTTGATGTTTTTATCCGGAGTCTTTTGGAATCAGGATGTTATGAGCGTTCCAGCCGCTTCCAGCGCCGCTTCGTCGGTCAATCCCTGAACGTTCCAGGTGCCGCCGATAAGGTCCGCGCCTGTAAAGGTTCCTGTGCCGGCGGTATCGACATAAAAGCCGGTATGCGCCCCGACATCGGCGAACTGGACAAAATCCGTAATGGCATCGGTCATCGGGTCATAGCCGGCATCTGATAGAATATCCGAGAGATCGACCTTGTCACCGCCAGCCTCATCAAAATTATAAATGATGTCCAGATTGCCAAATGCCGTATCGCTTTCAAACATGAAGATATCGATACCGTCACTGGCATAGAGCAGATCATTGCCGTCACCGCCGTTCAGGATCGTTTCGTTTCCGGGAAGGGTTTCCTCTCCCGTAAGGGTTACATCGTCAATACGGACATAAGTATCTTCTGCGGCATTGTTTTCCCTGCTCAGGAAGACGCCGATGGAAAAATCATAGCTTTGCAGGGCCGTCAGGTCCGGCAGGTCGATGGTAACGGTAGTCCAGCCCGTATCCTGCTCACCAATAAAAAATCCTCCTTGATGGTCGCTGAGATAGCTGCTGCCGCCGGCATCGTCGTAAATGGTGCCGTCAAATTCAAAATAGACGCGGCTGTCTTCATTGTTGTCGGTCGAGGCGTCCGTCCAGTGACGATAGGAAAATGTGATCTGGACGTTAGTCAGATCGTTGGCGCCGACGGTAATTGTTTCATCCCATGTGCCGGAAATATTGGTTGAGGTGGAGCCGTTCAGGCCGTCAATATAAACTTCCAGCGCGCCGAGGCCGATATTGCCGTCCGTTGTTATGCGCTGTTCGTTGGCGTCGGCATTGGCAGGGTCGGAGCCGCCGAAACCGCCGTCGCTATAGGTGAAGCCGTCAAGGCCGGTATCGAAATCGACATCGACCAGTGTCACAATATTGGTGGCGCTCAATGCTGATGCCGAATAGATTGTGTCATCCCCGTCATCCCCGTTCAGAATATCCGACCCTTCGCTGCCGACCAGGATGTCATCGCCATCGCCTCCGTTCAGTGTGTTGGAATAGACGGCATCGGTGCTATCAGGCGCAGACCATAGAAGGACATCGTCAATCCTGACATAGGAATCTTCCGTTGCGTCATTCTCAGCTGTTTGCAGGATGCCGAAGGAAAAATCATAAGACGTGTTTGCCGCAAGGTCTGGCAGGTCTATGGTGACCGTGACCCAGCCGCTATCATCATCCGCGTTCCACCATTCGAAATCTCCGACATGCTGGCTGATATAGCTGCTGGCGCCCGCATCGTTATAGATTGTGCCGTCGAATTCAAAATAAACCTCCGAATCGTCGCCTGTATCCGTGTCGTTATCCATCCAGTGACGGTAGGCAAAGCTGATTTTCACGTTTTCCAGCGCTGTCGATCCTGTTGTGATCGTACGATCTACCGTGCCGGATATATTCGTTGAAGAGGATCCGTTCTGGCCGTCGAGATAAACTTCCAGCGCGCCGAGGCCGTTATTGCCGTCCGTTGTTATGCGCGATCCATTGGCGTCGGCATTGGCCGGGTCGGAGCCGCCAAAGCCGCCGTCACTATAGGAAAAGCCGTCGGTGCCGGTGTCAAAATTTACATCGAGCAGAGTAACAGTGGCAGCTGTTGCATAGAGGATGTCGTTGCCGGCACCGCCATTGAGGATATCCGCACCGGCATTGCCCAACAGTGTGTCATTGTCATCACCGCCATTCAGAATATCTGCGCCGTCGCCCCCGGCCAGGCCATCGTCGCCGGCACCGCCATTCAGGACATCGTTGCCGTCGCCGCCGGCAATACCGTCATCACCGTCATTTCCGCTGATGGTGTTGGCATTTCCGTCCCCTGTCAGGATATCGGCGTGTGCGGAACCGGTAATATTCTCGATCTCGTAAACTGTATCCGTGCCCCCGTCACCGTCATCAGAGGCGCCGCCTGTCGAAAGGTCGGCCGTTACGCCAGCCGCCGCATTGGTGTAGTCCAGCGTATCTGTGCCGCTGCCGCCATAGATCGTGTCATTGCCGCCGCCGCCGGCAATCAGATCATTATCGGCGTCTCCGAGAATGAGATCATCGCCATCGCCTCCATCCAGCGTATCCGCACCCGCGCCGCCCGTAATAAGATCTGCGCCGTCATCGCCGTAGATCGTATCGTCGCCGTCTTCACCATGCATCTGATCGTCATCCGCACCACCATACATGGTGTCGGCGCCCGCGCCGCCGATGACAAAATCGTCGCCGTCATCGCCATAAAGCGTATCATTGCCGGCATCGCCCAGTACCCAGTCGTCGCCGGACTCGCCATATAGAATATCGTCGCCGTCATCGCCCAGCATACCGTCGTTGCCGGCGCCGCCATTCAGGACGTCGTTGCCGGCGCCGCCGATCAGGAAGTCGTTGTCATCCTGTCCGTGCAGCAGGTCGTCGCCTGCGTTGCCGAAAATCGTATCGTTGCCGGTGCCGCCAATGATGATGTCGTTGCCGTCCTCACCGAAGATCGTATCGTCGCCGTCGCCGCCATTGATGGCGTCATCGTCGCCGACGCCGCGAAGCCTGTCGTTTCCTGCGCCGCCGTCAATAACGTCTGCGCCGTCCGTCCCGTCCAGGCGGTCATCGGAACCCGTTCCGGAGACGGTTACCGTACCCAGATCTGAAGACAGCGGCTCAAGGCGGCCGAACAGGTGGTCGTGCGAGGAGGTGCTGGAAATGCTTTCGGAAGAGCCCTGCGTTAAAAGCGTGCCGGTCAGGTCCCCGGAGCTGATGGTCTGTCCGTTGATACGGACACTGTCGATGCTGATGGTGTCGCCCGGATCGCCGGAGCTGCCGTTAAAACTAAAGCTGATCGAGGAGGGGAAGTTCAGCAGCTCGTCATATTCAAGCTCGATAATATAGGTTGAGGAGCCGAGAACCATGGTCTGCGAAGAGACAACAGAATCCACATCGATATCCAGCTGCGGCGCATTGCCGCCGCTGAATGTCGTGGTAGCCTCAATCGTTAAGATGAACTTGTTCATCTTTGCCTGATCGCTTTCTGCTTATGCTCGCTCGCAGGTTTGTTAAAAAATTCTTTTTTTACAAACCTTTACCTGATTATAAATATACACGAAAATACTTAGAGAAAGGCTAAAAAAAGATAAAATTTTAGATAAATAAAGGGGCTGGAGAATCAGGGGATTACCGCATTTACGGTAAAGCTGCCGGTATAGGATCCCTGTGCCTGTGAGGCGCCGACGCCAAGGGTTGCCCCGATCGGGACGTTGACGGCAAAATTGGTCGTTGTGATCGTTCTGCCGCCCGCATTGGTCATCAGGTTGAAATTGTTGATTTTCATGGTATTGGCGCCGCCACTCAGCGTAAATGTCGGGCTGGTGACGCTAACGACGACCGATTTTAACGGGAAGCCCTGTGTGACAACGCAACGTGCGTTTGAAAAGGGCCCGGGCCCGGCAGAAAGGCAACCGGCGACATTTCGCGTTCCGTCCGGCCGGACGGTAACCGAATTGGTTGCCGCGCAGGCCATAATGGACCCAAAAACAAGCGGTTGCGGGCAATTGATATTCTGGGCCCCTGCTTCCCCGGCCATACCGGCCAGAACAAGCATCGACAGTGCGATCACTGCCTTTTCCCGTTTTTTATCGGCGGATTTTACCACGAACTTACAAGATCCTTTTGCTCAGATTTTGTCATAAACAGACGCATCTTTCTTACCATTGTAAAGGAGATTGCGCCGCAGAGTCGAGCGGGGATTCTTTTTGTCGGACAAGGTCTGCGAAGAATAAATCGCTACCCGCGGCTCACTTTTTAAAACTTTTTCTCCACTATACACAATTAAATTTATTTAAAAATAATCAACCAAAAATATCCTCGTATTGCTTTTTTAGGGTTCACGAACGACCCTCAAAAAAGGGGCTACTCCATTTAGCGGTTAGGTGTTTAGTCTCACGGTGTGCTGGAATTGGTTTCACAAAGGTGATTTTATCATCACCGGCCCGGTAGAAATCCTTTTGCCGGGAGCACTGGGTAAAGCCTGATTTCTTGTAGAAAGATTGTGCGGGCGCGTAATCGTCCCGCGAGGATGTTTCGGCATAAAGCTGAGTGCCGCCTGCGGCCCTGACCAATTCCTCCGATAACTCCAGAAGCTGCGCTGCAATACCTTCCCTACGCCGGTCGTTGTTGACAACAATCCAGTACAAATCATAACTGGATTCCGTCAGCGGGATGCGGCCAATACAGGCATAGCCAAGAATCTTTCCAGCCTCTTCAAGAAACACAAAGGAATAACCTGATTTTTCTTCGCCTTTCAGCGCCGCCTCAGCCACTAGTTCGCCTGCAATAGCAATTTCCTCTGCGCTGAATACTTTCGTTTTCTCAACCAGATCGCGAACGGTTTCAACATCGCTCAGCTTGACAACACGCCTGATGCGGGGCTTTGTTCTTCTATCCTTGTGTGTTTTTAGTGAAAATTTCTGTGGCTTTGTTTGACCGGCCGCATTGTGAATCCCGGTAATAAAATGGCGGGCATTAATGCCCAAAGTTTGCGTGCGGTAGCCGCCTTCCTGTACTAGCAGAGTCGGCAAAGTCATAGCGCCGATGGCCGCCCCCAACCGGTCAAAATCCGCCGCGCGGTTCGTCCATGTGCCGGTCGGGTCGGCCTTGGCCGTATCAAGTCCCAGCGCTACTACCAGATAGGTGGGGTCGTATTCTTTAATCCGTTTCAGCGCCTTTTGTACCTGTTTGAGATAGTCCTTAGGCGTGAGCGTTTCTGGTAGCGGAATATTGAGGTTATAGCCGTAACCCATCCCCTCGCCCATTTCATCGGCAAAACCGGTAAAATAAGGATAGGCGAATTTGGGATGGCCATGCAGGGAAACGGTCAGAACGTCATTGCGTTTATAAAATATATCCTGCTGGCTGTTGCCGTGATGGTAATCAATATCCAGTATGGCGACCTTGCCGTACTGGCTGAGGTAATTTGCGGCGATGGCGGCATTGGCGAAATAACAAAATCCACCGAAAGAGCGCCGCTCCGCATGATGACCCGGCGGGCGAATCAGCGCATAGGCCGTATTTACGCCGGTAATAATTTCCTCTGCCCCGGTCAAAGCGCAATCGACGGCCGAGCGTGCGGCCTTGTAAGCATCGGCATTGAGAGGCGTAAAGGTGTCGATGCAGTAATACCCCGCGAGCAGCGGCGTATCGATAGGCTTTCTATCCTGATTGCGGATTGGGAAAACGTAAGGGTAAACAGACTTTCCTGCCGGAACATTCAAGCAGGCTTTTTTCAGGAAAGACACGTAATCGGCATCGTGAACGGCCAGGATATGCTTGTCCGAAAAGGATTTGGCCGGTTTTTTCTTCATAAAGGAAAGCTTTTCAAGCTCACGCAAAATAACCTGCAGGCGCACAGGGCTTTCGACATAGCCGTGCTCCTTAACATGGTGAATCTCGTGCCCCTCATTGGCGATCAGGACAATATCCCGTGATTTCTCAAGGGTGGGAGTATATAGTGACTCGGTTTTGGTATTTTGGGTCTCGCGGAGAGAAATTCCTTCCAGCGGAAAGGATTTTACAACCTTGTCGATATAGGCCGGATCGCACATCTCGCCGTATTTGCGCTCCAAAATGGCCCGTACGGCCTTGCGCATGAACTTCCCGTCCGGCAAATCCCGGCCCAGTGTGTCAATCACAAGATAGGGCGGGTCGGTATCATCCGGTTTAACAGGTGTTTCATAGAGTGTTCCGGTAATCACACGCGCGCCGTATTTCTTGTAAAAGGCCAGCCGCCGCACATTTTGCTTGCGGATTTCCGGATCGGGCGAAAGCGCCGGATCATCAGGCAGGCATTCCATCAAAATGCAATTTGCGCCCAGACCGAGCGCCTCTTCGCGTACCCGTTCATACAGAGCGCCACCCAGCCCTTGTCCGGTCATCGCCTTTCCGGCAGCCATAAAATCGAGATAGCAAAACCCGAGATCGGATGCATACATCATCAGCGCAAACCCCAGAACGGAATCATTCTTGCGCTGCGCAACCAGAAGGCGGCTCTGGAATCTGTATTTCAGAGGATCGTTCAGTTTTTTGGGCAGATCGGTGATTTCTTGCTCCTGCAGTGCAGGGATCTGCGCACGCAAAATTTCCTGAACCTGTGCAACAATCGCTGTGTTTGCAGGAGAGGAGGAAGAAAGGATGCGGCGGATGCTGAACATGACGACTTTATACTCCTTTCCGCAGGGCCGGTGGAAGGAGCCTTTTGACAACATCCTGCGGCGATAGACCGGATTGCTTCGCCGCTGTTATAAACCCGGCATCGGACGACAGGCAGGGGTTAGCATTAACCTCCAAGATCCAAGGATTGCCCGTTTCGTCTATCCTGAAATCAACGCGCGCGGCTCCTTTTAGCTCGAACAAATCCCAACAATGTCCGCATAAATTATTAAGATTTATCAGCAAGAATTCATCCTTTTTGTCAAAATCAAAACGGCGCGGCGTAGCGCTATAAGATGGGCTTTTTTCATCCCACTTTGCCGCGTAATCGACAATTTTCGGTGCGCCTTGGGAATGAGCAGTGAACAGGATTTCCGCCGGGGCAAGAACTTGCGGCTTCCCGCACCCGTCATCCAGGATTGAAATATTGAACTCTCTGCCCTCTATATATCTCTCCGCGAACCAGACGCCGCCAAATTCCTTTTGTTTTTCGTGTATTTTCTTATTCACCTCTTCTGGCGTATTGACAATATTGTCTGAGCCTATGCCGATAGAGGCGTGTTCCGTATCGGATTTGACAATCCACGGTCCCTGGGACGCGTTCTCATCTTCAGGGGTTGGCAATCCCGCCAGATGCAAGAATTCCTTTTGTCTGACCTTGCTGGAGAGAAGGGCAAGCGATACGGCGGAGCATCCCGTATAAGGAATATCCAGATATTCAAAAAACGCTGCGGCCACATAAAAAAGACTGTCTGTCCCCCCCACAGTTTCCACGAGGTTAAAAATAAAATCGGGCTTCATCCGGCGCAGGGATTTTTCTAGGCCGCCCAGAGAGTTTTCAAAAGAGAAACTTTGCTTTTCGATGTTCAAGCTTTTTAGAACAACCCTGGCAAACCGAACACTGTCTTTCGAACACCTCTAAAACAGCGTAAATCAGCGTTATCTTTTATCTCAATTTATGAGTCCTGAGGCCAAGATTTTCAATATTTATAATAGCAATTCTGATATGGTTAAAGCAGGTTATTAAATAGCAGACTATGAAAGCGGGAATCCGCCGTAAGTCATTTCCTGAATGCGCCAGGCGATTTTGCGGATCATGAATTCCTTGGTGTATTTGCCGGGAGAGGTATCGAACAGGCTCTTCCACATTTCCTTCAACTCGTCGCGATCCATGTCCGGCAAGGCCGCTACCCACTGGATGCCGATACCGGACGCACCGGGACCATTACCTCAAGATTGAGGAAAATCCTGTGTCGTGACATCTTGTGCACCATGCAAAATGCGCACGACAATCAGTTTGTCTTCAACAATCCTAAAATGTATTAGTTGATATTTGATCTGACATTCTTTATAGACTGCATCACACTACCGGACTCTGCATCAGAACACATTGACAGGCAAAGGTTTACTGGGGATTTTTTGCTTGGTTAAGTCGCGGAGCCACACTACCGGACTCTGCATCAGAACACATTGACAGGCAAAGGTTTACTGGG
>CAZKGT010000111.1:5754-8043 GCA_964552285.1 uncultured Pseudobdellovibrionaceae bacterium | reverse complement strand
TCTGAAAGTATGAATCAATTCACCGCCTTATCCCAGCTGTGTCCGGTAGTGTGAATAATGATTATCATTTACATCATTATGTGCAGAATGATCGAGTGCAGTTGCGAAAATATCAATACCGCCGCCCTAAAAGCAGCCATTCAGACTAATGGCGCCGCCATATCGGCAAGACAGCTATTCGTAACCAGCGGTGGAAAAACGAATAAACGCTGCCAAAGCTGCTCCGGACATTTTGCGGCTATTGTAAAAGGAAAAGACAGCAGGTTCCCTGAGTTCAAACGCGAACCAGATGAACCGTCGTCTTCGGCTTCAGCCCCAGAATGTGCTGGCAAAAACGCCGCGTGCCAATTCTAAGCTCTTCCTGTATAAAACCGTCATCTTCGAGATCTTCCGTCGTCATATCTCGCAGTATTTCATCAAGCTCATCCAGTAGCTGGGATTCAAAGTCGTCTTCCTCCAGATCGCACAGGCCTATCGTCGTGATAACCGGACCGGACACGACATCCCCGCGCCCGTCCAGCACTAGGCTTACATGCACCGCGCCGGTATATTGCAGCTTACGCCGCTCGATAATTGATATGTGATCGACGGACATCAGCCGTTCGTTCTGCCCCACGGCAATCAGGCCCGTTTCGACATGATCGACAATCTCCGCCTGCCCCGGCGCAAGACGAATGACCGATCCGTTGTTCGGCACCACCACTTGGGGCACCTGCGCCTTGCGGGCAAGATCGGCATGAGCCTCGATCTGCAGACGTTCTCCATGCACCGGTACAACGATCCCCGGTTTCAGCCAGCGGAACATATCCAGCACTTCGTCCTGACACGGGTGCCCGGACACATGAATCTTATAAGGAACATCGCCCGGCGTAATCACACGCACGCCGCCGGCGCTAAGATTGTTTTTGACTGTATCAATGTCCTTCTCGTTTCCCGGAATGGGCCGCGCAGAAAAGATCACCGTATCGCCCTCCCCAAGCGAATAGAGCCGGTTATCCCCGCGCGCGATCCGCGCCAGCGCCGCCCGGTATTCCCCTTGCGAACCGGTCACGATCGCCACCTGTTTATCGTCGGGAAGCAACTCCAGCTCTTCCTCGGGCACAAAATCCTGAACATCATTCAGGTATCCGCAATCCCGCGCCGCGCCAATCATCGTATGAAGCGAACGCCCGATCACCGCAACATCACGCCCACACGCTTTCGCTGCCTTGCAGATACTGCGGATACGCTGGACATTTGAGGCAAACATAGTCACCGCAATGCGCCCATCGCACTCCCGGAAAACCTGCTCCAGCCCTTCTTCAACCTCCGATTCAGACCCCGCCCGTCCCGGAACGTTTGAGTTTGTCGAATCCCCGATATAGGCCAGAACACCCGACTCGCCGATTTTCCTGATCGTATCCTCATCCGTCGGCGGACCAATCACAGGCGAATGATCAAGGTTCCAGTCGCCGCTGTGAAACACTTTTCCTACGGGCGTTTCCACAACCACGGCGCAGGTATCCGGTATGGAGTGCGCCATATGCACAAACCGCAGGCTGAACGGCCTAACCTCAACCGTTTCCCCCGGAGCAACGATATTCACCTCGACATCGCCCTCAATCCCCATCTCGCGCAATTTGTGCCGCAGGACAGACGCTGTAAAGGCCGAACAATAAACCGGGCACCTCAGCCGTTTCCACAGACGCGCCACGGCCCCGACATGATCTTCATGCGCATGGGTGATAATAAGAGCGACAAGATCATCGCTGCGGTCTTCAAGAAAAGAAAGTTCGGGCAGGATCAGGTCAATGCCGGGCAGCCGTTCATCGGCAAACCCCATCCCGAGATCAATCGCCAGGAACTTGTCCTCATAGGCATAGATATTAAAATTGACGCCAAATTCCTCACTGCCGCCGAGCGGAATAAAATGCAGCGCTTTGGGATCGATATCTTCCATTCTTTCCATACTTTCATTCTTCACCGCGAAGACGCGAAGTTGTGAAGATTCTTGTATCCTTTGTTGTCATCCCTCGACTTCGCTCGGGATGACAGGATTATTTCTTCGCGTCTTCGCGGTAAGAAAACCTCACCAAATATCAGCTCTCCGCCTTTTCTGCAATCCGCATCAGCCCTTTCAGCGTAAGATCACGATCTACGGTGTCAATCAGGTCAAACCCTTCCGCAAAAACCGGCGCCAGCCCGCCCGTGGCAATCACGAACGGCTTTTCTCCAAGCTCTTCCGTAATCCGTCCGATCATACCTTCGATCAGGCCGATATAGCCCCAGTAAACCCCGGACTGCATCGCC
>CAZKGT010000111.1:0-5744 GCA_964552285.1 uncultured Pseudobdellovibrionaceae bacterium | reverse complement strand
GAGCACGTGGACTACAACCGCGGCGAGGGCTCGGTCTTCGCCGACTCCCCGGAGCTGCGCGAGGCCTTCGCCCTCTGGCCGCCGCCTCATGCAGCGCGGCAAGGGACAGATTAATCCCCGGCGCAATCGCACCGCCAACATAAGCACCGCGCCCGTCAATCACATCGAAGGTCGTCGCCGTCCCGAAATCTATCACGATCGCAGGCGCCCTGTAGTGCTCGAGCACCGCCGCAGCATTGACCAGCCTGTCCGCACCGATATCCTCCGGCACTTCAAGATCGACCTTGATCCCGAGATCAGGAATATCGTACTTGGCAAATTGCGGCTCCACCCCGATATACTGGCGGCAAAGCCCGCGCAAATGGTGGTTTGCATCCGGCACCACGGAAGAAATCAGCACCCTGCCGATATCCCCAAGGCCCTTTCCCTTCTGCCCCAAAAGCGGAATCAGCCAGGATGCATATTCGTCCCGGCTACGCCCGGAATCCGTCCGTATACGCCAACTCGTCCCGAGAGCCTGCCCGTCACACAGGGCAAAGACAATGTTCGTATTTCCGGCATCAATTAATAGGAGCATATATCTTTATCCGAAAAAGACTTCCCCGGACTTCACGCGGCGCTCATTACCACTCTTGTCCTTAAGGATCAGACATCCTTCCTCATCCAGTCCGTCAAAAACACCACGGATTTCAGCGTCAGGCATACGAACGATAATTTTTTCACCAATGCCGCACGCCTGCGCCAGCCAGGCCGCACGGATCGGCTCGAACCCCTTATCCATCCATTTCTTATAAATAGCCGCCAGATACTGGAGGACATTATCACGAAGAGCCTCAAGCGCAACCTCTCCTTTACCAACATCCTTAAGACCAATCCGCCCTTCCGGCACGACATCGACATTGATCCCTATCCCAACGACGACATAATCCACCCGTCCGCTGACCAGTCCGGTTTCCAGCAAAATGCCCGACATCTTTTTGCCGTCGACCAGAATGTCATTCGGCCATTTCAGTTTTTTGTCATGCCCCTGACCGATAAAGTCATCGAGTGCGTTGGAAACCGCCAGCGCCGCAACAAACGCCAGATGGCCTGCATCCTCGGCAATACAGTCCGGGCGCAGCAGGACCGACATATACAGATTACCCGGCGGCGATATCCAGACATTGCCGTGCCGGCCCTTGCCTTTCGTCTGCTCAAGCGCCTGCAGGACGTACCCCTCCGGGGCATTCTCCGACAAGACCTTGTCCTTCACGATCTCCTGCGTGCTGTCGACGGACTCCAGCATATCAATGCGCCATTTCATGTTTTTCTACCCTGTAAATAATGCGGTGGCCGCGTGGAAAGAAGTGGTCATCAGCAGGTTCGGCGCGGCAATAAAACCAAGCACGAATACGATGCTGATGAAAATAACAGCCCGGCGGGCAAATGCCATTTCGCGGTCAAACGGATCGGCCGGCTCGTCAAAGAACATCACCTTGATAACCCGCAGATAATAGAACGCCGCCACAACCGACGTCAGAACACCAAACACCGCCAGCACAAACATGCCTTGCGCAACCGCGGCCTGGAAGATAAACAGCTTGCCAAAAAAACCGGCCATCGGCGGAATACCGCTCATCGAAAACATCAGGATCGCCATGGCATAGGCCAGCAACGGACTGTTTCGCGACAGGCCCGCCAGATCGGAAATCGTTTCCGCAGCCATATCGTCCCGGCGCATGCAAAGAATAATCCCGAACACGCCGGCCGTCATCACCATGTAAATGGCAAGATACAGGACAACAGACCCGGCCCCTTCCGGCGTTCCCGCAGCAAGGCCGATCAGCGCATAACCCATATTGCCGATAGAGCTGTAGGCCATCAGCCTTTTTATATTCTCCTGCGCAATCGCCGCAAACGCGCCAACGGCCATGGAAGCAACCGACAGGAAGATAATAATCTGGCTCCACTCAGCCATCACCGGCGCAAACGGCCCGAACAGTAGGCGCATCAGCAAAGCCATCGCAGCAATCTTCGGCACAATGGCAAACAGCGCCGTCACCGAGGTCGGCGCACCTTCGTAAACATCCGGCGTCCACATATGAAACGGTACGGCGGAAACCTTGAAAGCCAGCCCGGCCAGCACAAACACCAGCCCGACAATCACGCCGAACGAGTCCTCATCCGCCAGCGTTGCCGCAATCGTCTCGAAACCGGTCGCCCCGGTAAACCCGTAGATCAGTGAAATCCCGAACAGCAGCATCCCGGACGACAGCGCCCCCAGAATGAAATACTTTACGCCCGCCTCCGCCGATTTCGAATGATCGCGCCGGATCGCGGCCAGCACATACAGGCTCAGAGACTGCAATTCCAGCCCGACATAAAGCGAAAGCATATCATTGGCAGAGATCATCATCATCATGCCAAGCCCGGCCAGCAGAAGCAGCACCGGATATTCGAATCGTACGATCTGCTCCTGATAGAGAAACTGGATGGAAAGCCCCAGCGCCGCACACAATCCCACCAGCACCAGCAGCTTCATAAAAGCCCCGAACTCATCGAACACGAACATACCGTTCAGCAAAACCGTCCGGTCCCAGTCCAGCCCCAGAACAAACATGCCGGAAACAAGGAAACACACAATCGCCGCATAGCTGATCGTCTTCGTCCCGGCATTGCCGAGCGCCACGCCGACGACTAACAACAACATACCGCTCAGCGCCAGGAAAATTTCCGGCAGCGCGGGAAGCAACTGGCTGAACGCAAAATCACCCATTGGGAATAACCTCCGGCATTGGCAGGCTCTCTTCACCGGCTTCAGGGACGACGGCCCCGGCTCTGCCCGCTTCCAGCCCAGCCTCGTATTGGGCAAGCAGCTTGTCCACGGACGGAGATATACGATCCATAATCGGCGCCGGTGAAATCCCGAACCAGATCACCATGATCACAAGCGGAAGGAAGTAAGCGATCTCACGGTCTGTAATGTCCTTCATCTTCCCGGCATCTTCATTGACCTGAGGGCCAAAAACCACCCGGCGGTAAAGCATCAGCATGTAAGTCGCCCCCAGAACAACACCTGTCGTCGCCAACAGCGCCACAGTCGTGTCAACCTGAAACGCGCCGATCAGGGCCAGAAACTCCCCGACAAACCCGCTTGTCCCCGGCAGACCTACCGAGCCCAGCATCAGGATCATAAAGACGGTCGCATATTTGGGCATGTTTTTGACGATCCCGCCGTAACGCCCGATCTCCCGCGTATGCAGCCGGTCATAGACAATCCCCACACACAGGAACAACGCCGCAGAGATCAGGCCGTGGCTCAGCATTTGATATATACCACCTTCAATCCCCTGCTGCGTCGCCGTGAATATCCCGAGCGTCACAAACCCCATATGTGCGACCGAGGAATAAGCAATCAGCTTCTTCATATCATCCTGCACGAGAGCAACAAGGGAGGTATAGATAATCGCTATAATGCTAAGCCCGAAGACCATCGGCGCGAAAAACTCGCTGGCGACCGGGAACATCGGCAGGGAAAACCGCAGAAAACCGTACCCGCCCATCTTTAGCAAAACCCCTGCCAGAATAACGGATCCGGCAGTCGGCGCCTCTACGTGTGCATCGGGAAGCCACGTGTGAACCGGCCACATCGGCATCTTGACGGCAAAGCTTGCGAAGAAAGCAAGCCATAACCAGAACTGCAAACCGCTCGCCACCGGATTTTCCATCAGCGTCGGAATATCCGTCGTCCCTGCCTGCACATAAAGTGCCAGCAGCGCAACCAGCATCAGCACCGACCCCAGCAGCGTATAAAGGAAAAACTTGTACGCCGAATAAACCCGGCGCGGTCCGCCCCACACCCCGATAATGATAAACATCGGGATTAGCACGCCTTCAAAGAACACATAGAACAGTACCGCATCAAGCGCACAGAACGTGCCGATCATCATGGTTTCGAGAATAAGGAACGCCACCATATATTCCTTGACGCGCGTTTTAATGGATTTCCAGCTCGCCAGAATGCAGATCGGCGTCAGCAGCGCGGAAAGGCAGATAAAGAACAGCGAAATCCCGTCGACGCCCATGTGATAGGAAATCCCGAGCGAGGGAAACCAGTCCGACTTCTCTACGAACTGGAACTCCGCGCTCCCCGGATCAAACCGCCCGACCATGAAGATCGACAGGGCCAGCGTAAACAACGAAGTATAAAGCGCTGAATGTTTTGCATTCTTCGCCATGGTTTCTTCACTCTCGCCGCGGATGGTAACAACAAACAACGCCCCAATCAAAGGCAGCAGTGTCATGAGCGAAAGAATAGGAAAATCGATCATCGCCCTACCCCGCCTGCATTCTGAAGAGGAACCACGAAACGATCGCCACCACGCCGATCATCATGATGAAGGCGTACTGGAAGAGGTAGCCGGTCTGGAAACGGCTGAGCAGCCCTGCAAAGCGGCGGGACATACTGGCCAGACCGTCCGGACCAAATCCATCGATTATCGTCCGGTCACCGGTTTTTGAGAAGAACCGACCGATAGCAAAGGCCGTGCGCACAAACAACAAATCGTACAATTCATCAAAATACCATTTGTGGAAGAACAGACGATGTAATGGTCCTGCCGCCTTTGCGATCTTTTCGGCCAGACCCTCGCGCAGCATGTAAACAAAATAGGCCAGGCCAATCCCGAACAGCGCCGCAAAGATCGGCAGCAGCTTGACCCATTTCGGTACATGGTGCGCCGCATGAACCGTGTCATTTTCAGGAAGCACGTGCAAAGACTCGCCCCAGAAATATTCCTTGTTCCAGAGATAGGTTGTAACCACTTCTCCGCCGCGCTCATCGATATGAACTTCCTGATGGGTATCGCCGACAAAACCGCCATAGAAAGCGGAGCCCGCCATGATAGCGCCAACGGCAAGAACCGTCAGCGGCATCAGCATCACATTCGGCGATTCATGAACATGCGCCATGACATGTTCGTCGGCTCGCGGCTTACCGTGGAAGGTCATCAGGATCGCCCGCCAGCTATAGAATGCCGTCATCAGCGCCGCCGCAATCCCAAGCCAGAAGGCCATCGTCCCCCACCATGTGTGGTCTGCAAAGGCAGCCTCCAGAATAATGTCCTTGGAATAAAACCCGGCAAAGAACGGCATCCCGGCCAGCGCCAGCGAACCGATCCACATAAAGACGTACGTCACCGGGATCATCTTCCATATCCCTCCCATCTTGCGCATATCCTGCTCATCGGACATGGCATGAATAACGGAGCCCGCACCAAGGAACAGCAGCGCCTTGAAGAAAGCATGCGTCACCAGGTGGAACATCGCCGCCCCGTACGCCGACACGCCAAGCGCAAAAAACATGTACCCGAGCTGGCTCATCGTCGAATAGGCTATCACCCGCTTGATATCGAACTGCGTCATCCCGATCGTCGCCGCGACAAAAGCCGTCAGCGCACCGAACACACAGACAACCGTCAGCGCCGCCGGAGCATACTCAAAGACCGGCGAAAACCGCGCCACAAGGAAGATCCCTGCCGTCACCATCGTCGCCGCGTGAATGAGCGCAGAAACCGGTGTTGGCCCCTCCATAGCATCCGGCAGCCAGGTATGCAGTCCGAGCTGCGCCGACTTGCCGACCGCGCCCATAAACAGGAGCAGGCACAAAACCGTCAGCGCATGGAACTCATGCCCAAGGAAATTGAACGTCGCATCCGCCTTGTCCGCGGCCTGCAAAAAAATCACGCCGAAATCAATGCTGCCGA
>CAZKGT010000110.1:0-8108 GCA_964552285.1 uncultured Pseudobdellovibrionaceae bacterium | reverse complement strand
ACGTGTTTTTCCTGCATCGCCTGCAGCAGCGCCGACTGCGTGCGCGGGCTGGCGCGGTTGATCTCGTCGGCCATCAGGAACTGGGTGAAGACCGGCCCTTTGATAAAGCGGAACGAGCGCTTCCCTTTTTCCGATTCCTCCAAAACTTCGGACCCCAGCACGTCTGCAGGCATCAGATCCGGCGTACATTGTATCCTGTTGGAGCTAAGCCCCAGCACGGTCGCCACCGTATCCACCAGCAGCGTCTTGGCCACGCCCGGCACGCCGATCAGCAGCACGTGTCCGCCGGACATCAGGGTCACCAGTGTCTGGTCAACAACACGGTCCTGCCCGAAAATGACCTTGCCAATCTCGGCTTTGGCCTTGCCGAGCAGGGTAGCCGTATCGGCCAGTTTCTTTTCGATATCCATTGCAGATGAAGTGGATGCAGCGCTATTCACGTTTGAGGCTCCCATTTTGATTGCGGGGAAGATATTCTATCAATGTAATGCCTTTGTGAAAGTTTTGCACCCTTGTTAGAGCCAGTAAGAACAATTGATCCACCCGACTGGATGACGGCTGAGGAATCCGAGGTCGTCATGAGGGCGCTTGGTGGCTTTGGGCAACCGCCAAAGGCTCTGTTCGTCGGCGGCTGCGTGCGTAATGAACTGCTCGGTGTGCCGGTGGGGGACATTGATATCGCCACGGTGTTAGAGCCCGAAGAAGTGATCCGCCGCTGTGAAGGGGCGGGAATCAAAACGGTTCCCACAGGAATCGAGCACGGCACGGTAACGGTTGTTGTGAACAAAAAGCCGTTCGAGATCACGACCCTGCGCCGGGACGTCAAAACAGACGGCAGGCGCGCCGTTGTTGCCTTCACGGATGACTGGACCGAGGATGCGCGGCGGCGTGATTTTACCATGAACACGCTGCTCGCCGGTCCGGACGGCGCTATTTTTGATCCTACAGGGCAGGGACAGAAGGATCTGGAAGCACGGCACGTGATTTTTGTCGGTGACCCGGCGACGCGCATTGCCGAGGATTATCTGCGCGTTCTTCGCTTCTTCCGCTTTCATGCCGTTTACGGACAGGGCGATCCCGATGCCGGTGCGCTGGCGGCCTGCCGGGCGGCGGCGGATAAAATCGGCACGCTCTCCCGCGAACGTATTACGCAGGAATTCACCAAGATCCTGATGATGGATAACTCTGTGGATATTATCTCTATTATGTTTGAAAACAATATATTGAAAGATGTTGCTGATGACTGGTATAAACCGAAAATCCTGCAATCTCTCGCCGAATTGCAGGACAGGTATTCCATGCCGTCCTTTCCGGCAAGGCTGCTCGTTCTCGCAGGCAATATTGACGAATGGCTGATCCTTTCCAATGCACAGAAAAAGGAAATGGCAAACCTTGGGAAATTCATCGAAAACAGGGAAACAGGCGCGATCCCGTCCGACAAGGGCCTGATATACAGGTTCGGTGCGGACATTGCCGGGCAGGCATTCCTGCTGCTCGCCGCACGCGGAAAAATCAGTACAGAAGAACTTGCAGGAAAAATGAACCTCGTCCGGAACTGGAGAACTCCGGATTTTCCCCTGAGCGGTGACGACGTTATGGCCACCGGCATTCCCGCCGGTCCCGGGGTCGGCAAAATCCTGAAAGCCATCGAGCAATGGTGGATGGGCCAGGATTGCGAACCGGGCCGTGAAGAGTGTCTTTTTAAGCTTAAATCGGATTAAACCGAACGCCGGGCACGGGGCCGGAATAATTCGTCTGTCCGGCGTGGCTGTTGAAAAGCCCTGCGGTTGCGCCCCGGATCAGGTCTTTGGCCGCATTCGCATATTTTGTCGCAACGTCGCTGGCTTCCGAAAGCGCCGTTCTCAGGACACTGATTGGCTGGTTCAAAAGGCTGCTGCCGCCTGTTTGCGAGGCGCTGGCGTTAAAGGAGGGAAACAGCCCTCTGGTCTTCTGCATCAGGAACGCTCCGACCGCAACGAACAACCCGCCCTTGATGATATTGTCGAACGCCCAACTCGTCCAGCCGCGGTTTTGGGAGCGGCCAAATGTACCTGCAAGGTCGCCATAGTCCGGGACGTGTGTATCGGGGCCGAGTGAGATAAGTGTCGTCGGCGGGACAAGGCTGCCGGTCTCACTGTTTTTCTTTTTCTTCTTGGTGCGCCGGCCGTATGTGAAGTAGTGCGTGTAGTGATTCCTTTTGCCGCCCTTGCCCTTTTTGGCCTCGTTTCCTATCTGTACGCCGCCAGCTTCAGCTTCAAGTGCCTCGTCGTCCTGTGTTCTCATGCCTGAATTATACAAAATTCGGGCCTAAAAGGGAAGGAAAACCGGTATCAGGCTTTGGTTTTCAAGGGTTTAAGGCCATTTAACCTCTGGCGGCAGGGACATCAGTATCGCCTCCGGGTTACCCCCGGTTTTAAGACCGAACTGCGTACCGCGGTCGTAAAGCAGGTTGAACTCGACATAGCGCCCGCGCTTGATGAGTTGCTGTTCGCGCTGTTCCGCCGTCCAGTTTTCATGCATATGGCGGCGGACGAGTTGCGGATAAATGTCGAGAAACGTTTCCCCGACATCCCGCGTAAAGGCGAAATCATCGCTCCAGTGTTCCGTATCAAGATAATCGTAGAAAATCCCGCCAATCCCGCGCTGTTCCTGCCTGTGGGGCAGGTGGAAATACCGGTCGCACCATGCCTTGTATTCCGGATAATAATCCGGGCTGTGCCGATCACAGCACTCTTTAAGCGCCCCGTGGAAATCCTTCGTGTCCTGCGCATCGGGGAATGTCGGCGTCAGGTCCGTCCCGCCGCCGAACCAGCTTTTCGAGGTCACGATCATCCGCGTGTTCATATGCACCGCCGGGACGAGGGGAGAGCACATATGTGCCACCAGCGATATGCCAGAGGCCCAGAAGGCCCCGCCGTTTTCTTCCGCTCCCGGAATTTGCGCCCGGAATTCCTCGGAAAACGTGCCGTAGACGGTGGAAATATTTACCCCGACTTTTTCAAACACCCGCCCGCGCATCAGCGACATTTCCCCGCCGCCGCCTTCCGGCCTGTCCCACTCTTTCCGTTCAAATCGGCCTGTCTGTGCGTCGCCTTGTCCTTCATCCTCAAGCGCCTCAAACGCGGCGCAAATCCTGTCCCGTAAATCCCGGAACCATATGGCGGCCTGATCCTTGCGATCTTCGTCGGTTGTGTATTTTTGTGCGGCTTTTTCCATTTTAAAACTTTGATATTGCTCCGTATTCCAGATTCGTCAGTTCGTTTGTCACTTTTTCATACCCCCCTTCCGGCCTGTTGTTTTGTAATGCATAATCCATAGAACAAAAATAGGAAATTTTTCCCATTTCTGCAAGGTCAGTTTTTTGTCATCCCTCGGCTTTGCTCGGGATGACAACTGTGGGAACAGTCTGCCCTTTGATTTCTGTGTGCTCTGTAGCAAAAAATCAAAACCCTTCCGCCTGCCTTAACGCTTCCCCCAAAACCATTGCCGTCGCATTCACAACATTGAGCGACCTTAACCCCTCGCGCATCGGGATGGTGATCCTTGCATCGGCGCTTTCGTGCACGTCATCCGGTACGCCTGCGCTTTCGCGTCCGGCCAGCAGGATGTCGCTTTTTTGAAATTCAAAACCGGTATAGGGCAGGGCGCTTTTGGTGGTCAGCAGGACAATGCGCCGCCCTTCATAAGCCTGCCGGAACCTGTCCCACGAGGCGTGACGGGTGAGCGAAACCTTGTCCAGATAATCCATCCCGCTGCGCCGCATCCGCCCCGCATCCCACGGAAACCCGCACGGCTCGATGATATCGAGCGGCACCCCAAGACACGCGCAAAGCCGGATCATCGCCCCGGTGTTTTGCGGAATGTCAGGCTGGTAAAGGGCTGTGTGTATCATAGGACTATCTATAAAGGCTGGTGAAAACATGGCAAGAATTTCTGGTCACGGCCCCTTGCATCCTCTATAAATTACAGGTACATGCCTAGGGGGCTTGCGCCCTCTATTGATTCTGTTCCGAATTCCTGGGGTATTAACAATGACGGCAAAGGCAGCCGGTTCCGGACACGACGAAGGCGAAACCCGCCGCGATTTTCTCTATCTTTCAGCAGGTGCGTTTGGCGCCGTCGGGGCGGCTGTATTCGCCTGGCCGTTCGTCGACTCGATGAACCCGGCCGCCGATACGCTCGCGCTGGCAACGACGGAGGTTGATCTGTCCCCGATCGAGCCGGGGCAGGCGATTACGGTCGTGTGGCGCGGCAAGCCGGTCTTTATCCGTCACCGCACGGCGAAGGAAATTGCCGAAGCCGAAGGCTCGGAGGGCAGCAGCAAGGACCCTGAAAGCGACGCGGACCGGGTGCAAAAGCCGGAATGGCTGGTTGTGGTCGGCGTCTGCACGCACCTTGGCTGTGTGCCGCTCGGTCAGAAATCCGGCGATCCGAACGGCGAATATGGCGGCTGGTTCTGCCCGTGCCACGGTTCTCACTATGACCGGTCCGGCCGGATCAGGAAGGGCCCCGCGCCCAAGAACCTTGCGGTGCCGCCCTATGAGTTTGTCGACGATACGACCATCAGGATTGGTTAGACGGTAAAGCAATGTTTGGATGTTTGAAGACAGGTTTGAATTGTCATCCCCGCGAAGGCGGGGATCCGGTCGTTAATCCCAAAAGCATGATCATGGATAATTGTCCGGATGCCCGCCTCCGCGGGCATGACGGTTTTGTTGCTGTTAGAGAACGAGTTGTGGAGTAGAGAGAATGGCAAGCGGTGAACGCGCCAAATTCGATAATGCGGTTGTGGAATGGGTGGATTCGCGCCTGCCGATTTTCACATTGATCAATAAGGAGTACGGGGTATTCCCGACTCCGAAGAACTTCAACTATTTCTGGAATTTCGGGGCGATTGCCTCCGTGATGCTGGTGCTGATGATTGTCACCGGCATTGTCCTGGCGATGCATTATACGGCCCACACCGAGCATGCCTTTAATTCCGTCGAACGCATCATGCGCGACGTGAACTGGGGCTGGCTGATCCGCTATATGCATATGAACGGCGCCTCGTTCTTCTTTATCGCCGTTTATATCCATATCTATCGGGGGATGTATTACGGCTCGTACAAGCAGCCGCGTGAGCTTCTGTGGATTTTGGGCGTGGTGATTTTCCTGCTGATGATGGCCACGGCCTTTATGGGCTACGTCCTGCCGTGGGGGCAGATGAGTTTCTGGGGCGCGACGGTGATTACCGGGTTCTTTACCGCCATTCCCGGCATCGGCGACGATATCCAGACATGGCTTCTGGGCGGTTTCGCCGTTGACAATGCAACGCTCAACCGTTTCTTCTCGCTGCACTACCTGCTGCCATTCGTGATTTTCGCGGTTGTGTTCCTGCATGTCTGGGCGCTGCACGTGTCCGGATCGAACAATCCGCTCGGCATCGACACCAAGGGCCCGCAGGATACCGTGCCGTTCCATCCTTATTACACGGTCAAGGACACGTTCGGCCTGCTGGTGTTCCTGATTATCTACTGCATCTTCGTGTTCTACTTCCCGAACGCGCTCGGCCACCCGGATAACTACATCCCGGCCGACCCGATGGTCACTCCGCCGCATATCGTGCCCGAATGGTATTTCCTGCCGTTCTATGCGATCCTGCGCGCCGTGACGTTCGGGGTGAATGTTTATATCGGCCTGGCGCTTGTTCTGGCTGTGGCAGCGATGTGGCCGGTCTATAAAAACAAGGCCGAAGACATCAACCTGAAGCTTGTCGCCATCCTGTTTGCGCTGTCCGGTCTTTTCTTCGCGCTTGGCTACCTCTCCCAGCTTGAGGTCGAGGGCGGGGGCGCAATGATTTCGCTGCCGCTGGCCGATACGTTGTTTATCAATGCCAAGCTCGGCGGTGTGCTGGCGATGTTCGGCTCGATCGCCCTGCTGTTCATCCTGCCGTGGCTCGATACGCACCCGGTTCGCAGCGCCCGTTTCCGTCCGTTGTTCAGGGCCTCTCTGCTGATGCTTGTGGTCGCGTTTCTGGTGCTGGGCGCCGCCGGCGCCAATCCGCCGGAAGGTCTCTGGGTCGTTCTCGGCCAGCTTGGCACGGGGTATTATTTCGCTTTCTTCCTTGTGATCCTGCCGTTCCTGGCAAAGTTCGAGAAGGTTGAAAAGCTCCCCGAGAGCATCCATAAAGCTGTTCTTAAGAACAAAAAATCCGCACCAAAGGTGGCCGCGTGATGACTAGAATTCTTGCACTTCTGATCCTGTTCCTGCTGAGCGCACCGGCCTATGCCGCTGGCGGCGGTGAAAAACCGAAAAATCAGATCTGGCCGTGGGAAGGGGCATTCGGTACCTATGACCGCGCCTCGCTGCAAAGAGGCTTTCAGGTTTACAAGCAGGTCTGCTCCGCCTGTCACGGCATGGACCGCATCGCCTACCGTAACCTTGCCGACCTCGGTTATAACGAGGCCGAGATCAAGGCGATCGCCGCTGAATACCTGATCACCGACGGCCCCAACGAAGAAGGCGAGATGTTCGAGCGTCCGGGCCGCCCGAGCGATACGTTCAAAAACCCGTACCCGAACGCAAACGCTGCCAAGGCCGTAAATAACGGTGCATTGCCGGTAGATCTTTCCCTGATTATCAAGGCGCGCAGCGGCGGCGCAGATTATCTTTATGCCCTTCTGACAGGCTACGGCGAAGCGCCGCACGGCCACGAAGTGCCGGAAGGAAAATACTGGAACGCCTATTTCTCCGGCAATGTGATTGCCATGCCGCCGCCGCTGACGGATGGAATCGTTACCTATGCCGACGGATCACCCGAAACGGCTTCTCAATACGCTTATGACGTGGCGCAGTTCCTGAAATGGGCCTCCGATCCTTACCTTGAGGAGCAAAAAAGAACAGGCATGAAAGTTCTCTTGTTCCTCGTTGTTTTTGCCGCCATTATGTACGCAGCAAAGCGCAAGGTCTGGTCGGACTTACACTGACATTCAGGCTGACTTCAGCGCTGTATGGGGGAGTTTATCTGTGGCTGTTAAGAATGCTGCTCAGGCCAGAAATTACCTGATCAAGGCAAAGTTCTACCGGTTCTTTGCGATTGTATTTGCCGTTGTCGGGCTCGTTCTCTTCACCTATCTATATTTTGAAAAAGTCTCAGGCCATTTCTTTGAGGCCATCAAGGAGCCGTGGCTGGTACTGATTATCCTGATTCCTTTCCTGCCCGCGGCCATTCTTTCATGGATCGCCAGCCGCATGGAAAAGAAACTGATGAAAGTTATCGAAGACTCACATTCTGCGGACAAAAAATCCTGATGCGCGATACCAAACGTGAAATCATTCGTTTCTGGTTTGAGGAAACCGAGCCGCAGCTATGGTTTCAGGTCAGTGACAGTTTCGACCAGCAGATCCGTGACCGTTATCTGGTTTCGTACAATATGGCCGTGGACGGCCTGTGCGATGCGTGGACGGCGGATGCGGACGGTTGCCTTGCGCTGTGTATCCTGCTCGACCAGTTCCCGCGCAACATGTTCCGCGGAACCGCCCGCGCGTTCGCCACGGACGAAAAGGCGCTGATCACGGCCAAGCTTGCCGTGTCCAAGGGTTTCGACAAGCTGCTGCCGCCGATCAAGCGGCGCTTTTTATATCTTCCCTATGAGCACAGCGAAGAGCTGAGGGACCAGACCAAATGTGTTGAACTGTTCGAGGCCATGAAGGCGGATGACCCGCTGGGCCACGAATATGCCGTGCGTCATAAGGAAGTGATTGAAAAGTTCGGACGCTTCCCCCACCGCAATGAAGCTCTTGGCCGCGATAGCACGCCGGAAGAAGAGGCGTATCTGAAGGAAAACGGCGGGTTTTAATCTCGCCCCCGTCATCCCGTCGAAAGCCGGGATCCATAGAACCGCGATATTTACCACGAATCACACGAAGACGCCGGAACCTGCTGCGCTGGCGCGCGTTTTCTTTAGAGCACGCAGCGTTCAGGTTGGCTCATTGCCTGCCATTTTTTGCCTGGCAAAAAACCGAAACCGGGAGACGCCTGTTCTTCCATTTTTACCGCGAAGACGCGAAGGGGCGAAGAGATCACCGAAGAAAGCGCGCGCCAGCGCATATAAATAAACTTGGTG
>CAZKGT010000109.1:4759-8232 GCA_964552285.1 uncultured Pseudobdellovibrionaceae bacterium | reverse complement strand
CAGATCAGATGCATCGCCCTCTGGGCTAATATCTTGTGACTACACTATCTAGGAAAGAATTAAGCTGCTTTACCCATCATTTCCTCAAGCTGCTCGGTTGCCTTGATTTCCGTGATGTTTTCAACGGCGGCAACTTCGCGGGCCAGGCGTTCCAGTGCAGACTGGTAGATCTGGCGTTCGCTGTAGGATTGCTCGGTATCGTCGTTGCTGCGTTTGAGATCGCGCAGAACCTCGGCGATGGCAACCGGGTCGCCCGAGTTAATCTTGGTTTCGTATTCCTGTGCGCGGCGGCTCCACATCGTGCGGCGGATGCGGGCGCGGCCCTGAAGCGTCTTCAGCGCGTCCTTCAGGCGGTCGGTGGTGCAGAGCTTGCGCAGGCCGGCGGAGTTTGCCTTCATCACCGGAATTTTAAGGCGCATACGCTCTTTTTCAAAACTGATGGCATAAAGAGCCACTTCCATACCGGCGATGGTCTGGGTTTCAACACCCTCTACCAGTCCAACACCATGCGCGGGATAAACAACATAGTCACCTGCAACGAAATTGATATTGTCGTTATCAGCCATTTTGCACTTCACCTTCTCTGTTTACTTAAAACTGCTCTTGTGTCGTCGCCTGATGTTCCTGCGGCTGTTTCCAAAAGGAAGAGTGCCCTCATGCTGGGGCCGGTATGCCGGTTCCGTTGTTATTGGTCGTCATCAAGCTGTGAGAGGGACTATACTTAAAATTTCGTAAAATTTCAACTTCAAATTTAAGAATAATCAAGTTAGGGCTTGAAACGCTTACGTTTCCTGATACTTTCTGGGGTTGCGCGGAGGGGTTATCCGACAAATCCCATATGGTGGGAAACGGCGGTGGATATAGCGCGAATCATGCTGTGGAGGTTCTCCAGCGGACCGATGATCCTTTTTTGCTCGAAGGCATATGTCGCCATATCTTCTTCTTTGTAGGTGGATTTTTCCCCGTAATCGACCCGTTTCTCTTCGTCGGGAGGCAGTGGAAAGATTTCCCGCAACTCATGAACCACCGTCGGGATATCAAGCCGGAAAGCATACTGGATCAATACGTTACGCGCGAGATCGTGCTGCGGTGAGTAATAAGGAATATCCATCGCCAGCAAAAAGACTTCGTGGATCAGCGCGATCCGGATTGCATGCAGGCAGGCAAGCGACGTTTCGTGGGCCGGCTCTATGTCGCCGTTGCTGAGGTCAAAGCTCGAATAATCCCGAAGGATCTTGCGGAAGATGCGCATGGTTGCCGTTGACTGGCTCGACTTTTCCAGTTCCCAGGCAACGTCGTCATACTTATGGGACAACCCCTTATCCGTGCATGCCGAGGCGCGCATGAGCCAGAAAAGCGGGTCAATCGTGTCGAGGTAGGCTTTCGTGATATCCGGATTGGACAGCGAAAAGCCCCGTTCGACCAGGGCCGCCATGTTTTTGAACCGTGCCGAGCTTTGCTTCATTTTTGAATAATAGGACGGGTCAACCTCGACGGCATGACCAAAGCCGGAGATCGTGTTCACCAGCATCCCCATCTGCGCAAGGATGGCATTGTGCGGAATAGCCCGGTATTCGCGGGCGCTGATATCCTTGGGTTTGCTGGCCTTGCTGTCATATTGCCGCTTGACGGCCCGGCTTCCGGTCGGAAGCATCAGGTTTGCCCCGTACACGGACAGGAACGCGCCGTAATCCGGGTTAGTCATCAGCTCTGCCTGGAATTCCTTTACGATCGTCAGGAATTCAGTAAGCGTCGTGCGGTCGTCGTAATAAAAATCGTTTTCAGGCTCTTCCGCAGGTTTCAGCCAGTAGCCCATAATGCGGGTCAGAACCGCCAGTGAGGCGTCGCAGGACATGAACGGCACATAACCGTCCCCGCCCTGAAAGCTCTCTTCCTGGATGTAGGAAATCCCGGTATCGGAGAGCATTCCTCTGAAATGCTGCGGGCCGATATAGGCCTGCCGCGCCCATAGGTTTTCCGGGTGTCCGCCCCGTCCGATCGACTCCCCGTGCGTATCGAAGAACAGCAGTTCCACGTCCTTAAGGCCGTGTTCATCCATCAGGCGGATAACACGTTCCTTGAGGCGTTCGATGGAGCCGCTGGCCGGGGCCTGCCCGATATAACGTCCGGCGTCTGAATAACCCGTTTGCAGGCACAGGCGCCCGCGCTTGCGCAGATATTCCCGGAACTCGGGGATTTCCAGCAGGTGCTCCACAATCCGGCTGCCGCGCTGAAGGGCGCGCTCGGTTTCAAAAAGCGGGCAGATATCGACCTTTTCGTCGAGACCGAACCGCCGCGCAAGGTAAAGTGCGCTGAAAACGGTAAAGGAGCTTTCCGTTTCCGCAATCAGGAAGCGGATAGGCGTATAGCCGTCGATATATTGCGAAACCTGCTGGATCAGCATAAACAGGCGCCGCGCCGAAACCTGCTCTTCCAGCACATTGCCGAAGTGAATATTGTCGGGCTTCGTTTTGCGGTATTTCTTCAGCAGCCGGTCCATATAGGTCTGGCGGAAACGCGGATCGGCCGGGTGGGTCGACAGGTCGACATATTTCCGCACCGCGTTGTGAACCTGCGCCGCATTGATGCGGAAATGCACTTCCGCACGGCTCAGGCCGGTCCTCTCCAGTTGAGACAGAATCACAAGAACATCTTTTAATGCATTCTTGTTTTTTATTTTTTTGAGCGATCCCTCGATGAGTTTTATCAGCGGTTCAGGAGAGATAAGGCGCTTGTCTGCGCTGGCGATCATCCGGCGGGACAGGTCCTGCAACTGCTCATGCGCCGGATCGTTTTCTGTCTTATAGTCGTCAAAGGCGGCGCATAGATCACGCGTCACTCCGAGCGCCTCTTCCAGAAGGTCAAGGGCCGGGCTTAATGCTTCCTCGGAGATTGCCGCAAGCTGTTTCCTGTAATCTTCCATCTGGCTGATTTGCAGGGACAGGCGCTTGCCAAGCGTCATCGTCCAGACGATATCGCTGCGCCCGTCGAGATCAAACCCGACCCAGCTTGCAATCGTGCATAGCGAAGGCCTCAGTTCCGTCCAGCGGTCCGGGTAATGCTTTGCCGCTACCTCCAGTACGGTTTTGTAGAGCGCCGATATGCTGCCGTGCAGGTTGTCGATGGCCTCCAGCGCGAATTCATTTTCATCGTCAAGGTTCGGCGGTACAAAAGGCGCTTTTAGCGCCGTTGCCAGCCCGTTTTCGGTATTGCATTCCTCATCACTGCCGGCCTGCGTGGCGCTGTAACAGGCCAGCGCCCGCGTCAGTTCACGTGACATCGTGAAGGTCGGGTGGGCCGTAAAGACAAAGCCGTAATAGATTTTCTCTACCGCCTTTTTAAACTTATTGAACGGAACGGGCTCTTTTGTTCCCTCGGGTACGGCAAACCTGTTTACGAGCGTTTTAATCTCTTTCAGGTTTGCAGTTTGAGCACGGGGGCTTTCCCTCCGGTGATGTTGTTTTTTACAAACT
>CAZKGT010000109.1:0-4749 GCA_964552285.1 uncultured Pseudobdellovibrionaceae bacterium | reverse complement strand
TGCTAAGCGCCAGCCGCAATACGGGCGAAAAGAACGGATCGATATCGCGTTCTTCCCTGAACCGCCTGAAGTCGGCCATGAATCCTTCGATTAAATCACCCTTAGAATCCGCCGTGACGGTGCTTTGCGCCTGTCCTGCCATAGGCAAAAAGATGAACGGTTTTCAGCCGGATTGCAACCCGGAAAGAAAGGGCGGGAGCGCTGCGCTTTCAAGGCGCACTTCTTTTCCAACCGGAAAGACAGGCAGGTTTTTACCGTGCCCGAACGGCGCGTTTATAAGGATCGGGATATCAAGCCCGGCCGTATGCTCCCGGATCAGCTCTTCAACTGAAAACCCGAAGGGGCGGCCTGTATCTTTCATGTCTGTGAATGCCCCGAAGATAAGGGCTGCCGCCTGATTGAAAAGTCCCGCCCGCTTTAAATGAAGCAGCATGCGGTCGATCCGGCTGGTTTCCTCGCCGCAATCCTCGAGGAACAATATCGCCCCGTGACAGTCGGGCAGAAACGCCGTGCCGACCAGATACTGGAAAACGCTTAAGTTTCCACCGATCAGCTTTCCGGTCGCCGTGCCTGCGTGCAGTACCGTGGCGCCATCCAGTGGTATGTTTTCGCACCTGCCGCTCAGGTATTGCAGGGCATTCTGAAATTTTTCAGGCTCGCCCAGATGCCTGAACACCGGTCCGTGACAGGTCACAAGCCCCGTCTTCGCGTAGATGGCATTCAGCAGGGCCGTGCCGTCGCTAAAGCCCATGAAGACTTTCTGATGTGCGGCGATCAGGCCGTAATCTATCATCTCCAGCAGGTGCAGCGCCCGGTTGCCGCCGCCTGCGGCAATGACGGCCTTTATGTCCTGATCGGCCCACAGCTCATGCAGCGCTGCTATTTTGCTTTCATGCGTTCCCGCCGACTGGCCGTGCCGTTCGAAGCATTGCGGATGGAGGATGATTTTGTACCCTGCCGCCTCAAAGGCACGCCTGGCCGCATCCAGATCTCCGGGTTCAACGAAGCTGGAAGGGGCCATAACGCCGATCGTATCGCCGGACTTTATCGGGGGAGAATCCATGAGTAAAAGTCTATGCCTGTTTTTTTATCATTTCAAACGCCGCAAGCGCGCGCATGCGTGCCCGGGCATGATCGACTATCGGGGCAGGGTATCCCGGCGGCGGTCCGGAAGGTGCTTCCCATGGTTTATGAACAAATTTCGCTGGCACATCCTTTAGCGCGGGGATGTAGGCTCGGACGTAATCGCCGTTGGGATCGAACTTTTCGCCTTGCGTGACGGGGTTAAACACGCGAAAGAACGGTGCCGCATCCGCCCCGCACCCGGCGATCCACTGCCAGCTTGCCGCATTATTGGCCAGGTCCGCATCGACAAGGCAGTCCCAGAACCACTTTTCTCCCTCATGCCAGTGGAGCAGCAGATCCTTGATCAGGAACGATCCCACGATCATCCTGACCCGGTTATGCATCCAGCCCGTGTCCCAGAGCTGGCGCATCCCCGCGTCGACGATCGGGTAACCGGTTAGCCCTTTTTGCCATGCTTTCAGATTGTTGTCAGAGTTATCCCAGGGGAAGGCCCTGAACTTTTCCTGCAACGGTTCATGCGGCAGGGACGGGAAATGATAGAGCAGGTGGTATGAGAATTCCCTCCAGAACAGTTCCCGGATAAAGCTCTCGCTTTTATCGCCCGCGGCGTGCCAGATCTGGCGCGGTGAAATCTCCCCCCGGTGAAGATGCGGCGACAGGCGCGACGTATAATCATGATCCGGCCGGTCGCGGCCTTCCTGGTAATGGGCAAGAACGTGATCAAGCGTATGGCGCAAACGTTCATGCGCTCCGTCCTCACCGGGTCGCCAGTGTGCCTCGAGCTTTTTGTCCCAACGGATGGAGGGGAGCAGCGCCAGCTCTTCAATTCTCAGCGATGCAGGCATCCGGTCCGGCATTATCAGCCTGTCCGGAGCGGGCAGGGGCGGTTCTGGTGACAGCGTGGCTATGCAGGTCTTGTAAAAGGGGGTGAAGACCCTGAACGGATTGCCCGACTTTGTCCTTATATGTTCCGGTTCATGCAGGAGCGAGGCATTCCAGCATTGTGCCCCGACGCCTTTGGACCGGAAATGCGCCATGATTATTTTATCTCTCTCGATGGCATACGGCTCGTAACAGCGGTTCCGGAACAGGCTGGTGGCGCCTGTTTCCTCAACCAGTTTCTGAAGTTCATCCATGGCATTTCCGCGGCGCAAAATGAGGTCGCTGCCGATGGATCTCAGTGATTGCTTCAGGGATAACAGCGAATGGTGCAGCCACCAGCAACTGGCCGAACCCGGGCCCGATGTGTCGTTCTCGTCATGGATAAAGACCGGAATAACAGGCCGTCCGCTTTGTGCGGCTTCATAAAGGGCAGGATTGTCTGACAGGCGCAAATCCTGCCGCAACCAGACGATTACGGGAGAGGGGCTCATACAGGCTTATACGAACGAAACCCCGAAAAGGTTTAGCCGTCCTTGTTGATTTGTGTGATCAGTTCCTGCAGCACTTCTTCCGCCTTCAGGTTTTCGACCTGGCAGGTTCCTGCTGCGTGGTGGCCGCCGCCGCCATATTTCAGCATCAGGTGTCCGATATCGGTTTTGCTGGTGCGGTTCAGGATGGATTTTCCGGTTGCAAACACGGTGTTTTGCTTGTTCTTCCCCCAGATGACGTGGATCGAGATATTGCAATGCGGGAAAAGCGCATAGATCATAAAGCGGTTGCCGGCCCATATGGTTTCTTCCTTGCGAAGGTCCAGAACGACGAGGTTCTGGTAGACGGTGGAGCAACGCTCGATCTGCTCCCGGAACCTGATCTGATGATCGAAATACAGATCGACCCGTTCCTTGACATCTGGAAGCTCGAGAATTTCGCTGATGTCGTGGTGATCGCGGCAATAATCGATCAGTTCCATCATCAACTGGTAATTCGAGATATTAAAATCCCGGAAACGGCCGAGTCCGGTGCGGGAGTCCATGATAAAGCTCAGCAGTTCCCAGCCTTCCGGGTTCAGGATCTCTTCCTTGGAAAAACGCGCGGAATCGGCCTTGTCGACAGCCAGCATCATGTCTTCTGATACATCCTTCAGGACAGCGGCGCAGTCGAAATAATTATAAACGACGCGGGCGGCAGACGGTGCGTCCGGATCGATTACATGGTTCGGCGGTATTTCGTCCAGACGCTCAATCTCACTGGCGTGGTGGTCGAAGCACAGGTAAACGCCTTCGACATAAGGCAGGTTGGTTGTAATATCATCCGGTCCGACCTCGATAATGCCATCCTGCATGTCTTTCGGGTGGGCAAACGTGATCTCGTCAATCATCCCGAGTTCTTTGAGCAAGACGCCGCACACAAGCCCGTCCATATCACTGCGGGTGATCAGGCGGTATTTCTTGTTCGGGTCGGGTGTGATCTTTTCGTCAGCCATCATGGTCATGATTCTTTCTCCGTCAGGTTAAACGGTATCCTTAAGCCTCGGCAGCTTCTGCCTCGGTTTCTTTTTTCGCTTTAGAGGATTTCTTTTTGCTGCCTTTTTTGTAGACAGGCGTTTTGCTCTCCTGAACCGTATCTTCTTCGACCACTACGGTCTCGACATCTTCAAGGTCCGGAAGCTCGAACATGGTGTCCAGCAGCAATCCTTCAAGAATGGAGCGCAGACCGCGCGCGCCGGTTTTGCGCTCGATTGCCTTCTTGGCAATGGCCTTGAGCGCATCGTCGGTAAATTCCAGCTTGGCGTCTTCCATTTCGAACAGGCGCTGGTATTGTTTGACCAGCGCGTTTTTCGGCTCTGTCAGGATCTGCACCAGCGCATCCTCATCCAGATCCCGCAGGGTTGCAATCACCGGCAGGCGGCCGATAAATTCCGGGATCAACCCATATCTCAGCAGGTCCTCCGGCTCCAGCTCCATCAGCAGTTCGCCCGTTCCCCGCTCATCGGGCGCACGGACATCGGCACCAAAACCGATTGTCGTGCCGCGACCGCGGTCGGAAATAATTTTTTCCAGGCCGGAGAATGCGCCGCCGCAGATGAAGAGGATATTGGCGGTATCAACTTGTAGAAACTCCTGCTGCGGGTGCTTGCGTCCGCCCTGTGGCGGGACGGAAGCCACGGTGCCTTCCATCAGCTTGAGCAGGGCCTGCTGCACGCCTTCACCGGAAACATCACGGGTGATCGACGGGTTGTCAGATTTGCGTGAGATCTTGTCGATCTCATCGATGTAAACAATACCTTTTTGCGCCCGCTCGACATTGTAGTCGGAAGCCTGCAGAAGCTTCAGAACAATATTTTCGACGTCTTCACCGACATAACCGGCTTCGGTCAGTGTCGTGGCATCGGCCATTGTAAACGGAACATCCAGAATACGGGCGAGTGTTTGTGCCAGCAGTGTTTTACCGCACCCTGTGGGGCCAACCAGAAGGATGTTGGATTTTGACAGCTCAACCTCATTGGAATTTTGTCCGTGCTCCAGGCGTTTATAATGGTTGTGAACAGCCACAGACAAAACACGCTTGGCTTTTTCCTGTCCGATCACATAATCGTCCAGAACCGATTTAATGTCAGAAGGGCTGGGAACGCCTTCGCCGGAATGCACGAGCTGAGTCTTGTCCTCTTCACGGATAATATCCATGCAAAGTTCAACACATTCATTACAGATAAACACGTTGGGTCCGGCAATCAGCTTACGGACTTCATGCTGGCTCTTGCCGCAAAACGAGCAATAGAGC
>CAZKGT010000108.1:0-8247 GCA_964552285.1 uncultured Pseudobdellovibrionaceae bacterium | reverse complement strand
TCTGAAAGTATGAATCAATTCACCGCCTTATCCCAGCTGTGTCCGGTAGTGTGGGACGGGCATAAAAAGAGCGAGTTTAATCGGCTGGGTCTATTTGAAAACTCTTCTGCGCGAATGGCCTCAAAAATGTATTCTCGAGCAACAATCCAATTTGTTTGAACGGTTTCAGTGGTATATGTATCCATTATACGTCCCCAGTTTCCGGGAAGAACTGTACTTCCGGGCGCTAATGGGTAAGAGCAAAGATAATAGCCAGCCATCACTCATCCCCCATCTTCAACGCTGAAATAAACGCACTCTGAGGAATCTCCACATTCCCGTATTGCCTCATCTTCGCCTTCCCTTTTTTCTGCTTGTCCAGCAGTTTGCGCTTCCGAGTTACGTCGCCGCCGTAGCATTTCGCGGTCACGTCCTTGCGCAGCGCCGAGATATGCTCCGCCGCGATAATCTTCCCGCCGATGGCGGCCTGCACGGCGATTTTGAACATCTGGCGGGGGATCAGTTCCTTCAATCGCTCGCACAGTTGCCGGCCGCGTTTTTCGGTCTGGGAGCGGTGGACGATCATGGCGAGCGCATCGACCGGCTCGCCGTTGACGCGGATTTCCATTTTGACGAGGTCGTTTTCGGCGTAGTCGGCGATCTCGTAATCAAAGCTGGCGTAGCCCCGCGAAATGCTCTTCAGCCGGTCATAGAAATCGAACACCACCTCGTTCAGCGGCAGGCGGTATTCCAGCATCGCCCGCGCGCCTGCATAGGTGAGGTTAAGCTGCACCCCGCGCCGCTCCTCGCACAACTGAAGGAGGCCGCCGAGATATTCGTCCGGTGTCAGGATCGTCGCTTTGATCCAAGGCTCCTCGATTTTGGCGATCTTCACCACGTCCGGCATATCGACGGGGTTGTAAAGGTCGATCACTTCGCCGCTCGTCATATGGATCTTGTAGACAACGCTCGGCGCGGTGGGGATGAGGTCGAGGTCGAACTCGCGGGCGAGGCGTTCCTGAATGATCTCCATGTGCAAAAGACCCAGAAAGCCGCATCTAAAACCCAGACCCAGTGCCTGCGAGGTTTCCATCTCGTAATGCAGGCTGGCATCGTTCAGCTTCAGCTTGCCAAGACCGTCCCGCAAGGGATTGAAATCGCTGGCATCGACCGGGAAGAGGGAACAGAACACCATCGGCACGCTTGGCTTGAAGCCGGGAAGCTTTTTGGTGCACTGATGCTTTTCATCGGTGATGGTATCGCCCACCTGCGTTTCGCTGATATCCTTGATGGAGGCCGTAATAAAGCCCATCTCGCCCGGCCCGAGATCCTCCATCAGCACCGGCTTGGGCGAGAAAAACCCGACCCGGTCGATCTCGCGCGTGGCGCCCGTATTCATAAACCGGATCTTCTGGCCCTTGCGCAAATACCCGTCGATCACCCGCACGAGGATCACCACGCCAAGATAGGAGTCGTACCAACTGTCTACCAGCAGCGCCTTGGTCGGGCGTTCTGCGCGGGGGACACAATGACTCGTTGTGTCCCCTTCGTCTTCTCCCGCGTCCGGCGGCGGCAGCTTATCCACGATAGCCTGCAACAGAGCCTCCACGCCAATCCCGCTTTTCCCGGAAACGTAAACGGCCTCATCCGCGGGCAGGCCGATCACTTCCTCTACTTCCAGCGCAACCTTCTCCGGTTCGGCAGCGGGCAGGTCGATCTTGTTGATGACCGGGATAATCTCGTGATTGTTGTCGATGGCCTGATAGACGTTGGCCAGCGTCTGCGCTTCCACCCCTTGCGTGGCGTCCACCACCAGCAGCGAGCCCTCGCACGAGGCGAGGCTGCGCGAAACCTCATAGGAAAAATCCACGTGCCCCGGCGTGTCCATGATGTTGAGCTGGTATTCGATCCCGTCCCTGGCCGTAAAGGCGAGGCGCACCGTCTGCGCCTTGATCGTAATCCCGCGCTCGCGCTCGATATCCATGGAGTCTAATACTTGCTCCTTCATCTCACGGTCGGCCAGCCCGCCGCACATCTGGATCAGGCGGTCGGCAAGCGTGCTCTTCCCATGGTCGATATGGGCGATAATGGCAAAGTTTCGGATATGCTCGAGCGGTTTGGTCATGGGAAAGCTTTATAACCGCGAAGGCGCCGGGAGGCGAAGCTTTTTTTCGATGGAAAGGCTGCCCGCGATCAGTGATACGGACAAGGCACCCTGTTAAAAACAATCAGGGCTGCCGTGACGGAATTTTTCTCAGGATACGAAACAGGCTGTATCGATGGCTCCCTGTTGGCGGAGCGGGTCGCACGGCCATAGAATTCCATACTTTTTCTGCTGACCTCATGAAACCGGCCAAGGAATCGTTCCTTGTTCTCCGGAGCAAGCTCAAGCGCATCAAAAATTTCTTCCAGCTCGCTTTCGAAAAGCTTGGGGTAGATGTAATCGCTGATGTTCGGTTTTCTTTCGAGCGGGATACCCGGGTCTTTCAGGCGGGGCTTGAAATGTTCTGCGACCGCACTGTCGATGGCGCGCATTGTTTCCTTCGGGCAATTATATGATTCCCAGAAGGCGACTCTAAGCACGCCGCTGTCTGTATAACCGACGAAGGGCTCCTGACGTTCCGGCTCTGCCGGGGCCGCCGCTTTACGAAAAGCGCCGGAATCCTTTGGATCAATAAACACACCTTACCTCCGCTTGTGCACACCGTTGTAATATGGAATATTCGAATATTCTAATATTTAGATATAAGAGTCAATAATTTTTATGGGGTGTTTTGTCGCAGCGCTAATCTCCGGAAACCTGATCGGAATTGCTTCCCGCCTGTTTTTCTGACAGGATCGGCTCCGGATTTTTACTGATCGGAGACAGGGCCATGAAAACCATCGGTCTTATCGGCGGCCTCAGTCCGCAATCGACGGCGGAATATTACACCGCCATTAATGACGGCGTGCGGCAGCGCCTTGGCGGGCTAAACGGGGCCGATATGCTGGTGGCCTCGGTCAATCAGGAAGAGGTTACGTCTTTAAGGGAGCAGGGGCGCTGGGACCGTGTCGGGGAAATCCTGACGGACCGGGCGAAAAGGCTTGAGGGCGCGGGAGCCGGCTGTATCCTGATCGCCTGCAACTCGGTCCATCACGTGGCCGATGCGCTGGAGTCTGAGATCAATATTCCCTTCCTGCATATCGCGGAATGCACGGCCATGCCGATCCAGAGAGCGGGGCTTCAGAAGGTAGGATTGCTCGGCACCAGATACACGATGGAGATGGATTTTTACCATGCGCGCCTCGGGCGTTTCGGCGTTGAGGCGCTGGTGCCGGGCGGGGAAGACCGCGAAACCGTCAATACGATTATTTTCGGCGAGCTTTGTAAGGGCATCGTGCGCCCTGAATCGAAGCAGGCCTATATCGATATTTCCAAAAAACTCCTTGCGGATGGTGCGCAGGGGCTTATTCTCGGCTGTACGGAAATAGGGATGTTAATCGGGCAGGATGATTTTGAAGCGCCCGTGTTTGACAGCACGCGCCTGCATGTTGAGGCTGTGCTGGAATTTGCTTTAGGAAATTTAAAAACAGAAGGGGAAGCGGCATGACCCGCAAGGTTCTTCTTTTTTGCATCTTTATTCTGGGCGTATCTGCTGCGGCGAGCGCTGATGCCCGCCGCGGCAATATCGATCCGGCCGAACTTCTCGAATTCGGGATTGAAAGCGAAGGCGTCCGGGTCGAGCGCCCGGAAATCGAGGAAGAGCCTGTAAGCGCCCATGAGGTTGCAACCGGTGAAAAACCGGTCGCTGAAGCGCCGCTCCCGCTGGTAAAGCCCGAAACGGCCGGTCTTAGTGCCGAGGAACTGGTCATGCAGCCCGTCAGCACGCCGCAGCCGGAAGAACCCGCCCCGGAAACCGTCGAGTGGAACGGCGAGCGGGTTGAGATCGTTTCCAGGGCCGTTGAGAAACCGGCGAGAAAGCCCCCTGTTCCGGTGCAGGAGGAAGCAATTGACGTCGAGCCTGCCGTGGAAGAACTTCCCGTGATCGAGGAAGAAGCAGCCACCAGTGAAGATCCTTTCCTGGAAGAGCTTGAGACGGCCTCGGAGGAGGGTGTTTCCGAAGAGGAAATGGCCGCGCCGGTACCGGAGGAAGTTTTTGTCTGGAAGGGCCCGCGTGTCGATGTTGTGCTTCCTGAAGAGGTAAAGACGCCTGTTGCGGAAATCGAGCCCGCCGCCGGTGTTCCCCTTGCCGAAGAGGATGTGATCGAGACAGAAGAAACACCAGAAGAAGTCACGGAAGAAATCACAAAAGAAATCGTTGTAGAAGCACCGGAAGCCCGGCCTGTTGCGGATAAAGTGCCAGTGGCGGTTTCCGGCCCCGTTGCGTCCTGCAGATACAGGCACTGGGTCGGCTATCCGGTCCAGATGTGGCGCGTCAAGGCCGAAGGGCGTCCCTACAGGATCCTCGGCCCCGGCGCCCGCCCGACGGAAGATTTCAATTCGGAGCGGATTAATATCCATGTGAATAAACGCGGCATTGTCAGCCGGGTCGAGTGCTGGTAAACAGCACCTACTCGGAAAAACCGGAGAGAGAAATGAAACCGAAACAGAAAAAACTCGTTGTGATTTACGTGCCCGTGATGGTCACCCTGCTGGTCATCGGCGGTTTGCTGACCCTCGTGCTGACCGCAGGCAGCGGCAGCCACGCAGAGGATGTGCTGCACGGCTCATATGACCGGGTCGATATTCATCGGGAAGGTTGTGATTTTGCAAACTGGATCGGTCATGCGCTGGATGAGGAAGCTCTGGAACACACCGGCAGGCCGTTCCGGGTCATGAAGCACGGCGATATGATGACGATGGACCACAATCCTGAGCGGATCAACATAGAGATCGACGACGAAGGCGCCGTCGATCATGTCTGGTGCGGGTAGGGCCTAAACTAAACCTCGAATTTCTGTACAAAATCAAGCGTGTTGCCGACAGGATCGACTGCGCTAGCAAAGGTTGGCGCAATGTTTGCCGGTGTGCCGATTTGGATAACAACTTCTGTTCCCGAAACCGATTTCCCCGTCAGGTCGACTTTAACGCCGGGCCCGCCAGTTTCTTGTAGAAAGTCAGAATCTGTAACCTGCATGACCAGCATTCCGTCGGTGCCGCCGGTAACCGCTTCTAGTTGCTCACCATCTAAAATTACCTGACCGTTCATAACATTCTCCTCTATTGCCCCTGTTTTTTTATTCCGGCTTATGCAGGATGATCGGGTAATAAACACCTTGCACAGGTTCAGCCGTCGTATCGTCTTCCACTTCTATGACCAGGACCTGATGCGCGTTGTGCATGTTCTTGGTCATACTTTCAGGAACGGGATGTCCCAGATCCTGCATTGTGCCGTCCTCGAACACGAAATTGAGAATGCTCGTGCTAAGGTCAAACTCCAGCCAGCTTATTTTCTTTATGAACGGGCGGTTGTGGAAGATCATTACCTTGTTGTCTTCGTTAACCGCCAGCTCGAGCGTGGCCTTTGCTTTCGGCGTTATCGTTTGGGGGTTCGGCTTTGCCATGGTCCGGTATTCCTAAAGTTTTTATGCCGGCCATTATAAAGCCATTTCACCTCCAAATCTAACCGTAACCTTATTCAAGCGCAGAAAGTTTAAAACCCGGTAAATTTTTCATATCAATTTTTCACTTTATGCACTCATCATTCAGTCACGCCTTATAATACCAAATCCGGCGGGGCCGACGCAAATTTACAGCGGTGATTTTACTTTTAATATCAACGAGTTGTAAATTTTTTATTTTTCTTCTTCGTTGGCGTCGCTTTGTTCCGCATTCACATGGGTGAGCGGGCAGATGAACCAGCCCTGCGGTTCCCTGTCTTTGGTGTGCATGACAAAAATATGTTCGGCTTTGTTAATTGTTGCGCGGACGAGCCACTGGATTTTTACCCCGAGATCAAACTTGCGTCCGTCTTCGGTGATAAAGGTGATGGTCTTTCCCTTATGGTCGTATTCGATATTCTCGATAATCGCTGGCAGGGGCTTGCCATGAAAAATCCAGACCTCGCCTTTTTCCTCGTTCACAACAATATCGAGCTCTTCCGGCGCGAACAGCGCAGGCAGTTTTTCGCTCCCCCAGTTCTCTTTCAGGGTCTTGGACAGGGATGCCGCTTCAGGTTTTTCTTTGTGGTCGTCGGTCATGACGGTCGGGAAGCAAGTTGATGAAGGTACGGGAAATATCGTCCCCGTTCACATATCATAGCAAGACAGCGCACTATCAACAATGAATTAGAGAATTACGCGGCTTCCAGTGTCGGGAGCGGACCTCTGGGACCGTTCGGCGCGGTTGTGTCAAGGCCTGCCGGCGTGTTTTGTCCGTAGCCGGCAGCGAGTTTCATGTCTTCGCTCAGGTTGTCGTTGTCGTGCCCGGTTGTGGCCTTTGTATTGTCAACGACCAGCCTTGGAACGTTGTTGCCGGTGCCTTGCGCGACAACGGGAGCGCCTTTGCCGGTAATTCCGTTCCAGGCATCCTTGCCGAACATAAGAAGCCCAACCGCCAGAAGCCCGCCCAGAAGCGTCCCCATAACTCCGCCGTCCAGAAGTCTGCTGCCAAACAGAAAGGCCAGAGCAGCGCCTCCAAGCATAACGATATTTTCCGTCATTTCGCTTTTCAGATTAATATTGCTCAGGGCATTGAAACCGCTCTGCAGCATACCACGGCCGATATTCATGATATTTGAGCTCCAGATACCGTCCAGCCAGGAACCTTCAAACTGATCAGCAATGCGTTCTGTTATATCTCCTATCCATGTTGATGGATCTGTCTGGATGGATCCGTTGCTTGATGGGCCTGCCGTTGCCCCGCCATCACTGCCCGGATTGGTCATCGTGCCGGTTTCGGCCCCTGACGGCCGGTCTGACTCGCCCCAGTCGCCAATAAACCAACCAAGGGTGTTATTGTAAAGGCGCTCTCCGGCCCACTCGGCTACAGACCCAAGGCCGTCGCCAATAATCCCCAGCGTCTTGTCTGGCCCAAAAGCAAATGCGTGCGCGCCGGCTGCTGCACCGCCAAGTATTAGGGCTGGTTTTGCAACTGGTGCGGCAACAGCCATTCCTCCTGATAAGAGAAGTTTACCTCCAGCTGCGGCTATTTTCCCCGGGCTTCCTGTGGCGCCTCTGAATGCCTGTCCTGCCCTTCCCGCCAGTGTTCTTGCGCCTGCGGCTTGCGTGGCCATTGCATCGTCAAGGGCGTCGATAATTTTGGGGTCGATATTCTTGCCGGCCATAATGCGACCGGCTTCTTCGCGTGAAAGTTTTCCGGCTTTTGCCATCGACTGGAATTTGCTTCCAAGAACCTTTGCCGCGTCATCCGCTGAAATGTTTCCTGCCCGGACTTGTGCCTGGACGGTACTTACTTTGTCTGAAAGAGAAATGCGCCTGCTGTCAAGTACCTTGCGGGCATCGCCTGACATTCTTGAGGTTATGGCCTTTATCGGATCACCTGCAGGTGTAGCCCCTGTCGCAGGGTTCGGCGGTGGTTTGCTCCCGCTTGGGGAAATTTTTGTTTTGGATGTTGTTTTGGCAGCTCCTGTGGCGGCTTGCTTGGCGCCTGTTCTTGCACCGGCCTTCGTTCCGGCCTTTGCGGCTGCCGTTGTTCCGGCTTTGACGGTAGCTTTCGCGCCGCCTTTAAATAGCGCCATTACGCCTGTTTTAATTAACTGTAAAGCCGCTCCGAACATAAATTAACCCTCTAAAAACCTGTCTTTATTGTGTCATTACGCGCATTTTAGCGTTTCGGGCGGTGAATTTACAAAATTCATCCCGTTTTCTTTTTTGTTTCAGTAGGGTAGGACCGTTTAAGGATCTACCGCCGTACCATTATAATTAGCGATAATCCATTAATATTCCGTGAATTTTTGGGTTTTTTGACCACAGAGGGCGCAGAGGAAAAAGAGATCACAGAAGGAAGTTCATCCTTGTCATCCCGAGCGAAGCCGAGGAGTCTTACCAAGCTGACAGGGGGTAAGATCCCTCCACTATGGTCGGGATGACAAATACGGGATAAATACCCTCTGTGATCTCGTAAATCTCTGTGCGCTCTGTGGTTCTAATGCCGGAAATGCCGCATGCCGGTCAGGACCATGGCAAGGCCGCGCTCGTCTGCGGCGGCGATCACTTCATCGTCACGCACGGACCCACCGGGCTGGATCACGGCCGTGACGCCGGCGTCTGCGGCAGCGATCAGGCCGTCGGCAAAGGGGAAGAACGCGTCCGAGGCCACCACGGAGC
>CAZKGT010000107.1:4066-8258 GCA_964552285.1 uncultured Pseudobdellovibrionaceae bacterium | reverse complement strand
ATCTGAAAGTATGAATCAATTCACCGCCTTATCCCAGCTGTGTCCGGTAGTGTGCTTCTGAGGAGGGACGGGCGCCATGTCTCAAAACACCAAAATCGCAACTGTTTTCGGCGGAACCGGGTTTATCGGGACGCAGGTCGTGCGCGAGCTGGCCAGGCGCGGCTATACGGTCAAGGTGGCCACACGCATTCCGGAGCGGGCTTATTTCCTGCGGCCCTGCGGGGTTGTCGGGCAGATTGTGCCGTTTGCCTGCGATTACAATGAGCTTTCTTCCATCGTGGATGCTGTGAAGGGCTCGGAGCTGGTGGTGAACTGCATCGGTATGCTGTTCGAGCGGCGCAAGGGCGATTTCGAGCGGGCGCATGTGCGCGTTCCCGAGATGATAGCCAAGGCCTGCAAGGGGCAGAATGTTAAACGGTTCGTCCATATATCCGCGCTGGCCTGTGACAGGGGCACGTCGCGCTATGCGAAAACCAAGCTTGAGGGTGAGCGGGCCGTTCATAAGGGCTTTCCGCAGGCAACGATCCTGCGGCCGAGTGTTGTTTTTGGGCCGGAGGACGATTTTTTCAACATGTTTGCCGAGCTTTCCCGCTATACGCCGATATTGCCGCTGATCGGCGGCGGGAAGACGAAATTCCAGCCGGTCTATGTCGGGGATGTGGCCGACGCGGTGATGGCCGGCCTGACGTTATCCGGCGATAAAGATCCGCGAGGGAAAATCTATGAACTGGGCGGGCCGGACGTGGTGAGTTTCCGGGAAATATACGGATTTCTGGCTGAGTATACCGGGCGCCGGCGCCTTTATATATGGCTGCCTTTTCCACTGGCCAAGTTCAAGGCGTTCTTCTGGCAGTGGTTGCCGCGGCCGATTATCACGATCGATCAGGTCGAATCGCTGAAGACGGATAATGTTGTCTCGGAAGGGACGTCCGGTCTTGCCGATCTCGGGATCGTGCCGGCCAGTATGGCGCTGATTTTGCCGACATATCTGGAGCGTTTCAGGCCCGGCGGGTCGCAGGCTTGCCAGCGGACGGCATAAGTTTTATAAACGCGCTATGAAAAGAATCCTGCCCTTTCTGGTTTTTCTTGTTTTTGCGGCCTGCCTGTCTGCTGATGCGCTGGCGGAGCGGCGCGAGGGGATTGCTGCCGTTGTCAATGAAGACGCGATTACCTATACAGATGTCAATGATCGGATGAAGCTGGTGATGGTTTCCTCCAACCTGCCGCAGACGAAGGAAATGCGTGATCGTCTGACACCGCAGGTTGTCAGTATGCTGATCGAGGAACAGCTCAAAATCCAGGAAGCCCGGAATGCCGGTGTGGAAATATCCGAAGAAGCCATCATGGAAGGCCTTACCGTGATCGCGCAGCAAAACAAAATGACGCTGGCCCAGTTCCGCGAACTGCTGAAGCGTCAGGGCATTGAAGAGCGGACGCTGGAAAGACAGGTCGAATCGCAGATCGGATGGACGCGCTTTGTACAGCAAAACCTTCAGCCGCGTATCAGGATCATGGACTCGGATATCGATGATCGTATCGGTTTTATGAAAGAAAGCCTTGGCAAGACGGAATATCTGGTTTCCGAGATTTTCCTGCCGGTGTCAGCGCCATCTGAAGAGGATGACGTTAAGCAGGTCGCCGACCGGCTGGTGCGTGAAATCCGCTCCGGCCAGGTTCCCTTTGCTGCCGCCGCCCGCCAGTTTTCGCAGGCCGCAGGCGCCGCGGAAGGCGGGGTTGTCGGCTGGGTCGGGCGGGGACAGTTTCCGGACGAGTTGGACAGGGTCCTGCCGTCCCTGCCGGAAAATACGGCCAGCCAGCCGATCCGCACGCTTTCGGGTATTCATATCCTGATGGTGCAGGACAAGCGCAGTATCAGCAGCTCCACAATTCCGCCCCGCGAACAGATTATGAACCAGATCGGTCTTGAGCGTCTTGAGCGGTTGCAGCGTCGTCACCTGCTGGATTTGCGGGCCGTATCCTTCATCGAAAACCGTGTCTGAGATCGACAAGCTTCCTCCTTTGCGTGAGGTGATTGCTGCCCACGATTTGCGGGCCGAGAAGAAGCTTGGACAGAATTTCATTCTCGACCTGAACCTGACCGATAAGATCGCCCGCTGCGCGCGGGATCTTGCCGGCGTGAACGTGGTGGAAATCGGTCCCGGTCCGGGCGGTCTTACCCGCAGCCTGTTGAAGACAGGCGCGAAATCCGTGACGGCGGTCGAGTATGACGCCCGCGCCGTGGAGGCGCTTCAGTCGCTGCAGCAGGTTTCGAAAGGGCGGCTGAACATCATTCATGGTGACGCCCTCAAAACCGATCTGACCTGTCTGGTTGAGGTGCCGCGCGCGATTGTCGCCAACCTGCCCTATAACATTGCAACGCCGCTGATGATCGGCTGGCTGAGGCAAATCCGTGCGGATATGGATGCTTTTCGGAGCATGACCCTGATGGTTCAGCGCGAAGTGGCCGAGCGCCTGACCGCAGTGCCGGGAACAAAAAATTACGGCCGTCTGTCGGTGATTGCCCAATGGCTTTGTACGGCGGTGAATGTGATGGACGTCCCGCCGTCCGCCTTCACGCCGCCGCCGAAGGTAACATCCTCGGTCGTGCACTTTCTGCCCGGGGAAATCCCGAAGGACGTGCCTGCTTTCGAAACGGTCGAAAAAGTCACGGCCGCCGCATTTGGCCAGCGCAGGAAAATGATCCGCTCGACGCTGAAAGATTATGCTGGCGCGCTTGAAGAACTGGGCATTGATCCGGTCCTGCGGGCGGAAAATCTCAGCGTTGAGGATTTTATCGCTATTTCCGGAAAAGCAAAATTGACATAAGCCTGCTCCATTGCTAAGCCTTTCTGGTTCCAATGAGTAGGGCATGGAAGAATTCGCGTGGGAGCAGCAAAGCGCAAGACGGAGGAAAACGGCAGGAAGGTAAGGGTTGCGCCGCCGCCGGCATCATTCGCACCGAAAACATTTATAGCCAATTATCAGGCGGTTGATCTGGAGACGACGCCGGATCCCCTGAAATTTCTTGGTAATAACCAGCATCATTTTGACATGCTCAAGGCTCTTGTCATCCGGTCGGGCGGAAAGCCGGTCGGCGTTGTTGTTTCCAATGCATTTTATGATAGGGCGCATAACGCAGGGCTTATAAAAAAGACGAAGGCCGGGCGGCCTGATCTGGGCCGTTCAAAAACGGCCGGCGAAAAGGCAGCCTATTTTCTTATTGCTGCGGGCAAAGTAAGAAAAGCCGTGTTTTTGCCGATGGCGCTGGTTGAAAAGCTTGGGAAGATTAAAGCCGACCCCAGGAAATCGGATTCTCCGCCAGCCTATATTGATCTTGGGCATGAGGTGTTTCAGCAAACCGAAGCGCCTGTCCTTGATTCTTCTTTTGGTGAAATCCTGGCGGGTTTTACAGAGATTTCCGGCGGTGATGCGCCAAAGCTTAGTGCTGGGCTGTATGGCAAAGAGGACGGATTGCGCCTGGCAGACCCAGTGCATTTTCCACACCTCAAATCGGCCAGGGATAAGGCGCAGGCAAGACTGTTCAAATTAAATCCCGGCGCGATCCTTGATCTTCTGGGCAGCGCGGGTTTTAAGCGGCAGGGCGTGATGCCGCTTACGGATAAAGGGAAGAATGTTATTGCTGTGCTGGTTGCGCCGGGGACCGACCCCGATGTAGAGCCGCCTTCTCCGGATCGTCCTCTTGCCGATATAGACCGCGGCGGGCGCACAATTGATGATTTTCGGGAGCCGGGCAGGAGATCCCGGCACCGCGGCGATTTTGACGTTGGGCCGGGTGATCGTCTTGTTAAAGCGGTTGCCGATGATGATACGGGGGGCAGGCCCGAACAAGATTTGGATATCCTCGTTATGGGGGCCGTGGTCAACGAGGAGGAAAGGGGCGGTCGCTTTTATGGTTTGTCGTCAGATGGCGGGGGCGATGACCCTGATCCTGAGGACGAAAGGCTGGAAGACGAAAAGCCGGACGATTTAGACACAGGAACGGTTTCGGCCGGTACGAAAACGCCTTCCGGGGGCAGGAGGCGCAAATTCAATCCGCTTTCGGATTTACCGGGTGAGGTCGGTTCGGGTTTTGTGGCGGGGCCGAGATTTTCAGGCCGCGTCATTGATACAATCAGTCTCCGGGAAACGCCCGTTATTTTTGTGCACGGAAGAACCGGCGGTCAGCGCGGCC
>CAZKGT010000107.1:0-4056 GCA_964552285.1 uncultured Pseudobdellovibrionaceae bacterium | reverse complement strand
GGCCGGGAAGCAGTTTGACGCTCTTATGGAGGATGCGGGGGCCGGGGTCGAAATTACCCGCGTGAATGTTCGAGAGTTCAAAGGCGGTTTTCCCGGTCACAGGGAAAGCATCAAAGAGCCAGGTAAGGCCGTTATTATTACGGCGCCCAGCAGTTCCCGGGCGGTCTTTATGTCAGAGGCGACGTGGTGCGCCCTTAGTGGTGAGTCGTTGCCCGTTCAGGAACAGAAGGCTCCGGCTGTAAGGCAGAGAAAAACAAAGGGTTTGCGAACGTTCAATCCCGCCGGGGATGTGCCGGAAGAAATCAGCTCTTCCTTTATTGCCGGGGGCGGGGGAACCGGGCGCTTTATTGATGCCGTCAGCATCCGTGAAACGCCCGTCCGTTTTGTAAACCGGGGAAGAGGCCCGATAATGCGCGGCCGGTTCGTCAGTAAGGAAGCATATGACCCGCTGGCGGCGAAGGCCGAAATTCAGCCCGAAATGTCGCAAGCTGACTTTGCCGTATTTAAGAAAAATTTTCGCGCGCAGAGAGCGGCTGTCAGCCAGGGGAACTCGGTTGTCGTTATCACGGCGCCCAGTGGTTCCCAGGCGGTTTTTATGTCCGAGGCCACATGGTGCGCTCTGAGCGGGGAAACGCCCGTCATTGAGGAAACAGTCCGTTCTTGCCGCAAATCAGGAAGAGGCCGCGGTCATCGCGCTTTCAATCCTGTCGAACGGTTGCCTGATAACATTTCTTCGGCTGCTGTGAAGGGCTGTGGCCTTTCTGGCCGTGTTATCGATGCCATCAGCGTGCAGGGTAATCCTGTTCCTTTCGTGCACGGAAAAGGCCAGCGTCAGCATGGTTGCTTTGTCAGCAGGAATAGGTTTGATGCGTTGATGGGCGGCGCAGATGTTGAACTTAACATTACGTCGGCGAACTCTGCCGGGTTTAAGCGGGAATTTATCCGGCACAGGGAAAGCATGCAATCTGGAGGGGTTGTTGTCATTACGGCGCCAAGCGGCTCTGAAGTAGTCTTTATGTCGAATAAGTTATGGAGTCTCTTAAGTGGCGATCCCCTGCCTGTTGAGGCTTCCAAGGGCAAAAAGACCGGGAGGTCAGCGGGACAGATCACGTCCTGCTTCTCTGAAAGCGGACGGCGGCGTGGTGGTTCGCAGGTCGTGCACAAAGAATATAATGCCGTCAAACTGCAAAAGCTTACCGCGGCAGCAATGGAAAACATTAACAGGAAAGGAAAGGTTATTCCTTTCGCTCATGGCCGTGAGACAAATAACGGCTTTCTTGTTCCTGCAAAGGTATGGGAATCGGCGAAGCCGGAAGATACAGGAAAAAAGACCCGGGGAATTGACGTTAAGCACGCCGCGTTGCGGGATTTAAGGAACAATTATAGCCATCTTTTGAAACATACAGGCAAACTCTGGAGCGCCGTGGAAATCGACGCAGGCGATGAGAATAAGCTTTACTGGGTGTCGTCCGGCACGTGGAGGGCCTTAACGGACGAAAATCCGCAGCGTTTTGACCGCGAGGAGAAAAAGTCCGTTCCGGCGGATATCAAGCCGCCTGCCGAAGATCCAGTAGAAGATCCGATAAAAGTTATTCTGACAGAGGCCGCCTGTATTACCGGGTCAGGCCTGAAGAGCAGCGATGATGTTAATGCTGTGTATGAACGTGTCCGTTTGAATGGCTGTTGCGTTAAGGTGACGTATGGCGGCGAGAGTGCGGGGATTATTGTTTCGGAAGATACGGCAAGCAGGCTGGGCGTTAAGCAAAACCCCGATCCTGTCGCCTGGACGGGGTTGCTGAAGGGGGATCATTTGGCGTCCACTGCCTACAGGGATATCGCTGTTACCATGCAGGATATCGTCGACGACAGAAGGCTTGTTTATGTGCCGGAAATTGCAGTTTACGCTCAGAAAGAGGCAGGCAGGCTGGAGATACGAAATCCTGCCCCCGCTGCCTAAACCCCCTCCTTCAAACCCTTTACAAAATCGCTGAGGCCTATGGTGCGGTGGCGTTTGAGGCGTTCGGCGTCGAGGATGAGCTGGGCTTTTTCGATCGACGAATCGATATCTTCGTTGACGATCACGTAGTCATATTCCGAATAGTGCGTCATTTCATCCGAGGCTTTGGCCATGCGGTGGCGAATGTCGTCGTCGGTGTCGCGGCCGCGGGCGCGCAGGCGGCGCTCCAGCTCCTTGCCCGAAGGCGGCAGGATAAACAGGGTCACAAGATCCTGCCGGGCAATCTCGGAGAGTTGCTGTGTGCCCTGCCAGTCGATGTCAAAGAGGATGTCTTTTCCGGCGGCCAGCGCCCGTTCGACCGGTTCGCGCGGCGTGCCGTAGTAATGGCCGAAAACCTTGGCGTATTCCAGCATGTTGCCCTTTTCGATCATCTTGTTGAATTCCGGGATGTCCGTGAAATAATAATCCTGTCCCTGCACCTCGCCGGGGCGGCGCGGGCGCGTGGTGGCGGAGATCGAGATCATGACGTCTTCGTTATTTCTGAGCAGGGCACGCGAGATCGTCGTTTTGCCCGCACCGGAAGGGGAGGAGAGAACGAACATCAATCCGCGGCGTTTCAGGCCTGTGGTACTGGAAGATTTTGCCATGGGTAAAAAATAAGGGTTGAACGCATATATGTTTTCAAATTAACCCTTGTTGGGAGGAGAGGCAATAAATGGATCGAACAATTCTGATTACCGGGGCATCGAGCGGGATCGGCGAGGCGCTGGCGCTTCATTATGCGGCGCCGGGCGTTACGCTGGCGCTGAGCGGGCGTAACAGGGAGCGGCTTGATGGTGTGGCTGTGCGCTGCGAGGAAAAGGGGGCCGAGGTTGTCCGGGCCATTGTTGACGTTACAGACAAAGAGGTCATGCAGGCATGGATCGAGGACGTACAGAAACGTACGTCCATTGACCTTGTGATCGCCAATGCCGGCATTTCCGCCGGAAGCGGCAGCGGTCCCGATGGGGAGGGGATCGAGCAGGCAAGGCGGATATTCGATACAAACCTGATGGGGGTGCTCAATACGATCGGCCCTGTCCTGCCGGAAATGCTTGAAAGAGGGGAGGGGCAGATTGCGCTGATCAGTTCACTGGCCGGCTATCGCGGATGGCCCGGCGCGCCGGCCTATTGCGGGTCTAAGGCGGCGGTAAAGATCTACGGGGAGTCTCTCAGAGGGGCCCTGGCGGGCAAGGGAATTAAGGTCAATGTGATCCTTCCGGGTTTTATTATTTCCAGAATGACTGATCAAAACGACTTTTGTATGCCATTTCTTATGGATACCGATAAGGGGGCCAGAATCATAGCCAAAGGGATAGAAAAAAATGCCGGGCGGGTTTCCTTTCCTTTTCCCACCGCTATTTTTGCGTGGTTCCTGAGCATATTGCCGGATTCCGCCGTTCAGAGCATTCTGAAAAAAACTCCACCTAAAGTATAAAAAGCTTTGTAACAAGATTGCAAAATATGTATGAATACTCGATTATAGAAGTAGATAAAGCTCTTGGGTGGGCATGACGGAGGGCTGTTTATTGCGGTTATTATGGCCATAGTTGTTAGAGGCTGGCTGGACGCAGTCTTTTGTACCTGCCCCTTGTGTATACAAAAAAATTATAGATGCGTAATACGAAAAGCCGGTGTGGGTTTAGCAGTGCCGGAAATATTGAATGCATAAGCGGTTTTTATATTATGGATATACAGGAAATTGAAAAAAACGTCGAGATAGCGGTAAATCTCTTGAAGGCCCTGTCCAATGAACGTCGCCTGATCATTATGTGCGCTCTTTATAAGGGCGAAAAGAATGTCGGAGAACTGGAACAGATTGTTGGTTTGAGTCAGTCCGCGCTCTCACAGCACCTGGCGCGTCTTCGCCGTGATGGTCTGGTGAATACGCGCAGGGAAGCCCAGACCATCTACTATTCCATGAACGATATAGCCACCAAGGCTGTTTTACGTTGTCTCTACGATATCTATACGGAAGAAGACGAGAATTGAAGGGAACTGGCTGCTTAGATAGTGTAGTCACAAGATTTCGAATATGAGAGAATCGTATCAGCACGCAA
>CAZKGT010000106.1:0-8282 GCA_964552285.1 uncultured Pseudobdellovibrionaceae bacterium | reverse complement strand
GTCAGCTTTTTGGATACAGTTTTTCCGTAAATTCGGAGTGAAGTTTAGATAAAATTCGAAACAATCCTTACGCAGCCATGCGCGTTTGAAGCTGCTCAAATCGCTGGATAAACAACGCCTTACAGGTTTCCGCATCCAGCGGGGTCAGGTCTGGCGCTTTGCGCAGGGCAGGCTTTTCGCCAAAGAACTTATCAGCCTCGTCTGCATCAAATCCGGCCAGCGCGGTAGCTTCCAGCCAGGCTGCGGCGCGGTCGGCGGCCTTGATGCGTTTTTTTAGCTCCGGATCAATTGCGCCGGGCAGGCCGAAACGGATATGGATGGCCTGTTGCAGCCGGTCTTCGAATTCCCTGTAATCCATGCCGAGCACAGCCTTGAACGGTGAGATCATGTCCCCGATCACATATTCCGGCGCGTCGTGGAGCAGGGCGGCAAGCTGCCAGCCGGGGCTGAGTTCCCGGCCGATCTCGTTGATAATCTGCTCGACCAGCAGGCTGTGCTGGGCCACGGAAAAGGCGTGTGCGCCGGTCGTCTGCCCGTTCCAGCGCGCCACCCGCGCCAGCCCGTGGGCGATATCCTCAATCTCTATATCGACGGGCGCCGGATTAATCAGATCCAGCCGCCGTCCCGATAACATTCTCTGCCAGGCTCTCATGCGGTGTACGGTGTTTGGTTTGCGGTGAACAGCATGACAGGAAAATAAACCGTCCACCGTAAACTGTCCACCGCCCATAAAACCCTTCCAATCGGCTTGCGAGTGTTTATATTAATTCCATTCAACAAGGAGATTCGAAACGTGGCAGGCAGTGTTAACAAGGTTATTCTGATCGGAAATCTGGGCCGTGACCCGGAAGTGCGCAACATGCAGTCGGGCGATAAGGTCTGTAATCTGACGGTGGCGACATCCGAGAACTGGAAAGACAAGGCAACGGGCGAGCGCAAGGAGCGCACCGAATGGCACCGGGTGGTGATTTTCAACCAGCCTCTGGTGGGCGTGGCCGAGCAGTATTTGCGCAAAGGCGCCAAGGTCTATATCGAAGGCCAGCTTGAGACCCGCAAATGGACGGACCAGTCCGGCGTTGAGAAATACTCGACCGAAGTTGTCCTGCGCCCCTATCGCGGCGAACTGACAATGCTGGATTCCCGCGGCGCCGGCCAGGAAAGCGGCGGATATGCTTCCGCCCCTCCCGCCAATCAGGGCGGCTTTGGCGATGCGCCGGCAACGGCTCCTGCGCCCGTCGATGAGCTTGAAGACGAAATCCCCTTTTAAGATAAGGAACCGCACAATGCGCATACTGACAATTTTTATGCTGACCCTGATGCTGGGCTTTCCGGCGCAGGCCCAGAAACAGACGGTCCCCGTGGACATGGACAGCAAGATGGCGCTTGCCGCCAAAATGCATGAAATCCGTCCGGCGGCCGACCAGATCAACGCGGCCATCGAGCAGGTTGCCATGAGCATCCCCGCCCAGGACCGCGAGGCTTTCAAGCTGGCCATGCAGAAAGTCCTGAATTACGAGGTGCTGGAAAAGCTCTCCATCGAATCCATGGCCAGGGTCTACACTTTGGGCGAACTGGAGGCGATGGTGGAGTATTACAGCAAGCCCGAAGCCATGTCCGCCATGGAAAAAATGGACCAGTATTATGAACTTGTAGAGCCGAAAATCATCGAGATGCTCGACGAGGCAATGATGAAGGTCCGCATGGGCGAAACGGCCCCCTGATAAAGGGCCGTTTTTTCCCGGATTTCTCCCTGATTTTCCCTTAATTTTCTTTGTGTTCGGGGCGTTTTCCTGCTAGAAATCCAGAACCATGTCAGACATATCTCAAGCAGAAGAATTTCCGGCGGTTTCTCTCGAAGAGGAAATGAAGAAATCCTACCTCGATTACGCGATGAGCGTGATCGTGAGCCGGGCGCTGCCGGACGTGCGCGACGGGCTGAAGCCGGTGCACAGGCGCATTTTTTACGCCATGCGCGAGGGCGGATATACCTCTGACAAACCTTTCCGCAAGTCAGCCCGCATCGTCGGTGACGTCATGGGTAAATATCACCCGCACGGCGACCAGGCGATTTACGATGCGCTGGTGCGGATGGCGCAGGATTTCAGCCTTCGCCTGCCGCTGATCGACGGGCAGGGGAACTTCGGCTCAATGGACGGCGATCCGCCGGCCGCCATGCGTTATACCGAGGCGCGCCTCAACAAGGCCGCCGAGACGATGCTGGAAGATATCGACAAGGACACGGTCGATTTTCATCCGAACTATGACGAATCCACGCTCGAGCCGGGCGTGCTGCCGTCCCGCATTCCCAATCTACTGGTGAACGGCGCGGGCGGGATTGCCGTCGGCATGGCGACCAATATTCCACCGCACAATCTGGTGGAGGTCATTGACGGCTGTCTGGCCAGCATTGAAAATCCTGACATTACGACGGAAGAGCTGATCGAGATTATCCCCGGCCCGGACTTCCCGACCGGCGGGCAGATCCTGGGTAAAATGGGTATCCGCAGCGCCTACCACACCGGCAACGGTTCCGTGGTGATGCGCGCCAAGACCTCCTTCGAGGATATCAGCGGCGGACGTGAGGCGATCATCGTCCATGAGGTTCCCTATCAGGTCAACAAATCCCGCCTGCTGGAGCGCATTGCTGAGGTCGCCCGCGAAAAGATCGTCGAGGACATCTCGGACGTGCGCGATGAATCCGACCGTGACGGCGTGCGGGTGGTTGTCGAGCTGAAAAAGGGCGCGATCGCCGACGTCGTGCTGAACCAGCTTTTCCGCCACACGGCCCTGCAAACCAATTTTGCCTGCAACATGGTAGCCCTGCATCAGGGTAAACCGCAGACAATGCTGCTGCGCGATATGATTTTCGCCTTCGTGAAATTCCGCGAGGAGGTCATCACCCGCCGGACCATCTTCGAGCTGAACAAGGCCCGCGAGCGCGCACACGTCTTGGCCGGTCTGGCCGTGGCCGTAGCCAATATTGACGAGATCATTGCCCTGATCCGCAATGCGCCCGACCCGGCCACCGCGCGCGAACAACTGACAGCCAAGCCGTGGCCCGCCCACGATGTCGCCCCGCTGATTGAGCTGATCGACGATCCCGAATATCCGCTGCTGGAGGACGGCACCTACCAGATGTCCGAGGCACAGGCCAAGGCTATCCTTGACCTCCGCCTGCACCGCCTGACCGGGCTCGAGCGCGACAAGATTGCCGGAGAGCTGAAAGAGATTACCGACCGCATTGCCGAATATCTCGAAATCCTCGGTAGCCGCGAGCGCCTGCTTGAGGTTCTGCGCGGGGAGCTTGAGGAAATCCGCGATAAATTCGGCACGCCGCGCCGCAGCGAACTGCTGGAAGCCGAATTCGAGCACGATATCGAGGACCTGATCCAGCGTGAAGACATGGTCGTCACCATCACCCACGGCGGCTATATCAAGCGCGTGCCGCTCGACACCTACCGGGCGCAGCGCCGCGGCGGCAAGGGCCGCTCCGGCATGGCGATGAAGGAGGAGGATTTTATTTCCGACCTGTTCGTGGCCTCCACCCATACACCGATCCTGTTCTTCACCAGTCGCGGCATCGTCCACAAGATGAAGGTCTGGCAGCTTCCGCTGGCCACCCCCCAATCGCGCGGCAAGGCCCTGATCAATCTCCTGCCACTGGAAAAGGATGAGGGGATATCCGTCTACCTGCGTGTGCCCGAAAACGAGGAAATCTGGGACGAACTGGATATCATGCTGGCCACCAGCCACGGCACGGTCCGGCGCAACAAGCTCACCGACTTCCAGAACATCCGCAAGGGCGGCCTGATCGCCATGAAGCTGGGTGATGATGAAAACCTCGTTTCGGTGAAAGTCTGCAAGGAGGACGAAGACATCTTGCTCGCCTCCCGCCTCGGCAAGGCGATCCGTTTCCCGGTTACCGACGTGCGCGTCTTCGCAGGCCGCACCTCCACAGGCGTGCGCGGCATCAAGCTTGCCAAAGGTGACGAGGTTATTTCCATGTCCGTCCTGAAGCACATCGAACTGACGCCGGAAGAAAAAACCGCCTACCTCAAAGCGGCTGCGCCGTTGCGCGGCGCGGATGAGGACGGCATGGAATTCGAGGCCGAGGGCGGCGGCGACCTGCCGGAAGAACGCTTCAACGAGCTGTGGGAAAAGGAACAGTTCCTCCTCACCGTTTCCGTTGGCGGCTTTGGCAAGCGCACGAGTGCCTATGAGTATCCGCTCCGCGGCCGCGGCGGGCAGGGCGTCATCAACATGAACCTGACCAAAAAGAACGGCAATGCCGTGGCGGCCACCTTCCCGGTCACCTCCGACCACCAGATTATGCTGGTTACCGACAAGGGCCAGCTCATCCGCACCCCCATCGGCGACGTCCGCATCACCGGCCGCAGCGCGCAAGGCGTCACCATCTTCCGCGTCGGCACAGACGAAAAAGTCGTGTCGGTAGCATGGCTGATCGAAGAAGATGAGGATGAGGCGGAAGAAGTGGCAGAGGCAGAAGAGGGCGACGAAGAAGTAATAGATGAAACGACTGAAGCTTGAGATAGGGTTTACCAAGCCCCACCACACAAAAGCGTTCATCTATGAAATGAGCAATGCCCTTTTGGTCTTTCCGGTCATCCTCATGTTTTTTCTCATCCCGTTTATTTTTGAGGGGCATGCCGCCGGATACACGATGCTTGCCTATATGTTTTACAGCATGTTCTGTGTTCCTGGAGGGGCTTTTCTTATCTGGTTATTTTATAAGTTTCTTTTGCAGGAAGCAGGAAACAGTATCGGCAAGCAAATTCTTTGCTATTTACCCGGGGCTTTGTGGTCCTATCTGACGCTATCGTTAGCTTTTTCTGATTTATAGTACCGTCATCCCGTCGAAAGCCGGGATCCATTGGGTCATAGTGTTTGCCACAGAGTGCGCAGAGAAAAGGAAGAGAGCACCGGGATTCTCATCCTCCGTATCCTCTGCGACACTCTGTGATCTCTGTGGTGAAAAATAAACATCCTATAGATCCCGGCTTTCTCCGGGATGACGTCAGGTGTGGAGACCTACGTAAGCCCCGCCAACTCCCTCATCAAACTCTGCACACCTTTGACGCGCTGGCTGACGCGGTCCCATTGGCGGACAGCGACGATTTTCTGGTCGGGGCGGAGTTTGATGGCGCCGCGCTTCTCCGCCATCCAGGCGACGATCTTGCCGACGTCCGGCGGGGTGTCGCCCCGAAAACCGATGACGGCGCCTTTGGGGCCGGCTTCGACCCGGTCCACGCCGGCGGCCACGCAGAGCTGTTTGATTTCAACGATCTTTAAAAGATTCTCGACCTCGTCCGGCACCGGCCCGAACCGGTCGATCAACTCGGCGGCGAAAGATTCGATGTTCTGTTTTTCTTTTAAATCAGGAAGACGCCGGTAAAGGCTCATCCGTACACCCAGATCTTCGACGTAATTATCTGGAATTAAAACGGACATGCCGATATTGATCGTGGGCGACCAGTGGTCTTCAGTGGTTGCGCCGGGGACACAATCTGGATTGTGTCCCCCTTGCCGCGCCGCTGCCACGGCTTCTTCCAGCATTTGCTGGTATAGCTCCACGCCAACCTCGCGGATATGCCCGGATTGTTCCTCGCCGAGCAGGTTCCCGGCGCCGCGGATATCCATATCGTGGCTGGCAAGCTGGAATCCGGCGCCGAGCGTATCCAGCGTTTCGATGACCTCGAGGCGCTTTTGCGCCTGCTGGGACAGGACCTTGTGCGGATCGTATGTCAGGTAGGCGTAGGCCCGGATTTTCGAGCGCCCGATCCGCCCCCTGATCTGGTAAAGCTGGGCAAGGCCGAACAGGTCGGCGCGGTGCACCACCATCGTGTTGGCCGTCGGGATATCGATCCCGCTTTCGATGATGTTGGTGGCCAGCAGCACGTCGTACTGCCCGTCGTAAAAGGCGCTCATCCTGTCCTCGAGATCGGCGGCGCTCATCCGGCCGTGGGCGGTGATGAGCTTGACCTCGGGCACCAGCTCTTTCAGTTTTTCCTCGACCTCCTGAATATCCCTGATTCGCGGGCAAACGTAAAAACTTTGCCCGCCCCGGTAATGCTCGCGCAGGATTGCCTCCCGGATCACCATCGGATCAAAGGGCAGGACGAAAGAGCGGATCGCCAGCCGGTCCACCGGCGGGCTTGCAATGATGCTCATCTCCCGCACGCCGGTCAGCGCCATCTGCAAGGTCCGCGGGATCGGCGTTGCGGTCAGTGTCAGGATATGGACGTTTGCTTTAAGTTCCTTGAGGCGTTCCTTCTGTTTCACCCCGAAGCGCTGCTCCTCATCGACGATCAGCAGGCCGAGATTGGCGAACTTTACCGAGCCCGCGAACAAGGCGTGCGTACCGATGACGATATGGACGCTGCCGTCCTTGATGCCGTCTTTGACCTTCTGCGCTTCGCCGCTGGAAACCATCCGCGAAAGCTGCGCCACCCGCAGGCCCGTCCCGGCGAACCGGGCAAGGAAATTCTGGTAGTGCTGGCGGGCGAGCAGGGTGGTCGGCACGGCCACGGCTACCTGCGCTCCGTTCATGGCCGCGGTGTAAGCCGCGCGCAGCGCCACCTCCGTCTTGCCAAAGCCCACGTCCCCGCAGACAAGCCGGTCCATCGGGTGATCGTCGGCAAGGTCGGAGAGAACGGCCTCAATCGCCCGTTCCTGATCCTCCGTTTCCTGATAGGGAAAGCGCGCGGCGAATTCGTTATGCAGGTCGGTGGAAAGCGGCAGCGGCTCGCTTTTCTTCAATGTCCGCTCTGCGGCAATATCCAGAAGCTTTCCGGCAATCGCCAGCAGGTCTTTTTTGACCTTGCTTTTACGCGCCTGCCACCCGGCTCCGCCAAGCTTATCAAGCTGGACGGCGCCCTCGTCCGAGCCAAAGCGCGACAGCATGTCGATATTTTCGACCGGCACATAAAGCTTGTCCCCGCCCGCATATTCGATCTTCAGGCAGTCGTGCAGCGTCTTCACCGCCTCCACCGTCTCCAGCCCCAGAAAACGTCCGACCCCGTGATCGACATGGACGACGAGATCGCCCGCGGAGAGCGTGGAGACTTCCGTCAGGAAATTATCGGCCTTCCGGCGTTTGGCCGCCCGGCGCGCGAGCTTGTCACCCAGAATATCCTGTTCGGTAATAACGGTGAGGTCAGGCGCGGAAAATCCGTGCTCAAGGGCAAGAATGATAAAGCCCGTATCGCCGGGTTTGAGTTTTTTGCAGTCTTGCCAGTTCGCGCAGTCTTTTAACGGCCCGATCCCGGCATGATCCATCAAGCCCTTCAGGCGTTCGCGGGAGCCTTGGGAATAGCAGGCAATCAGGACGCGCCCCGGCAAGCCGGCGATATATTCTTTCAGCGCCCCGAACACATTACCATCGGGTAAAGCGCGGATATCGGCAAAATCGCGGCCTTTTTTAGCCCTCTCCCCTGCGGGGAGAGGGTTGGGTGAGGGGGGAGACAGTTCTTCAGGCGATATATTTTGACCTTCGGACTTCTCATCCCCCTCACCCAACCCTCTCCCCGCAGGGGAGAGGGCTATTTCGTCGGGAGAGGAAAACGGCGACAACACCTGCGCATCCTCCGGAAATTCTTCCCGCACATACAGCCGCTCCACCGGCAGGGGGTGATAAACGGTTGCGCCCATGCCCTTCGCGCCGCTCTCCAGCGTTTTCCGGGCCTCATAGAAATCCTCGATCTGCGCCAGCCGCTCGGCCTGCGCCTGCACCGCGTGATGGTCGAGCGTCATCTGCGCGCCCGGCGCATAATCGGCCAGCGTCTCCATGTCTTCAAAAAATAGCGGCAGCCAGTGATCCATCCCGTTATAGCGTCGTCCTTCGGACACGGCCTCATAGAGCGGATCGCCATCACGCACCACACCAAAAGCCTCTCGGTAGCCCGAGCGGAAGCGGGCAATGGACTCTTCATCAAGAATGAATTCCGTCACAGGACGTAAGGAAAAGCCTTGTACTTTTTCCCCGCTGCGCTGGCTCACCGGATCAAAAGTGCGGATGGTTTCAATGTCGTCACCAAACAGGTCAATCCGCAGCGGCGCATCATAACCGGGCGGGAAGAGATCGACGATCCCGCCGCGAACGCTGAATTCCCCGGCTTCTCGCACCGTATCCGTGCGCAGGTAGCCGTTCTTCGCCAGAAAATCCTGGAGCGCCGGAACGTCCAGTCGCCCGCCCGTCCGGACCGAAAAGCTGGCATCTTTGAGGACCGCACGCGGCGTCACCCGCTGGACCGCGGCATTGACGG
>CAZKGT010000105.1:0-8284 GCA_964552285.1 uncultured Pseudobdellovibrionaceae bacterium | reverse complement strand
ATATTCGTGGCCTGCGGAGCGCCGTTGGGAACATCTGCGACCACAACCGTTTCCGGCGGCGCACTGGCCTTATGCGGATGAACATATCCGGGATCTTCCACAGGAGTCCCGGCCGCAGGCGCAATATCACTCATGTTCTTTTGCGCGATCAGTTGCTGCAGCGCCGGCAGAATCTCATCAAAATCCTCCCGCAAACCTTCAAACTCGCTTTCCAGCCTACCGATCCGGTTGTCTGCCGCTCCCGGAGAGTTATAAGCCATCTCTTTATCGGCTACATTCAACGGCCTGGCCGTTGCATCATCCATGGCCACGTTTGCAGCGGGGGCTTTCCTGACCCAGCTTTCATGCTGCGGTACAGGCAAAACCACACGATCCTGACTTGGCGGATCCGCATTCGGCGGTTTTGGCGTTCCAGCCGTTTCGACGGCTTTTTCTTTGGGCGTTTCCGACGGCGGCCAGTCATCCAGCCATGCCGTCATTTCCGACCATGAACAGCCGCCAACCGTCAGGCAACAGGCGCATACGCCTGTCAGCATCAACGAACGAAAACGGAAAACAGCTTGTTTCATGGGCTTGGCACAGTTTTGTGATTCACTGGATACCAAAAGGCTAGAGAGGAAAGGGGGAAATCGTCAAGAATCCTCTGAGGCTTGTCCACAGACAGCACAAAATCGCCACAAAACAGCCAGCTTTTGTAAAGCCGAGCTTAACTCTTTCCTGCTTAGAATAAAGATTGGAGAAGGATAAGCGTAGAATGTTCTTAAAAGGCGAAATCAAACGAAACCTGCTCGGCAGCCTGGAAATCGCGCTGTTAATGCCGGACGGCTCGAAGCGTTTCAGAGGTGATTACCATGAAATGCTGCGCTCGTTTTTTGTGCCCGTTGTGCTGTTTCCCTTTACCTTGCTGATTATCCTGTTCAATCCGGCAAACCAGACCATGTCCAGCAACATCCTGGCGCTGATTTTTTCGCTCAGGATCTGGTGTTCGCTCGGGGTTTTTCTGGGACTGATCTATTTCATCTGCCGGGAAACCGACCGGATGGAGCATTTCTTTAAGTTTGTTTCGGCCAACAACTGGCTGACGGTGCCGGCAACAGCCATGTTCCTGCCGGTCCTGCTGGCCCTGACCAGCGGCAATTTCACATGGCAGGAGTTACAGCCCTTCATGATGTGCCTTGTCATGTATTGCTATTTCTTCACGGCCTTCATGGCCTCTTACGTTCTGAAAATCCCCATGGAACTCGGCTATTTCGTCGGCATGATAGGCATGGCCATCGACAACGGCTCGTCAAACCTGCTGAACTGGCTCACGCTAAACGTTCTTTAAGCTTCGCAAGCACCTGGATAAATAACGCAGGTCTGAATGAAACCGCCGTGTGCCCTGCCAGCACGCAGGCCCACAGGACAAACTGAATAGTCTCCGGAATGCCGGTCAGCAGGCAGCCGTAACCGATCAGTCCGTAAATAAAGCCGATCCCGAGAATAAAGGCCGTCGCCTGCCCCGGAGAAAAACCGGCGGCAATAAAATGATGATGGAAATGCCGCCGGTCGGCTGAGAACGGATGCTGCTTTCTCAGGATACGCCCGGTAAACAGCCCGAATGCGTCAATCACCGGCAGGGCGACAACCCACGCCACGCTCATCGGCAACAAAACCGGATCAGGCGCCTGCGCCAGCCCGACGCAAAACCAGCCCAGCAACAGCCCCAGCGCCATCGACCCGGAATCGCCCAGAAACACGCTGGCCCGCCGCCGCCACGGATGGCGCATGTTATAAACCAGAAACCCGGCCAGCCCGCCGGCCAACACGAACAGGAGCGAAAGCGGCTCTATAAACCCGCCGGAAAGGCAAGCCATCGCCAGCCAGAACGTCACAATCAGCGCCTTGCCTCCGGCCAGCCCGTCAAGCCCGTCAATCATATTGAAGGCATTGATCAGCAACACCATGCAAAACCATGTAAACGGTATCGCAAACCACCCCAGATCAAGCGGCCCAAGCCCGATGAGATTACCGAGCGTTTCAATCTGCGCTCCGCCGGGTACGACTATCAAAAACGCCGCCAACGCCTGAATAAAAAATTTGAGATTGGCGTTCACCTCGCGCAGATCGTCCACAAGCCCCGTACCGAGCAACAGAACAAGCGCCGTCAGCAACGGCCAGTGATCGATCGGGTTTAAACCTGAAAACAGCCCCAGCACGATCACAACCGGAAAAACACCCACCCCGCCGATCGGCGGCACAAAGCGCTCATGCTCCTTGCGCCCGCCCGGACGGTCGACAAACCTGCTGCGCAGCGCAAAATGACAGGCGCGGGGAATCAGGGCCGAAACAGCGCCAAGCGCCACAACAAACAGCAATGCTGGAATAAAAACACCGGACATGCCCCATGAATGACATGCCCGGCCTTATCTGGCAAGGATGGATAAGTTTTACTCTACGCCGCGGCTCCCCGGATCCAGAACACCGGTCAAACCGCTGTCCATGATCGCACCGAGATCAGCGCCGACAATCGATGCCGTCGCAAAGAAAGCCATGCTGACAAAACCGGCCATCAGAGCATACTCAATGGCGGTCACACCTTCACGGTCCGCCGCCCATTCCATCAGTTTTGTGTAAAATTTCATCATCATTTATCTAAAATTTTATCTATCTATCCTCTTTTAAGTATCCCCCTCAAAGGTTAATAAAGGATTAAGGGATATTTTTCCAAGGATTCCGCCTTTGCTTCCGTCTTATCTTCAAAAAGGTCCGGCTTTATGGGAGAGCTGAGCGACGAAGAGCTGGCCGAACAGGCCGCAAAAGGAGATTCCGGCGCCTTTGAGGCGCTGGCGGAAAGGCATTATGAGACCATGTATGCCATTGCCTTCAAATGGTGCCGCAACCGCGAAAATGCAGAAGACATCACCCAGAATGCCTGCATAAAGCTGGCGCGCGGCATCCATACCTATAAAGGCAATGCCGCCTTCACAAGCTGGCTTTACCGCATCGTTATAAACGTTGCCACCGACTGGCAGCGCAGCCAGCGCCCGGCTGAACAGATAATCGACGATGCCCTGCCCGCCAGAACCGGCAGTGCCGAAGACGATCTCTATGCGCAGCAGGTACTGGCCGAAATCGACCTTCTTCCCGAAAAAGAAAAAAGCGCCATATTCCTTATTTTTACCGAAGGCTGCACCCACAAGGAAGCAGCAGACATCATGGAATGCAAGGAAAGCACGGTTTCCTGGTATATCCACGAAGCCAGAAAGAAACTGGCGGAAAGACTGGGAGAAAAGATATGAATGTTTTTTCACCACAGAGTACACAGAGGTCACAGAGGGAATTCCGCTTCGTGATGTCATCCCGAGCGAAACCGAGGGACCTTACCCGGTATCAGCACATAGGATCTCTCCACTTCGGTCGGGATGACAGCAATACTCCGTGTTCTCTGTGTACTCTGTGGTTAAAAAATTCTTTTGTGCGTCCGGCGCAATTATCCGGAGGTTCCCGTCATGGATAAAAAAGACCTGAAAGATATCCTCGGCAATGTTCGGGCCCCCGCGCCTGATGAGAACGCGAAAAAACGCGCGCTGAACCTTGCGATGGCCGAATACGAATCCGAAAAGAAAAAAAATCAAAAAAATTTCCAAGGATTGCCAATCCTCTCCCGTCTTATGGGTAGTTTCAAACCCAATGACAGGAGTAAACCGATGGATAAGAGATTTGTATATGGCGGCATGGCAACGGCAATGGTGGTTGTTCTGGCCGTCGGCGCAAGCATGACACAATTGCAATCACAACAGGACCGGGGAACGACGGTTTCAGTGATGACCGGCGGATCAACCGTCAGCGAACCGCCCGGCACGGAGAAACTCTCCCAGACCATGAGAGAGGCAACAGAAGAGGCAAATATACAGCGCACAGAAGAAGCCATCAAAAGCAGTGCCAGCGCATTGCCGCCACCGATTGCTACTCCCGCAGAAGAGCCTCTCATGCGCTGGCGCAAGGTTCAGGAAGAACGCGTTGCACAAGCCCCGGGCCGGCAGAACACGGGAGCCAAACGCGAACTGGAAATGGCAGAAGTTGACGCCATAGCCGATAATCCGGCGACAGCCCCGGCTTTTCAGGCACCGGGCAAAGCCAAGGAAGGCAAGGACTTCTCTACTGTCGCGCGGAACATAGTGATTCTCGACTCCGACGATGAAATCGCGCCGACCTACTATCAGGACAAGGGCCGCGATCAGTTCGAGGATTTCGAGATCAATCCGTTCAAGATGGTAACAACCGAGCCGGTCTCTACCTTCTCCGTTGATGTTGACACCGCGTCATACAGCTTTGTGCGCAGGCAACTCAACCACGGCGTCCTGCCCGCAGCCGATGCCGTGCGTGTCGAGGAGATGATCAACTATTTCGATTACGATTACCCCCTGCCGGACAGCCGCGAGCAGCCTTTCAAGCCGACGGTGACGGTCACGCCATCCCCGTGGGCGAACGGCAAGGAGCTGATCCATATCGGCATCAAGGGCTATGACATCGACCCGGACGAAAAACCGCGCAGCAACCTTGTCTTCCTGCTCGACGTTTCCGGCTCGATGAACAGCCCGGACAAACTTCCCCTTCTCAAGCAGTCCATGAAAATGCTGCTCGACAGCCTCGATCCCGACGATACGGTCGCCATCGCGGTTTATGCCGGAGCGGCGGGCACAGTGCTTGAACCGACCAAGGCAAGCGAAAAGCGCAAAATCGTTGCAGCCCTTGAGCGTCTCAGCGCGGGCGGCAGCACGGCGGGCGCGGCAGGCATCAATCTCGCCTACAAGCTGGCCGAGGAAAATTTCGACGATGAGGCCGTCAACCGGGTCATCCTGGCCACGGACGGCGACTTCAATGTCGGCATCACCAACCGCGAGGAACTGAAGGATTTTGTCGAGCGCAAACGCAAATCCGGCATTTTCCTTTCTGTGCTCGGCTTCGGTCAGGGCAACCTCAACGACCATATGATGCAGACCCTCGCCCAGAACGGCAACGGCGTGGCCGCCTATATCGACAGCCTGAATGAGGCCCGCAAGGTGCTGGTAGACGAGGCGACGTCAACGCTGTTCCCGATCGCCAAGGACGTAAAAATCCAGGTCGAGTTCAACCCGGAAACCGTGCAGGAATACCGCCTCGTCGGCTATGAGACCCGTGCGTTAAACCGCGAAGACTTCAACAACGACGCGGTTGATGCAGGCGATATCGGCGCAGGCCACACCGTCACGGCAATCTATGAGATCACCCCGGTCGGGGCGACACCAACCGTTGATCCCCTTCGCTACGGCAACTCAGAGCCGACCGAGGAAAAGCATGTGGCCGACTCCGACTTCAATAACGAGTATGCTTTCCTGAAAATCCGTTACAAACTGCCGGATGAGGACACATCAACGCTGATCACAACACCGATCGTTGCACAGGACGAACAAGTTACCGGGGATGCTGCTTTCGCCACAGCCGTTGCCAGCTTCGCTCAACTCCTGAAAGGCGGCAAATACACAGGCAGCATGACCTACGACGATGTCATCGAAATGGCGCAGCAAGGCAAAGGCAAGGACGAATTCGGCTACCGCAGCGAATTCATTCAGTTGGTCCGCCTGGCAAAATCCGCCAACGCGATGCAATAAACGTCTCTTTCCTTCGGGCGGCATGAAAAAACACCTTCATGCCGCCCTTTTCTATACCTGTATCAATAAACACATTTCTGCTAGACTTCTTTACGCGACTCGATTTCCTGTTTTTATTTGATTTATTCATTCCGGAGCCAGACCCGTGAGAACATCAGACCGCATTATTCTTCTTATCTCATTGTCGTTCTTTTTCTTCGGCGGCTGCTGGGCCATGATAAATGCCGCTATCAACAAAAAGAAAAACGACCTTCCTGTCAGCGTTATGGTCTCCCTCACAGCCGAAGAAATGGCAATCCTCGACCCGCGCCCGAAAATCGAGGAAATCACGAAGCTGTGCTATTCCGAAACAAAGTTCACAGAATTCATCAACGAGGAAACGCGCGATAACAACCAGCACCTCATCGCCCGCGGAACCATGAACAATAACAAACGGATCGAACTTTATACTAACGATCAGGACGGGCGGTTTGCGCTATATACATGGGAAACAAAGCCGGGAGTTGCACTCGAAATCTGCAGGATCGCCTTCGGAAGGCAAATGAAAATCTTCGGAGATGGGGAAACCGAAAATATACCGGACCTTTCTCCAGAAGAACCTGCTGACGAAGAAACACCTGACATGGAAGATGGTATCGATCTGGAACCGGGCACCGTCCTAGAGTGAGGCCAGCACGCCCCGCTTTTGCGCCCTTTCAAGAAACCGCGCCCCGTTTAAAGCCCCGATTGTATCATTCGCCAGACTTTTCGGACCTCCGGCGATTTCATCAGCAATCAGTTGCGCCCCGGCAATCGACGATACAATCCCGTGCGATCCGTGAGCCGTAGATACATAAAGGTTGGGAATGTCTCTCACTGCACCGCCCTGCCATGCAGAAAGGTCCGGCACGCGTCCAATCACGGGAAACCGGTCCTGCGCCGCCGTTCGCAGACCCGCACGCGCATCCGAAGCATGAAAAGTTCCCTGCACGGACGGCATGAAATTTTCGAGCCTCCCGATAATCTCGGCATTATCCTCCTCAAGCACGTCGGTATGATCGAGCCACTTCTGAAACGTCGAACCAACAACATGCTTCCCAGAGCCTGATGGCGTGATATAGCCGCCGTAACAGACATTGCACCGGATATCTTCCGTGCGCGTGTTTTCCTCGATCTGCACGATCTGCCCGCGCACAGTGTGAACCGGCAGCCAGCGTGTCTGCTCGAACCACTTCACCCCCGCCCCGCAGGCCAGCACCACCGCATCGAAATCCTCCCCGGCCACGCGCCAGCCGTTTTCCACCTGCTCCAGACCGTCCGCAGGCGTATTAAGCCGCACATCAATCCCTTGCGCATAGGCCGCGCACAGGGCCGCCGGAGACACAGAGCCGGAATCGGGCAGGAACAGCGCGTCATGCCCCACCGGAACACCCGCTATCTTTGACGCCTCCTCCGCCTCGACCCCGCGCATATGATCCGAACGCCAGCCCCAGCCATCAAGCACGCTTTTAAACCGCTTTACCTTGTCGTCCGAATTGGCCAGATGCAAGCTGCCGTGCTGACTGAAAGCAATACCGTGGCTTTCCGCCAGTTCCTTCATCGCCCGGATTGCCAGTGCATAGGCGCTGGCATAAAAATCAGATTCAGCCGTGCGCCCCGCCGAAAAACGCGGATTGAATATACCCGTCGAATTGCCGGACGCCCCCGCCGCCAGATTGTCCGACGCCTCGAACAACACAGGCGTAAGACCGGCACGACGCAGCGTCCATGCGCATGCCGTCCCGGCAAGTCCGCCGCCGATAATGGCCACTCTGGTCATTGAAACGTTCCTTTCAGCATGTCGCGTTTTTTACCGAATCCGGGCACCTTTTCAATGCGGTATCCTGCCGCAGCAAGCCCGCGCTTCACGGCCCCTGCTGCAGTAAACGTAGCAAGAGTGGTTCCCGGACGGCTGAGCCGCGCCATATCCCGGAAAACCTCATCCGTCCACATGTCAGGATTTTTGGCCGGCGCAAAACCGTCAAGGAACCAGGCATCGACGCAACAGTTCAGCTTTGGCAAAACCTCACTCACATCGTCAAATATCAGGGTCAGGCAAACACGATCCGTTAAATACACCCGGTGAAATCCGGGAATACGCAGGGGATAATGCGTCAATAAAGCCTCAAGCCGCACCCTAAAAGCCCTCTCCCCCGTGGGGAGAGGGTTGGGTGAGGGGCAAAAAAAGTTGGAAGCTAAACATTGTCCTTCGGACTTTTCATGCCCCTCACCCGGCCCTTCGGGCCGACCTCTCCCCACAGGGGAGAGGATACTATGCAGCGCCCCCTCAATCTCCGCCGCCGACAATGGATATTTCTCCACCGAAATAAAATCCAGTCTTTGCCCAGCCTCTGCCGTTTCCTCAAACAACGCCCACGCCGCCAGAAAATTCAGCCCCGTCCCGAACCCCGTCTCGGCGATCACAAACCGCTCCCGCCCTGCCCAGGCATCGGGCAGATTATTCCCTTTCAGGAACACATGCCCTGTTTCCGCCAGACCGTCCTCGGCGGAAAAATACACGTCATCAAACTTTTCTGATCTTGGCGCGCCTTTCATTTCGGCTATATTTCTTATCTGGAACCACACTACCGGACACAGCTGGGATAAGGCGGTGAATTGATTCATACTTTCAG
>CAZKGT010000104.1:0-8448 GCA_964552285.1 uncultured Pseudobdellovibrionaceae bacterium | reverse complement strand
TCTCTCGTACATAATTCCATCCTAGCATCAGTGCTTAGATGGAATAGCCCCAAATATTATAATGGATTGATTTTGCTATTGGATTTTAGGAGATGTTTTCCCGGCTCGATCCGTATTTTAAAATGACCTTCCGCCATGCGGAAAACCTGGATACCCGTCAGGGCATCCGGCGCGAAGAGCCGCACGACGAATATAAGGGAAAAAAGCACGATCACACGGAAGAAAAGGACAATAGCGGCTGGGAAGACAGCACATCAGTCTCTGTCAGTGCCCTGCGAACCTTCCTTGCCCAGCTTGTCAAAACCTCTGCCCAGAAGACCACGGATATTGCCGCGGCGGCAACGGCTCCCCCTGAAGGACCATCCGGTCCGGCTGCAAAAGCTGCGCAGGCTTATCAGGCAACCGCCATTGCCGTCCATGCGGACACGGAAAATTCCGGCCAGCCGCCACAAACGCCGGACGATCCGGACAAGCCCGAATTAAGCTCCGAGGAAATCCGTATCATTCACCAGCTTTTGAATGATCTGAAAGAACTGGAGACAGCAGGCGTCCAGACCCTTACCATCGAAAGGGCCTCCAGCTTCCTGCAAAGCCTTGCCAATGCCGTGAATAAAATGCGCGGACGGCCTTAAAGGCGAAGAAAATAACCGGTATCGCCGGTACACAAAATTTCCGGCACCGAAGGATCTTTTTCTATTTTCTGGCGCAGCCGGTAAATATGGGTTTCCAGCGTGTGGGTTTCGACGCCCTCAACATAGCCCCAGACAGATTCAAGCAGCGCCTTTCGTTCCATTTCCTGCCCGTCTTTCCTGTATAGCGCCAGCAGGATATCGCGCTCCTTATCCGTCAGGCGAACGGGATCTGAACCCTCAGACATCAAAAGCCCGTCCGCATGATGAAAATCATACCTGCCAAGCCGGATAACTTTTTCCAGCCCTGCGCTTTGTTTCCTGTAAGTCAGATGCCTCTTGATCCGCGAAAGCAAAGAGCCCGCCCGGAAAGGAAACGTAAACCGATCCTGTTCTGGCACCTCTGATAACGGGCCCGTGCCATCCTCTTCCCCGATCACAAAGAAAACAGCCTGCGGACATTTGGCCTTTACACCGGCCAGGCTTTCTCCTTTATCGACAATAGCAAAAACGGCCTGATCCCCTATTGAGTCAGGAATGGCAGTAAGAATATCGCCATTGTCCCTGCGCCCCAAAAGTTCTCCAAGGGCCGCGGAAGCGCATAAGTCATTGATGTGTATTAATATTTTTACGCCATCTGTGTTCATTGCCAGATAGCTTATCACAGTTTTATGTTTGGCATAACAATTGCATTTCCTCAATGTATCAAAAGGAGAACAAATATGTTGGAAACGGCGAACGGGTGGTCTCATGTTTCGGCAACCGGGGCACAACATCACGAGAACATGCAAGCCTTGCACAAACAAAAAGTCCTGCGCATGCGCACAAATGATCGCATGGCGGGTTCCGTACCGGTCTGGACCGTTGAAAAGACAGCCAAAGAAACCGTATCCCAGTCTCTTAGCCTTGCTTTAAACGGTATCAGCCCGTCACAACAGAGTTTTGAAACGGCGTTGGCTTATGCTCAGGAAAGCAATGGCAGCGCCGCCAACAGCGATGAATTCGGTTTTGGCGACATACTGGATATGGTCAACCCGCTGCATCATATCCCGCTGATCGGGAGTTTATATCGTGAGCTGACGGGCGATGAGATCAAACCGATCTCGAAGATCATTGGCGGCGGCGTTTTTGGCGGAGCATCCGGGGCCGCCAGCGGACTGGTCAATGTCATCATTGAGGAGGAGACAGGCAAGGATATCGCCGGAAACGTCATGTCCATGATTTCAGGCGGCGATGAGGGTTCCGGAAAAATCGTTCCCGACCACCCGGAAAAACGCCTGAACCACACCATAAAACGACTGGTCGCCGGCGAGAATACGGAGCTTCCGGGCTCCGTTATCGCTTTCGCCGACCTTGGCGGCGGCAAACAGAAAATCTATGAACGAACGGAAGCCGCTGGCGGCCGCACAGCCGGAACAATGGTTAGCGAGAGAAAGGCGGCGCTGGAATACCTTCCTCCGCGCGAACCCATCACCAAACTTGCCCTGTCCCCCATGCCAAAAATGAAACTCAACAACTAAACCAGCCCATTTCGGTGACCTATTTCGGTGACAGGATACAAATAGGCGGCGCCACAAAATATAATTTCTATCCTGTCACCGAAACAGGTCGCGGGCCGAAGACGGCGGTGCCGACCCTTACATAGGTTGCACCCAGCGGAATTGCTCTTTCGTAGTCGTTGCTCATACCGATGCTGAGTTCCGGCAAATCGAAAGATTTTGCCAGCCGGGACAAAAAAGCAAAATGCAGCGCCGCCGGCTCGTCAATTGGCGGTATGCACATCAGGCCCCTGATATCGAGCCCCAACGCCCGGCATTGTTCCAGCAAAACCGGTAAATCCCGTGGCAGCACGCCGTGCTTTTGCGGCTCCTCCCCGGAGTTGACCTGAATAAGACAGGGAATTTTCCGGCCCTGACTTTCCATTTCCTGCGCCAGCGCCTTGGCCAGCTTGACCCGGTCAACCGTTTCGATACAGTCAAAGAGAGCAACCGCGTCTTTGGCTTTATTCGTCTGGAGAGGCCCGATCAGATGAAGCCGTAAATCCGGATAACGTTCCTTCAGATCCGCCCAGTGCTCATAGGCTTCCTGAACGCGGTTCTCTCCAAACAGCCTGTGCCCCGCATCAAGAGCCTCCTGAATACGTTCCGGCGGCTGTTTCTTACTGACCGCCACCAGCTGGACGCTGGCAGGATCGCGCCCGCAAACATTTGCCGCATCGGCAATCGCCGTCTTAATCCCGTTCAGTTTTTCGGCCACCTCTGACATACATTTCTTCTACACCCGGATCCATCGAAAGGAAAAAGAAAAAGGGCGACCCGGTGAAGGGCCGCCCTGAAGTTTTAAAAACTCTATGCGTTCAAATCAGCTTCAAATTAGAAGTTGATTTGCGTGCCGAGCAGAACGGATGTTGCTTCGACGTCGTCGGCGATCGCAACAGGAATGTCGTGCTCGATGTAGCTGATGGAACCGCGGAACGTCATGCCCGGGCCGTAGGTGTATACGACACCGCCGGTGTAACGGTCGGTTTCGATAGAACCGGCACTCGGACCGACTTCGTTGTCGCGGTTATACCAGGAAGCGCCCAGCTTGAAGGGGCCCGTGGTGTAGTCAACACCGACAACCAGCGTGTCCTGGTCGCCGTCATCGTCAACACCCAGATCGTCTTCGGTGTAAACAACACCAAGACCGAACGGACCGATATCGAAGTCGGCGCCAACATTCCAGACCTGACGATCATCTAGGTCAATAGCCGTTCCGAAAATAACACTGTCGGCTGTTGGGCCGTCGGTGTCTTTTTCCAGCTCAATGTGCGTGTAGCCAGCACCCAGCGTGATGCCGACTTCGTTGAACATACCTTCATAGCGGATAGCACCTTCATAGGCTTCGCCATAGGCTTCGTTCAGATCGTCCTGAGCAACACCAGCAGAGCCAACCATGTCACGCGGAGCTTCATCAACATCTGGCTTGTAGGTTAGACCAGCTTGGAAGCCGTTCAGAACAGGCGTCAGGTAGGTAATGCCCGGCAGAGCGCCTGTCGGGTTTTGGTCATAGCCAAAATCAAAGAACAGTGTTTCTTGATCTGAGAAGGCTGGACCTGCTGCGGTTCCAGCAAACAATCCGGCGCCAGAAGCAAGAGCAAGCGTATAGTCAACCGGCTGAACGTAGGTGCGGATGCCGTCAACGTTGGCGTCGGCAGAAGGAGCGGCAACCTGCAGCAGGTATGCTACGCCGTCTTCGGCACCAAGATTGACACGGCCCCAGCCGCCGGAGAAGTACGCATAGGACTCTTCCATCGTCGGGTCGTTAACAGCGTCAGCTTCCATTTCGAAGTGCGCACCAACCGTCAGGCCGTTATCCAGCGTGGTTTCACCGGAGAAGTGAATTTCCATGTTGTGCAGGATATCGAAGCTGCGCTCTTCAGAAGCGGTGTAGCCCGTAGCAATATCCTGATCGATGAAAACACCATAACCTTTGTACCAACCGCCAAGGTCGAGCTTCACGCCACCGTCTTCAGCGAAGGCAGGGGCAGCAGCAAGAGCCAGACCGCATGCGGCGACACTACTCAAAAGAACTTTTCTCATCATTTCCTCCAATCACGTATGTGATAATTTTTAGTGGTTAACAGTAGATCCGAACCCTGGACCATACATAAAACGACACTCACCGGATTCGGTGAACACTGCCAGTAAGCCAGTGTTTCCCTGAACCGTCAACGGACAGATTGCAAAACTGCAACATTTTTCTCAAGGCGAGTTGTATTTTTGCAACACAAGGAATCCCCAGAGTTTACAGGCGCTTGATAGAAGCATGTGGTTTTTTTGCGGGGCTTGTCGGGTATTTTTTGCCGTGCTAAAAACAGTCTCCTGTTGCAAATAACGTTTAGGATATTGAAACCATGCCAAGGCCTGCCGGAAAAACTCCCCTTCTTGTTATCGGTGTTTTTGTCACGCTGTTTCTCGCAGGCTGCGGCGGCGTTGAGACGGAAAAGAAATATCCGACCGGGGCAGACCGCGCCTCTACCGGCGGCGACATCTACGCAAATGAGCCCAGCATCATCGGCCCCAGGGGAATCCAGCTGGGCCGTGACAATGACGAAGATGACGGCGGCATCGGCGTCAACAGTTTTCTCTGGCGTGCGGCACTTGATACGGTTTCCTTCATGCCTCTGGCCAGCGCCGACCCGTTTGGCGGCACCATTCTCACAGACTGGTATTCCCCGCCAGAAAATGCCAATGAGCGGCTGAAACTCAACGTCTTTATTCTCGGACGCCAGCTTCGTTCCGATGGAATCCGCGTCCGTGTCTTCCGCCAGGTTAAAAAAGGCGGCTCATGGAAAGATGCCGAGGCCGCCGCAGATACCGGCACAAAACTCGAAGACGCCATCCTCACCCGCGCCCGCCAGTTGAGGATTGCAAAAATCGGTGAATAAAATCAGGGAATAGACAGGCCCTTCCTGCCCCGTTATAAACCATCTTCATGAGCACAGAACGATACAATATCCGTGACACGGAAGAAAAATGGCGGCGTATCTGGGATGAACGCGCCTGTTTTGAAGTCACCGAGGACAAGGACAAAAAGAAATACTACGTCCTGGAGATGTTCCCCTACCCGTCAGGCCGCATCCATGTCGGCCACGTCCGCAATTACACGCTGGGCGACGTCGTGGCGCGCTACCGCCGGGCCTGCGGCTATAACGTCATCCACCCGATGGGCTGGGACGCTTTTGGCCTGCCGGCCGAAAACGCGGCCATCGAGCGCGGCGTGCACCCCGGCGCATGGACGAAACAGAACACGGCCGCCATGAAGGAACAGCTCAAATCCATGGGCCTGTCGCTCGACTGGACGCGCGAAGTTGCCACCTGCGATCCCGAATATTACCGCCACGAACAGAAAATGTTCCTGGATTTCCTGGAAAAAGGCATCGCCTACCGCAAGGAATCGATCGTTAACTGGGACCCGGTCGATCATACCGTTCTGGCCAATGAACAGGTCATTGACGGCAAAGGCTGGCGCACAGGCGCGCCCGTAGAACGCCGCAAGCTCAATCAGTGGGCTCTGAAAATCACCGACTATGCCGATGAATTGCTGGACGCCATTAAAACACTCGACCGCTGGCCCGAAAAAGTCCGCATCATGCAGGAAAACTGGATCGGCAAATCGCAGGGCCTGCAATTTAATTGGACCGTAAAAGGTCTTGGGAATGACCAGAATGACGAGGGGGACACCATGAATCATTGTGCCCCCGGTGCAAATGTTGAGATTGAGGTCTTTACCACACGTCCGGATACATTGTTCGGCGCCTCTTTTCTGGCACTGGCCCCCGACCACCCGATGAGTGAAAAGCTGGCGGGCGAACAGGAAGGCTTCAAAGACTTCATCAAGCAATGCCAGGCCACCGGCACATCCGAAGCTGCCATTGAACAGGCCGAAAAGCTCGGCTTTGATACCGGCTATATGGCCACGCACCCGCTTCTGGGCGTTGATGTCCCGATATATGTGGCCAATTTTATCCTAATGGACTACGGTACCGGCGCGATTTTCGGCGTCCCGGCCCACGACCAGCGCGATTTTGATTTCGCCACAAAATACGGCCTGCCGATTTTGCCCGTCGTGATCCCCGAAAACGCCGATCCGGAAGAATTCGAGCTGGAAGGCGAGCCTTATCTCGGCCCCGGCAAACTCGCCAACTCGCAATTCCTGGACGGTCTGGGCGTCGAAGACGCCAAAGCAGAAGTTATCCGCCGCTGCGAGGCGGAAAAAACCGGCTTCGGCACCACACAGTTCCGCCTGCGCGACTGGGGCGTTTCCCGCCAGCGTTATTGGGGCTGTCCGATCCCGGTCATTTACTGCGATGATTGCGGCGCGGTTCCCGTACCGGAGGATCAGCTGCCCGTGACGTTGCCTGAAGACGTCAGCTTCGACAAACCCGGAAACCCGCTGGCCCATCACCCAACATGGAAAAATGTCGGCTGTCCGAAATGCGGCAAAGCCGCCACCCGCGAAACCGACACGTTCGATACCTTTTTCGAATCGAGCTGGTACTTTGCCCGCTATTGCGATGCGCATAACGAAACACAGGCGTTTGACAAAGAAAAGGCCGCTTACTGGCTGCCCGTCGACCAGTATATCGGCGGCGTCGAACATGCCGTCCTGCACTTGTTATACTCCCGCTTTTTCACACGGGCGCTGCGCGATTGCGGTTACCTCGATATTGACGAGCCGTTTACAGGCCTGTTCACGCAGGGCATGGTCACGCACGAAACCTATCAGGACGGGGAGGGGAACTGGCTGTACCCCGCCGAAATCACGAAGGACGACAGCGGTAAAGTGGTGAAAACCGGCGATGGCAGCCCCGTTACGGTCGGGCCGTCTATCAAGATGTCCAAATCCAAACGAAACACCGTCGACCCGCAGGACATCCTCGACACGTACGGCGCCGATGCCGCCCGCTTGTTCATCCTCTCCGACTCCCCGCCGGAACGCGACCTCGAATGGACCGAAGGCGGCATCGCCGGTGCGTGGCGCTTTATAAACAAGCTATATAGTACCTTTATTTATAATATTGCTGTTGTTGAGAAAATTTTTAAGGAACCCTTTCCTGAACCAAACTCACCAATGCCTGAGATCTTATCTGACGATATGATCTTCTTCAGACAAAAAATTCACAAAGCAATTCACGATGTTTCAGAAAGTATTGAATCATTCCAGATGAACAAGGCTGTTGCATCGGTTCGCGAGTTATCAAACGAACTTTTCAAAACAAAAATTGAAACAGGATGGCAGCTAGACTACGGATACCTATGGTGCCAACGCGAGGCCATGGAAACCCTTGCTAAGTTAATAAACCCGATGATGCCGCATCTGGCCGAAGAACTCTGGCAACAGCTTGGCCACGAAACCCTGCTGGCCGACACGCCCTGGCCCGAGGCCGACCCGGCATTGCTGACCGCCGACACCGTCACCATCGGTGTCCAGGTCAACGGCAAACTCCGCGCCTCCATCACCTTGCCCAAAGACGCAGGCCAGCAAGAAGCCGAAACCGCCGCCATGGCCGAAGAAGGCGTGCAAAGAGCTATAGAGGGCAAGCAGGTGCGGAAAGTGATTGTCGTTCCGGGCCGGATTGTAAATGTCGTTGTCGGATAAAGGAGGCCTGCTATGAATCGTCTTACCCTGTTTCTCTTTCTTCTGTGCCTTTCCCCGATAAATGCTCTCGCACAGGACAAGGAAACTGCCTTTGACAGGGTTATTCGTACAGGCACGCTTAAATGCGGCTACGCCACATGGCCGCCCTCCATCGTGAAAGACCCCAATACCGGCGAAATGTCCGGCTACAGCTACGACGTTATGAATGCCGTAGGAGAAAAGCTGGGGCTGGAAGTTGAATGGGCGGAAGAGACGGGCTGGGGGATAGCCGAGCAGGGCCTTGTCAGCGGACGCTACGACGTTATGTGCGCAGATGTCTGCCTGGACGCTCCAAGGACACGTACAGTCTGGTATTCAAGACCGTTTATCCATATCCCGAATTTCATTTTCGTCCGCTCGGATGATACGCGTTTTGATGAAAGTCTGGCAGTGCTAAACGATGAAGCAATGAAAATCGCCATCGTTCCCAATACAATTCTCGACTATGCTGCCAGAGATAATTTCCCGAAAGCCCAAAGACTTGATATCAACGATCTGGCCGGAAACACAGACGTCATCATGGCTGTTGTAACAAGGAAAGCCGATGCTTCAGTCAACCTTGCCTATGCCATCGAACAATTCACTGAACCACTACCGGCCGAAGGCCGGTAGGATCGGGAGGACGCTGAAAGCGGGT
>CAZKGT010000103.1:4437-8480 GCA_964552285.1 uncultured Pseudobdellovibrionaceae bacterium | reverse complement strand
TCTGAAAGTATGAATCAATTCACCGCCTTATCCCAGCTGTGTCCGGTAGTGTGCCGGCGCATAAAAACTTTTCGTATCTTCTCCGACAGATACCGTTACCCCCGCGCCTCTCACTCCGGAAAATTCGCTCTCGCGGCAGGCATCGCCAATATAGCCGCCGGTTTCTAGACCATCTCCTAACGGCACCCCTGCGTCTGCTCAAAATCAGGCTACTTTTGCAACAGGTCTAATATAGAACTTTGTGAGACTGAACTTGATCCACAACTTCATGCGTGGTTGATGATTTCGCGGGCGATTTTTAACTTTTGCAAATTAACAGAAAAAACAACTGAATCGTTTAGTCAGTTTGTCGATGTAAAACCTGTTGCTATGCAGTAAATCTTCGCCACTTCGCGTCTTCGCGGTAATTAGAAAAAATGACAGCACTCAACAAACACAACGACATGCCCTCGGAACTGGATGAACTGTCCAGACAGGTCGTTGATTGCGCTTTCGCTGTGCATAAGGAACTGGGCCCGGGGTTTCTTGAGAAAATATACGAAGAGGCTTTGATCGTGGAGTTTCGCCGTCGGGGGATTCCGTTTGAATGTCAGAAAAATCTGCCGGTGTTTTACAGGGATGAAAAGCTACCGAGCGAATACAAGCTTGATCTGATTGTCGCCGGTTCTATTGTGCTTGAGCTAAAGGCGGTTGAGAGAATTTTGCCTGTTCACGAGGCGCAGCTTCTTTCTTATATGAAACAGTGTCGCTCACCGCTTGGATTTGTTATTAATTTCAAGGAAGCTCTGATTAAGAACGGAATCAGGCGCGTTGTACAAAGTGAATACCTTCGCGACTTCGCGTCTTCGCGGTGAAAGATATGCCAAAACTAACGATCAACGGAATGGAAATTGAGGTGGAGCCTGGGACGTCGATCCTTCAGGCGGCGGAGCAGCTTGGGGTGGAGATTCCGCGTTTTTGCTATCACGACAAACTCTCCGTGCCGGCCAATTGCCGGATGTGTCTGGTCGAGGTTGAGGGCGGGCCGCCCAAGCCTGTGGCGTCCTGCGCGATGGCGGCCGGGGACGGGATGGTGGTGCATACAGACTCGCCCATGGTGAAGAAGGCGCGGCATGGCGTCATGGAGATGCAGCTGATCAATCATCCGCTCGACTGCCCGATCTGTGATCAGGGCGGGGAGTGCGATTTGCAGGATCAGGCTGTGGCTTACGGGTTTGACCGGTCGCGTTACTATGAGGACAAGAGTTCCAAGGCGGACCCCGATCTGGGGCCGCTGGTGAAGACGGTGATGACGCGCTGCATCCAGTGCACGCGCTGCGTGCGGTTCTGTGACGAGATCGCCGGGACGCAGGAGCTTGGTTATATCCACCGGGGTGAGGATTCAGAAATTTCTCCTGTCTTCGGCAGGCATGTGACGACGGAGCTGTCCGGCAATCTTGTCGATATCTGTCCGGTCGGTGCGCTGACCAACAAGCCGTATGCGTTCCGGGCGCGTCCATGGGAGCTTCGTAAGACGGAAACAATTGACGTGCATGACTCGCTGGGCTGCAATATCCGTGTGGATGTGCGCGGGCGCGAGGTAATGCGGATCATGCCGCGCCTGCATGAGGAGATTAACGAAGAATGGATCAACGACCGCACGCGCTTTGCCTGTGACGGGCTTTCGCGTCGGCGTCTTGATCGTCCGTGGGTGCGCAATCCGGACACGGCCAAACTTGAAGAAGCGACATGGGAGGAAGCTTTTTCCTTCATAGCCGAGAAAGTGAAGGGCGCGAAGGGGGAACAGATCGCGGCACTTACCGGTGATCTGTGTGAACTGGAATCGATGGTGGCGCTCAAGGATCTTATGAGCGCGCTTGGCAGCGAGAATATCGATTGTCGTACTGATGGCGCACAGTTTGATGCGTCCGCGCGCGCCGGATACACCTTTAATGCCGGGATTGCCGGGATTGATGAAGCGGATGCGGTTTTGCTGGTAGGCACGAACCCGCGATGGGAAGCGACGCTTGTCAATGCTCGCATTCGCAAGAACTGGCTCAGCAAGCGGATCAAGGTCGGCATGATCGGGCAGCCGGTTGATTTGACCTATCCGTACGAGCATCTCGGGACCGGGCCGCAGGATCTTGAAAAGCTGATGAAGGCCAAGGGCGGTTTTGCCGATATTCTGAAGAAGGCCGAGAGCCCGATGATTATTCTGGGCGCTGGAGCATTCCAGCGTGAAGACGGTGAGGCAATCCAGCATCTGGCGCGTGAGGCGGCGGAGAAATTCGGGGCTTCTTATAATGCCCTTCAACTGGCGGCTTCGCGTGTCGGTGCGCTCGATATCGGGTTCCTGCCGGGTAAAGAGGGGAAAGGTTTTGCCGATATCGTTGCTGCGACAAAGAAGGGCGGGATCAAGGTTCTTTATCTTCTGGGTGCGGATGAGTTTGATGCGCGGGCCTCTATCGGCTGGAAGACCTTCGTGATTTATCAGGGCCATCACGGTGATTACGGCGCGCACCGGGCGGATGTTGTTTTGCCGGGCGCGGCCTACACGGAAAAAGACGGGCTGTATGTGAACACCGAAGGGCGCGTCCAGATGGGCCGCAAGGCTTCCGATCCGCCGGGTGATGCGCGGGAGGACTGGAAGATCCTGCGGGCGCTGTCTGAGAAGCTCGGGTACAAGATTCCCTACGATACGATTTTGCAGCTTCGTGAGCGGATGGAAAAAGAATGGCCGCATTTGCAGGAGATTGATGGGATTCCTGATATTAAAAGCGATAAATTTGGAAAAAAAGGCAATGTGTTAAAGGATGAATTTAAGAATCCGGTTGAGAATTTTTATGTGACGAATGCCATTTGCCGTGCTTCGGAAACCATGGCGGAATGTACGCGCGTGTTTTTGGAAGAAGATGCACTCAGTGAAGCAGCAGAATAGTGAGGAAAACTGAAGATGAGCAGAACGACACTTGATCAGGTCCGGGAATTTCATGAGGTTTACGGCGTGGCCATCAAGGACCGGCCTGACCTTGACGATGAAACGATTAACCAGTTGCGGCTGAACCTGTTGCAGGAAGAGCTGGACGAGCTTCGGGATGCGCTTGCACAAAAAGACACCGTTGAGGTGCTCGATGCGCTGACGGACCTGCAATATATTCTGGACGGTACGTATCTCTCGCTGGGTTATCACAGGCTGAAGGAGGTTGCGTTTGCGGAAGTGCAGCGCTCGAACATGTCCAAATTGGGCGAGGACGGTAAGCCAATCTATCGTGAAGGGGACCGCAAGGTTCTGAAAGGGCCGAATTACTCTCCGCCTGATCTGGGCAGTATTCTTGAAGAAGAGAGTAAGGCGGCATGACTGAACTCTGGACCACATACGGCATTCCGCTGGCCTGGAATGTCCTGTATATCGGGATCATTATTGGCGTGGTCCTGGTGGCGGTGGCTTATTATACCTATGCGGAGCGGAAGATCCTCTCGGCCATGCAGCGCAGGCAGGGGCCGATGACGGTGGGGCCGCTTGGCCTGCTCCAGCCGATTGCCGACGGGTTAAAGCTCTTTTCCAAGGAAACGATTATCCCGACGCAGGCCAACCGGCCCGTCTTCCTGCTCGCGCCGATGCTGACTTTTACGCTGGCGCTGATCGCCTGGGCGGTTATCCCGGTGGATGCGCAGTTGGTGCTGGCCGATATCAATGTCGGTATTCTCTATCTGTTTGCCGTGTCCTCGATGGGCGTGTATGGCGTGATCATGGCCGGGTGGGCGTCGAATTCGAAATATGCGTTTCTTGGCGGACTGCGCTCAGCCTCTCAGATGGTGTCCTATGAAGTTTCCATGGGATTGGTGATCGTTTGCGTCTTGCTGGCGGTGGGTTCGCTCAACCTGACGGAAATCGTGACCGCGCCGCGTCCCGTCTGGGTACAGATATTGCTGGTGCCGGTGCTGGTGGTGTTCCTTGTCTCCATCCTGGCTGAAACCAACCGTGCGCCGTTTGACCTGCCGGAAGGGGAGTCGGAGCTTTCGGGCGGATTTATGGTCGAATATTCGGCGATGACTTTCGCGCT
>CAZKGT010000103.1:0-4427 GCA_964552285.1 uncultured Pseudobdellovibrionaceae bacterium | reverse complement strand
TCCTCGGCGAATATGCCAACATGATCCTGATGAGCGCGATGACGGTGATCCTGTTCCTGGGTGGCTGGCTGCCGCCGTTCGGGGTCGAATTTCTGGCGTTCGTGCCCGGTGTGATCTGGTTTGCCGCGAAGACGGCGCTTGTCATGTTCTTCATTGTCTGGGCAAGGGCAACCTTCCCGCGTTACCGTTATGACCAGTTGATGCGGCTCGGGTGGAAGGTCTTCCTGCCGTTTACGTTGATCTGGGTGGTGGTGATGTCGGGTTCTTTGCTGGCCCTTGATTCCCTGCCGTGATATTTTACCTCTAATATTGATAGCCACAGAAGGAGGCGAAAATGTTCGGAGAGTTTTTAGGGAGTTTTTTAAAGGAAGCTTTTGATACGGCCCGTGATCCAGGCAATGGAGCAAAGACGCTTTATGGTTTTTTGCGGGAGTCTATGGAGATTAGTGCTTTTGGGAAAATTGTTTCCATTCCCAGTATTTCTTTCGTGTAAAAGATGAGTTTGAACCGTTTCGCAAATGCTTTTCTTCTCACAGAGATCGTCCGGGGTATGGCCCTGACGCTCAAATACATGTTTTTTGTGCCGCGGGTGACGATCAATTATCCGTACGAGAAGGGACCGATCTCGCCACGGTTTCGGGGAGAGCATGCGTTGCGCCGCTATCCGAACGGTGAAGAGCGTTGCATTGCCTGTAAGCTGTGCGAGGCGATCTGTCCGGCACTTGCCATCACCATTGAGGCCGAGCCGCGGGAAGACGGATCGCGGCGCACTACGCGCTATGACATCGACATGACCAAGTGCATTTATTGCGGTCTGTGCCAGGAGGCCTGTCCTGTGGATGCGATTGTCGAGGGGCCGAATTTCGAATTCGCTACCGAAACTAGGGAAGAGCTTTATTACAACAAGGAAAAGCTCCTGGCCAATGGCGACCGTTGGGAAGCGCAGATCGCGGCCAATATTGCCGCGGATGCGCCGTATCGGTAAAGCATTTTATTCCATAATTTTAATAAGGGCTTGCTAATTTGCTCTCCAGCGTATTGTATTAAGGCAATTCGTGTGACTTATCGTGATATGGGGAGAAAAAATGTCAGAAAGCCGTTTACTGGAATTCGAAGCCGAAGTTGCCAGGATTACACAAGTTGGAAGCCATCATCATTATTATGTTGCTTTTGAGGGCGAGCCTCCGGCCGACTGGCCGGCTGATTTGCCTTTTGAGGCCTATGCCAATGATACTCAGGTGCGTGAATTGTCGATAGGAGAAACAGTCTTCGGCAAGATCATGTTTACGTGGAAAAATGACGGCCAGGAAGAACAGGTTGACGTTCTGTTGGAGCCTGCGGCACCCTAAACGGGACGGTAGCGAAACGCAGGGCGGGATCATATCCCATTGTAAATTTCCTTTCATTTTTCTTTTTTTTGCTGCAAATTCCGGTCTTCCGTTTTTCAGGGAATGTTGATGTCCGGATTTTTACCAGCAAACCTGTTTTCGAACCTTCGCGGCGATCTGTTCGGCGGGGTAACGGCGGCTGTCGTTGCTTTGCCCTTGGCCCTGGCTTTCGGTGTTGCTTCCGGTGCGGGGCCTGCGGCCGGTTTGTACGGAGCGATTGCGGTAGGATTTTTCTCCGCATTTTTTGGCGGCACGCCCGCCCAGATTTCGGGACCGACAGGGCCGATGACGGTTGTGATGGCCGCCGTGATTGCGCAGTACCAGCATGATCTGGCACTGGTCTTTACGGTTGTTGTGCTTGGCGGGGCGATACAGGTGCTTTTCGGCATATTGAAGATCGGCCGCTATATCACCTTTATGCCTTATCCCGTCATATCGGGGTTTATGAGCGGCATCGGCGTGATCATCATTATTCTTCAGCTTGGGGCATTGGCCGGGCATGATTCGGAGAGCGGTATTCTTCAGGCTCTTACGGGGCTGTGGGATATATGGAGAGCGCCGAACTGGTCTGCGGCGGGAATAGGCGTTACTGCACTTGGCGTGATGCTGGCCATGCCCAAAAAACTGAGGGTATGGGTGCCGCCGCCGCTGGCGGCACTGGTCGTGGGAACGGCTTTAGGAATTTTTGTGCTGCACGGGTCGCCGACTCTCGGATCTATTCCGGAAGGGTTGCCGGTGCCGCGCCTGCCTTCTTTTGATCTTCACGCTTTTTCCGGCATGTTGTCCAGTGCACTGATCCTGGCGCTTCTGGGCTCGATAGACAGTCTTTTGACGTCGCTGGTGGCGGATAACTTTACCCGCAGCCAGCATAATTCTGATAAGGAGCTGATCGGCCAGGGCGTGGGAAATATCGCTGCGGGGCTGATTGGCGGGCTGCCGGGTGCGGGGGCGACAATGCGTACGGTCGTCAATATCCGGTCCGGCGGGCGAACGCCGCTTTCGGGAATGGTTCATTCCCTGGTATTGCTGGCTTGTATGCTTGGTCTTGGGTTTCTTGTCGAGGACATACCGAAGGCGGCGCTCGCCGGTATTCTGCTGAAGGTTGGGTGGGATATTATCGACTGGCCGTTCCTGGACAGAATTCGCCATGCGGGATTGAAGGGGGCCGACAGAAGCGCGGTGGTCGTCATGCTGGCTGTTTTCGGGCTTACGGTTTTCGTGGACCTGATCATGGCAGTGGCTATTGGCGTTATCATGAAGAGTCTGATCACCGCTCGCCGTCTTGCAACGCATCAGATCAAGGATGTCGATTTTATTACGGGCGGCGGGGGGGCCGGGGTTCGGCACAGGCTCAGCGAGGAAGAGGAAGCCGTTATCGACAGCGCAAACGGCCAGATCCTGCTGTTGCGCTTTACCGGGCCGCTGAGCTTCGGGACCGCGCGTGATCTGTCTTCGCGCCTCGAGAATATCTATGAGAGCTACGGGGCCGTGGTGATAGATTTTACGGACGCCCGCATGATGGATATCAGTATTATGCTGACTCTGGCCGATATGGTTGAGCGGATGGCCAAGGCAGGAAAGGCTGTCTTTGTGAGCGGAACAGGAAATGCCGTTTACACAGGGGTCAAAACCCACGGCTGTCTGAAAGACATTCCGGCTGCCAGGCATATGCCCGAACGACGGGACGCCCTGTTTGCGGCTGCGGAGTCGTTAGGTTCTGACTGATTGTCCTTATTAGAACAAATCATCAAACGGGATGTGCAGGTAGAAGCTTACGACTTCCGTGCCGGGGTTGCGGTCGTCGAGTCCTGCGTTTGAAATGTGGCTGCCCGCGACCGAGAGGCGGTAGCCGTTTTCAAATTCATAGCCAAGTTCAAGCTGTGAGCGGAACTCGACCGTGCCGCCGAGATCTTTCCCGCCGCCGTCGCTAAACAGGCCGATGCCGAAGCTTGGGGTAAAGTGCCAGTCTTCCGTGAACTCCCAGTCATAGAGCAGGCCGCCGGCGCCATAAAGTCCACCGTCCGATGTGACCTCAAGGCCAAGCCACGGGCTGATATCCCAGATCAGGGGACGGGCGAAACGGTATTCCAGCCGGAAATCTGCCGCGCCGTCATCGTCGTTGGCATCAAATATGCCAAGGGCAATCGAGAGCAGGTCGACATCGACACTGGCCTTTGCCGGTGCCGGAGTAAAAGCCAACAGGGGAATAAGCGCACTTGCAGCCAGGAAAGTGTGTTTCACGGATTTGGTCCTTTTAGATTGATAAACGGATTGCCCCCAGACAATTGATACGGTTCCCATTTTCGCTGATTGAAGATGAAAATCAATGAAAAAGATTTTTGGGGGTTTGGAGGGGTACGGCCTTGCGGTATGGCGCCCAAAGTATTAGAAATCATACAACTACCGTCATCCCGGCGAAGGCCGGGATCCACCAATCAGCTTTTGTGATGGCGGACAAGTGGATCCCCGTCTTCACGGTGGCGATGTCTAAAAATAGCGGGAAGCTGTATAAAATGATTCAGGCTCTGGCCTTCTATCTGTTTGCCGGGATATTGCTGTTGAGCGGGGTGATGGTAATTTCCGCGCGCAATCCTGTGCATTCCGTCCTGTTTCTGATTTTGGCGTTTTTCAATGCAGCCGGGCTGTTTGTCCTGCTTGGAGCGGAGTTTGTTGCCTTCATTCTCGTTATCGTTTATGTCGGCGCGGTGGCGGTGCTGTTCCTGTTCGTTGTGATGATGCTGGATATCAATTTCGCCGGCCTGCGCAAGGGGGCGATGCGGTTCGTACCGATTGGTGTCGGGATTGGACTGGTGTTGCTGGTTGAGCTGATTGTGCTCTATATGGCGTGGAGTCCGGCGCCGGAGGCGGCGTCCAATCTGGTTGTGCCTGTTGTTGACGGAATTTCAAATACCGAGGCGCTGGGGAAGGTTCTTTATACGGATTACATCTATGCATTCCAGGCGGCGGGGCTGATCCTGCTGGTGGCGATGATTGGTGCGATTGTCCTCACTCACCGGATGCGCCCCGGCGTACGCCGCC
>CAZKGT010000102.1:0-8483 GCA_964552285.1 uncultured Pseudobdellovibrionaceae bacterium | reverse complement strand
CGTTTCCAAGGCGGGTGTGGAAGGGTCGGCGGAAAAGGCGCTGTTCGAGCAATTCGGCCGCTACCCCATGGCTCTGGGGCTTAGCTCGGGGTTGTTGTTTGCGCTTGCCATGGTTCCGGCGATTCCAATAGCTCCCTTCCTCACTCTTTCCGCCGTTTCAGGCGGGCTTGCCTATATGAGCTGGAAGACCAAGAAAGCGGCCGAAGACGCTGTCGCGCAGGAAATGAAAGCCCTGACGGGCCCCGGCGCGGCGCCGGCGGAAGAGCCGATTTCACGGGCGCTTGCCATGGATACGATCCGGCTCGAACTTGGCTACGGTCTGCTGCCGCTTGTGCAGGGTGAAGGCCAGAAGCTGACCGACCAGATCAAAGGGCTGCGCCGGCAACTGGCCGAAGACATGGGCTATGTGCTGCCGGCCGTACGGATTCAGGACAACCTCCAGCTTCCGGCCAATACCTATGTCATGCGGATCAAGGAGATTGAGGCCGGACGTGGGGATGTGCGGCCCGGCATGCTGATGTGCATGGACCCGACCGGTGCGCCGATTTCCCTGCCCGGTGAAAGCACGACGGAGCCGACCTTTGGCCTGCCCGCCATGTGGATTGATGAGAAATACCGCGAAGAAGCCCACTTCAAGGGCTACACGGTGGTCGATGCACCAACGGTGGTGACGACGCACCTCACCGAAATCGTCAAGGACAACATGCCGGATCTGCTGAACTATGCGGAAACACAGAAGCTGCTCGACGAGTTGCCCGGCGAATACCAGAAGCTGGTCAGCGACGTTGTGCCGGGGCAGGTTTCCATCGGAGGCCTGCAGCGCATTCTCCAGTCGCTGGTTGCCGAGCGGGTTTCTGTGCGCGACCTGCCGACTATTCTGGAAGGAATTTCGGAGGCGTCCTCCTTTACCAAGAACACGGCAATGATCACCGAGCATGTGCGCTCGCGCCTCTCGCGGCAATTGTGCGATTCCAATACGAACAGGAACGGCCAGCTTGCACTCGTCACACTGTCGCCGGAATGGGAGCAGAATTTTGTCGAGAGCCTGATCGGTGACGGGGAAGAGCGGCAACTCGCCATGCCGCCGAGCCAGCTTCAGGAATTCATCACCTCTGTCCGCGAAACCTACGACCAGCTTTCCCAGCAGGGCGAAAGCCCGGTTCTTCTTACATCACCCGGCATTCGCCCTTACGTGCGCTCGATCATCGAACGCTTCCGCCCGCAAACAATCGTGATGTCCCAGAACGAAATTCACCCGAAGGCGAAGATCAAGACGATGGGTCAGGTTTAGCAGGCCGATGACCTCTGAAACAACCATCGCACAAAAAATCCGGGAGACTTACGAGGAAACGACAGAACTCAGACAGGAAATCGAGAAACGCCGGAAAGGCCATATCCTTTTCTGGCTAGGGGTTTGCGCCTTCTCGCTTGCCGTATTTTTATTGCCTCTGTTTGCTATCGGACTCATTAATGAAGTCAGTATATTCATAGCCGTTACGCTTTCGTTCTTCATTGGCAATTGTGTGTTTCTGGTTCTGAACCGCGACTACCGGAAAAAAGCAAAGCGGGACTTCATGGGCGGACTCGCCGGACAGGCCGGTCTGACCTACCACCCGGTCGGCTGCTTTCCTGTGGGGGATGTTTACGATCACCGGATCCTGCCGAAATACGATACGCATGAAAAAGAAGACGGGTTTTCCGGAAAGGTCAATGGCGTTCCCGTTTCCTTTCAGGAAGTGCGGCTTTTTCTGGAGGAGAAATCAGAGTACCAGGATGTAAAAACCAGACTTCCGGTCTTTCAGGGCATTCTCGTTCGGATTGGACTTCGCAAAAAGCTGGACTTTCATACGATCGTCATGCCCTGCAATGCCCTGACAACATGGGCGAAGACGGCACTTTCGGACTATGACCGGGTCAAACTGGTTAGCCAGAAGTTTGAAAAACGCTACGATGTCATTGCCACGCATCAGGTTGAATCGCGTTACGTCATGGACCCCGCTTTTATCGAACGATTTTTGGAGGCCGGGGAAGCCATGGGCGCGCAAACAGTCAGCGCAAGCTTTAAAGAATGGGAAGCCGTCTTTGCCATGCGGTATGATTATGATTTGTTCGAGTTCCCGCACATGCTTCATCCGCTCGGCGAATATCACTTCGAAAGCGTGATGAAGGAAATTCAGACTATCAGCAGCCTGGTTGAAATTTTGAAGCTCAACCCGGATTTCGGACTTTGATCCCCGTCTTTGTGAACAAAATTATCCACAAATCAGCGATTCCCTTACCCCCTGTTCATTGTTATGCTCTAGAATAGTGATTCTAGAAAACCTATACTGTAACTTGAATCGGTTCCGATAGTCCCGCCATGCGGCTTAAATCCTTTTACGCAAAGACCATGACAGAGGCGATGCAAATGGTTCGTGAAACGCTCGGAGAAGACGCCATCATCATCGCGACCCGCGAGGAAAGAGGCGGTAAGGCCGTGCGCGTTACGGCTGCCATCGAGCAATATGACGAAAGCGCCCGCGCGCCCGCCTTCGAGATCAGCCGGGATTCCGTTCCCGCCGATCCGGAAGACTGGCTGCAATATGACGATGAAGATATCGAGGCCACAATCAATGAAGAACTGACGGATGCCATGCTGCGCCACGGCGTGCCGGAGGACGTCACCGACATGATCCTGTCCTGCGCCACGGTCATGGGGCTGGAGCAGCCGCATATCGCGCTGATCGCCGCGCTGGAGCATCTCTATGGATTCAGGCCCCTGCCCCGTAAGGCCTGCCGCAAGCCGCTGATGGTTGTCGGCCCGCCGGGTTCTGGCAAGACGCTGGCTGTGGCCAAAATGGCCGCGCGTGGCGTAATGGACGGGCTGAAGGTTGTCGCGATTACAACGGATACGGTTCGCGCAGGCGGCCTCGAACAGCTTTCCGCCTTCACGAAAATTCTCAAGGTTCCGCTGCTGAAGGCTGCCACGCCGGAAGAGCTGAAAGCCGCGCTGGAAAAAACAAATGCAGCCGATCAGGTGCTGATCGACACCGGCGGGCTGAACCCGTTCAGCAAGGAAGAGGTAAAATCGCTGGCAAAGCTGATCGCCGCCGGTGACGTTGATCCTATCCTCGTCATGCCAGCCGCGGGCGATGCCGAGGAGTCCGGGGAAATTGCGCGGGTATTTGCCACGGTGGGCGTGCGCTGGATGCTGCCGACGCGGCTCGATATTTCGCGGCGGCTGGGCGGTCTTTTGCAGGCCGCGCATCAGGGTGGCCTGGCTTTTGCAGATGCCTCCAATACGCCGCAGGTTGCGGAAGGGCTGATGGCGATGACGCCGGAGAATTTGTGTGAACTGCTGATGCCGGGTGCCGGGAAAGGCACGCGCCAGAAGTCTAAAACAAGAACGGGACATTAAGGCCATGACAGAATCGTCAGTGACCGCTGAGCAAAAAAGACCCCCCACAGCGCCGGCTTTCCGCCGGGGCAAAAACCTGATTGCCGTCGCCAGCGGCAAGGGCGGGGTCGGCAAGACCTGGTTCTCGATCACGCTGGCCCATGCGCTGGCGAAGACCGGCAAAAAAGTCCTGCTTTTTGACGGCGATCTCGGGCTGGCTAACGTGGATGTGCAACTCGGCCTGATGCCAAAGCGCGATCTTAACGATGTGATCCGCGGGCGGCTGGGGCTTGATAAAGTCACGCAAACCTATGAAGACGGCGGATTTGACATTATCGCCGGGCGCTCCGGTCAGGCTTCGCTTTCGGCTCTGCCCAGCCAGCGGCTGGCGCTGCTGCGCGACCAATTGCTGGAAGTGGCTGAGAAATACGATGTGGTCATCGCCGATCTTGGCGCGGGCGTCGACCGGACAGTGCGGATGCTTTCCGCCTCGGCAACGCGGACGCTGCTGATTACAACGGATGAGCCGACATCTCTCACCGATGCCTATGCCTTTATCAAACTCGGCAATGCGGCGGGCATGTCCAGACATGTCAGTATCGTTGTGAACTCTGCCGCCAGCGCCGTAGAAGGCGAGCGGACATACAAAACCCTGCTGAAGGCCTGCGAGAACTTCCTGCGGCTGAAGCCGCCGATGGCCGGGATGGTCCGGCTCGACCCACGGGTCAAGGAATCGATCCGTCACCAGACGCCGATCCTGACACGCTCTCCCAACACGGAAGCCGCCGAGGACGTTGAGAAAATCTCACGCGTGGTGCTGAAAGACCTGGTTGAGGCCCAGAAGGCTACGGGGAAAGGCTAGCCGTTATTCTGTTTGTTCTTCCTGCTGCTGCAGGCGCTTTTTTTCCCGTTTTTCTTCAATTTTTTTCTGCATTTCTCTGGCTTCCTCCCTGGCGTCCTCCTTGAATTTTTCTTTGAGCTTAAGAGATTTACGGGAGTAGCTTATCGTAAAATTATACAGCAGCCGGTTTTTATAAGTTATAATCGAGATGTAATCGTCGGCAAAAGATTCCTCGATCTCGACATGAATATCAGTCTGGAAACGCCGCCCGCTCACCGAGGGATCTCTCTCGACATGGACCAGCACATCGCCGTCACGTTCCCATTTGTCTACGTTCTTGTATTTATTCTCCTCCACAACGTCCGGGATAATGTAATGCAGCATCTCAGGATTAGGTACCGACCCGATCATGTAGCAGATGCCCTCCTTGCTCATCGTAACGAACACTTCCTTTGGTGTTTGTGTCGGCGACCAGAGAACGCCTTTCGACGATATTCCCAGCACCGCAAGAAATTCTTCTGCATCACCGTGGGTGACCCTGAAATAGTTGGAATCAGCCCACTCCGCGAACTCCTTGGCATCGCCGCCTTCGGCATAGCAGCTCTCAAGGAATGCTTCGGTTACGCTAACTACATCAAATTCCTGTAGATAGGCGTTCACAGCATGCGCCCGGCCTGACCAGAGCAGTACCGGCAATGCAAATAACAACATAAGTGTCAGGGCCGAATGACGCACTGTTTCCCTCTTTTCTCTTTCCGTTTACCGATGTCACGCAGCGTGCAGATATCTCCATTATAGAATAAAATAAAGAAATGGACGATTCCGGATTTTCAAAACTGCCTCCCGGACCAGATACGGGAACAAAAACAAGTGCCTCCGGGCGCGAAGAAAGAAATGCGCGCATTGAAAGACTTCCGGCCGATTTGCTTGATACAAAACGGGCAGAGCGTCTTGAGGGGCGAGTTATCCGTGCCGATAAAGAGGGTAACGTGCGCATACAAACGGACAGGGGCGAGGTTGAGCTTCGCCTGCAAAAGCACCAGCTAAGGGCGGAACTGAAAGCCGGCGAGCGGGTGGAACTGGAAATCCCGCCAGGAAGACCGCCGCGCACAGCCAATATCAAACCTGCCAACACCGAACCTGCAAAAGCGCAAACAACCGAAACGCCGCCGCAAAGGCCTTTACCGCAGGGACAGATCTCCGCAGCCACTCCTCCCAAACAAGCCCCGACCCCGGCGAAGCCTGTCCCGGCAAGGCCGGCGGAAACCCCGGTTACCGTTGATGTCGGCGCGCAGGAAACAGCGCCAAAACCAACGATCCCGCGCGCCATTCCGGTCGTAAGCGATGCTCCGCTGCAGGCCGGACAGGTGGTAAGGCTTCTCGCGCTACTGCCGGAACAGCTGGCGCAGATAACCCTGCCCAAGATCACACAGGAGCAGAGAAATATACTGCAAGTGTTTGATATAAAACCAACAACACCATTGGTTAATTCAACCATCCCCCCAGAGGCGGGGCCGCTTATTTTTCAGGCTAATATCAAACCAGAGTCCATTGATTTTAAACCCTTCCAGCAGGCCGCCGCCTCACAAAACAATCTTCTGTCTTTTGCGCCTAATGCATCAGCAGAAACCGTTGATGTCACTGTGACGCCGCCGCCTCCCGTCCTGCAAAGAATTTCCCAGCCCGCCGTCCAGACAAAAGCACTGGCGGGCGAGCCGCTTGCTCCATCGTTGCCGCCTGTCACTGCCGATGTGCCTGCTTCGGCTCATTTGCTGCAAATACCGGTAATGCCGCAGGCGTTTCCGCAGCCCCCGACCCTGCCCGTCAGGGCCGCTGCCGGCGTTGGGCAACTGGACGTTCAGATCAGTGAAGCGCCAAAATATTCCATACGCCTGTTCGAGCCACAGTCCCAGCCTTTGCAGCAGGAAAGCGCCCTGCCGCAGAAAATCGCAACGGAATCGGAAAAGCCTGTCATTTTGCAGCATATCCCGGTTACGGAGCTTGGCGCCACGGTTTCCGGGACAACGCCAGAAAACCTGCCTGTCGTAGCCGTCAACCTGCCTCAGACCCCCTACCCGCAGCTTTTCGTGATGCAGTTCAGCACCGATACGCTTCCCCCCGGCACGGATATCCGGATCACGCCGCAACCCGGAACGCTCGTGCCCGCCGCACCGCAGGCGCAAGCGGCCCTCCTGCCGGTGCCCATGCCCCTGCAGCCCGGCCCGTGGCCCGTGCTGGAAGACGCCTATCAGGCACTGATACAGCAAGCTCCGCATGCGGCACAGGCCATGGCCCGCATCCTGCCCTCCCCGGCAAATCCGGCGCAACTCGGCCCGGCGGCGCTGTTTTTCCTGGCCGCCGTGCGCAGCGGGGATATCGGCGGCTGGCTTGGCGAGCGGGCTATTGATGCCCTGAAACGGGACGGGCGCAATATCCTCACCCGCCTGACGGGAGAAACCGGCAGGATCAGCCGCGCTGCCGGGGATCAGGGTGGACAGGACTGGCGCGCACTTACGCTGCCGATGTTCTGGCAGGGGGAAATTCAGAAAATATCCCTGCGATACAAACAGCAGGAGCACGGCGATGAAGACGATCCGGACGACAATGAAAAGCAGACGCGCTTTATCTTCGATCTCAGCCTCAACCGGATGGGCGGCATCCAGCTGGACGGCCTGCTGCGCCAGAAAAAACTCGACCTGATCGTCCGCACCCGCGCCCCGCTCAGCCAGTCCATGCAACAATCCATGCGCCGGGCGTGGGTGGATGCGCTGGAAAGCACCGAACTGCACGGCGAACTGTCATTTCAAAACCAGCCGGAACAATGGGTTACCATTCAGGCCGCGGAAAAAACGGTGGGGGTTTCGGCCTGATCAATCATCAATACCGCCACCCCGGTTGATGCTATTCCTCGCTCTGCCGGCGGCGGTAATTGTCGATGGCGACTTCGTCGAGTTCCTGGTTTTCTTTTTTGTTTTGTTCTTTCTTTTCTGCGTCTTCGCGGTTGCGCTGGGTGATTTCGATTTTTTTCAGTTCGGCAAAAGCCTCGCGCATGTCTTCGCGGGCAATATCGATGCGGGTTTCCATTTTTTTGATTTCCCGGCTTAAGTGCCGGATTTTCTTGCGTGTGGCCTCGGCATAACGGCCGTAATAGGCGATCACTTCCGCCGTGCCGATTTCATCGACGCGTCCACGCTCGTCAATGATTTGCTGCTCCAGCGTTTTTTTCTTCGTTTCCAGCTCTTCCACCTGCCGGTAGAGTTCGGCGAGAAACTTCTGTTTCTGCTCAACATTGTGCCTGCGCACGCGGATAAGCGGGTCAAGATCAGCCATCGGCCATCATTCCGACTATCGCGCCAAGGCGCTGGAAGCTTTCGGCAATCGTGGAATGATCGTCCTTGTTCTGGGCCAGAAAGTCCTCGATCTGCGGATAAAGCTCGATGGCTTCGTCGACGGCGCGGTCGCTGCCTTTCCTGTATGCACCGAGGCGAATCAGTTCTGCCATGTTCTCGTAGGTGTTGATAACCTGCTTGGCGCGCCTCAGGATGGCGTTCTGCTGGTCCGTTAACGCTTTCGGCATCGAGCGGGAAACGGATTTCAGGACGTTAATCGCCGGATAGCGGCCGCGGTCGGCGATTTCGCGCTCCATGACGATATGGCCGTCGACGATCCCGCGCACAGAATCGGAGATCGGCTCGTTCGCATCATCCCCCTCCACCAGTACGGCAAAAAGGCCGGTGATCGATCCGGTCCCCGGCGCCCCCGGCCCGGCCCGCTCCAGCAGGCGGGAAAGCTCGCCGAAGGTGGTCGGCGGATAACCTTTCGAGGTTGGCGGCTCGCCTGCGGACAGGCCAATCTCACGCTGGGACATTGCAAAACGGGTGACAGAGTCAATAAGGCACAGGACCTTGTTGCCCTGATCGCGGAAATACTCGGCCACAGAAAGGGTAACGTAAGCCGCCTGACGGCGCATCAGGGCCGGCTCATCGCCCGTGGCCACGATAACGACCGAGCGGGCAAGCCCATCGGGACCAAGATCGTCCTCAAGAAACTCCTGAACCTCGCGGCCACGTTCGCCGACAAGGCCGATCACGGAAACATCGGCCTCGGTATAGCGGGCCATCATCGAAAGCAGGACGGATTTACCGACGCCGGAGCCGGAGAAAATGCCCATTCTCTGCCCCTGACAGGTGGCCAGAAAACTGTTGACGGAGCGCACGCCGAGATCAAGCTGAGAGCCCATCCTTTGGCGGGAATGGGGCGGTGGCG
>CAZKGT010000101.1:0-8506 GCA_964552285.1 uncultured Pseudobdellovibrionaceae bacterium | reverse complement strand
CGCTTTCAGCGTCCTCCCGATCCTACCGGCCTTCGGCCGGTAGTGGTTCAGTTTACGCACTTCCGTATTTTGGGTCAGGACCGGGTGCAGGTCTGTGGCGCCAAGCTCGACGGATTTTTCGATCAGGAAATCCATTCGGTTTTTTTTGATCGGGGCAAAGAGGAGGTGTATGCGTACGCCCTCCGGTCCTTGTGTTATGATCTGTTCATGCAGGCTGACGGTGGCGGATTTTTTTGACAGGGCGGTCAGTTCCCCCGTCCATTCGCCGTCCTTTCCGTTGAACAGCCGGATCTTGTCGCCTTCGCTTTTGCGCAGGACGTTTTTCAGGTAATGCGCCTGCTCGCCGGCCAGTTCAACCGAGCCTTCTTTTTCGAGCGCTTCGGCTGTATAAAGGCGCGGGTATTTGTGCCATATAGTTGTCATGATCGTGTATTAGCACGAAGGCGCACAAACACGAAGCGCACAATCCACCCTATTTCGGTGACAGGATACAAATTAACGATTTAATTTGTATCCTGTCACCGAAATAGGGGAGGAGATGGTTATTGAGGGGTAAGATGTTTCATACAGATATCAGGCCGGAGGGTTGGGTTTCTTTTATCCCGGAGGGCGCAAGGCCATATATCCTGCTGGCGCGGCTGGACCGGCCGGTGGGGGTCTGGTTGCTGTTGCTGCCGGGATGGTGGGCGGTTGCGCTGGCGTCCGGCGGAGCGCCTTCGATGAATGCAGATGACTGGCGGATTGCCGGGCTGTTTGCAGTGGGCGCCGTGATTATGCGCGCGGCGGGCTGCGTGATAAACGATCTCTGGGACCGCAGGCTCGATCAGAAGGTTGAGCGGACGCAGGGCAGGCCGCTGGCGTCCGGTGCGGTAAAGCCGTGGCAGGCGCTGGTGTTTTTAGCCTTTCTGCTGGCGGCGGGGCTGGCGATTTTGTTGCAGATGTCGCTGGTGACGGTGCTGCTCGGGTTTCTTGTGGTGCCGCTGATTGCCGTGTATCCGCTGATGAAACGGGTTACATGGCTGCCGCAGTTATTTCTTGGCATCACGTTTAATTTCGGGGCGCTGATGGGCTGGAGTGCTGTGACCGGTGTGGTTGATACGCCTGCGCTGCTGTTATACACGGCGGGCATTTTCTGGACGCTCGGGTATGATACAATTTACGCCCATCAGGACAAGGAAGACGATGCTCTGGCCGGGATCAGGTCGACGGCGCTTAAGTTCGGCGCGGCCAGCCGGAAATGGGTGGCCGGGTTTTATGCGCTGGCGATTATACTGCTCGCGCTGGCCGGATGGGCGGCAGGGGCCGGCGGGTTATCTTTTGCGCTTTTGATCCTGCCCGCCCTGCATCTTCTCCGGCAGGTCTGGTCCTGGAGGATGGACAATCCGGAGAGCAGTTTGCGGGTTTTTAAATCCAACCGGAACTTCGGACTTCTCGTGCTGCTTTTTGCCGCATTGGGCAATTTCTGATTTTTTCTCTTTTCTTTTCCGAAAAAACATGGCAGGTATGCTTAAATTGCGACCTAAACAAGAAACTAGAGGACAGGGCACGGCAATGAATAATGATTTTCATACAGCGCTTACGTCTGGCCAGAATCGGGCTGTTGGGGCTTTGATTACTTACAGAGTTTTTCCTAGAGCCCAAGATACTGACCCAAAGCCATCAATTCCAATCTTGGATGCCGCAGGTAAATCAGAGACTGGTCCGACGTCTTTATCATTGTTTTTTGAACTAGCGACTAAAGCTGAAAGAACGCTTATTGTGAGAAGGCCGTGGTTTGGGTTTGATTCCTGTGATCTGGATGTTTCTGTAAACGCGCAGGTTCTCTCTTTACAATCTGGTCTGAAAGATATGTTGTCTCTTTATGAAGGGCTCGAGATGAATCCGGGATCTTCAATTGAGAAGATGTTTAGAGATCTTTGTGGAGGAGATTCTGAATCTGTTTCTGGGATTATAAACGATGAGACACCTCAATATATTGAAATTGACTTTAAGGAAGAGCCGGATGCTGCTCAGGCCATAACATATCATGTTCCTTTTGCTCGCCTGAAAAGTACTTTGCTGCGTTTTAGCAATGCACTTTCAATAACAAATCGCGGCTTCCTTGACGAAGTACGGATTGCACAAACTCCAAGGTTCTCAAATGATTGTGTAGATATGAACAGAGTCTTTTCGGTTGAGCCTATCCCCCGTACAGCCCCCTCAGTCTCTGCTCCGCGATCATAAGCATCGGCAGGTCCAGGGTGCCGTGGGCGCGCATGGTCTGGATGAGGGATTCGAGTTGCTGTGTCTGGTGGGCGTGGTTTTTTAGCCATTCGGGGACAAATGTCGCCGGGTATTTGGTGTTTTTCATGTCTTGCAGGATGCGGACGGTGAGGCCGGCCTGACAGGAGTAGAGCTGGTCGGTGAGGCCGTCCAGCGCCTCGGCCGTCCAGCGGTCGTCCGCGTGCATGAAGCGGGCCTGCTGGCGCAGCCAGTTCATCTCAAAATGCTCGCCGAGCACGAAATAGATACGGGCGGCAAGGCCGGGATCGGTTTTGTTTTCAATGCCGATGCGGATGATATCGCAGGCCGAGCCCAGAACCGGCAAGATGGCGATCTTGCGGGCGGTTGCTTCGGGCAGGCCGTCGCGGATGGAGGCATCCATGCGCTGGCGGATTGTTTCTTTCAGGCCCGGCGTGACAAGGTCGCCGAGGCGGCTTTCGAGGTCCTCGATGCCTGCTCTGAAGGCTTCGGTATCCTTCTTGATATCGAGATCGCGGGCCAGACGGGTCAGGAACCAGTTCACAGCCGTTTCGGCCAGCGTATTGATATCGCGCAGGCCCTTCAGTTGCAGGTGGGCGGGGACACTGGCATCAAGGGATTCGATGGCGCTCCAGAGATCGCTCAGGCCGAACACCTCGCGGACGATAATATAGGCTCTGGCCACTTCGGCGCAACTCGCCCCGGTTTTAATCATGCCCGCCTTCACGAAGGTCGGGCCCATGCGGTTGACGACGCTGTTGGCAAGCGCCATTGCGATAATTTCCCGGTGCAGGCGGTGCGCTTTGATTTCCTTTTCGTATTTATCCTGCAAGGGCTGCGGAAAATATTCCATCAGCCATCCGGTCATGTCCGGGGCGTCCGGGATGTCGCTGGCCAGCAGGTCTTTTGTAAAGGTGATTTTGGCATAGGCCAGCAGGACGCACAGTTCGGGCCTTGTCAGGCCCTTGCCGGCGCGCAGGCGGGTTTCGATGGTTTCCTCGTCCGGAAGTCCCTCAAGCGCTCGATTGAGGCTGATATTGCGCTCAAGGTCTTCGATAAACTCGGCATGTATCTGCAGGCTTGCCGATGCGTCCAGTTCGGCAAGGCTGAGCGCCTGCGTCTGCTGGTAGTTGGTGCGCAGGACATGTTCCGCCACCTCTTCGGTCATCTGTTCCAGCAGGCGGTTGCGTGTGCCCATGGAAAGCTTGTGTTTTTTCGAGGAGGTTACGGTGTTGAGCAGAATCTTAATATTAACCTCATGGTCGGAGGAATCGACGCCGCCGGAGTTATCGATAAAGTCGGTATTGACCCGTCCGCCTTTTTCCGCGAACTCAATCCGCCCGGCCTGCGTGATCGCAAGGTTGGCGCCTTCGCCGATAACTTTGGCTTTCAGGTCGGCTGCGTTAATGCGCAAGGGTTCGTTCGCCTTGTCGCCGACATCGGCGTGGCTTTCTTTAGAGCCCTTGATGTACGTACCAATGCCGCCAAACCAGAGCAGGTCCGTACGCGCCTTCAGTATTGACTTGATCAGTTCATGCGGGGTGACGACTTCGCGTTCGACGTTGAAACGCTCCATGATTTCAGGGGTAAGTTTCAGGCTTTTGTCGGCGCGGCTGTATATCTTGCCGCCTCTGGAAAGTTTGTTTTCATCGTACGCGTCCCAGCCTTTGACGGCCTTGAACAGGCGCTGGCGTTCCTTGAAGCTGGCGTCAGGATCGGGGTTCGGGTCGCAGACAATGTGCAGGTGGTTAAAGGCGCCGACCATGCGGATATGCTTTGAGAGCAACATGCCGTTGCCGAAGACGTCGCCGCTCATATCGCCGACGCCGATCACGTCAAAGGACTGGCTTTGCGTATCGTGATTCAGTTCGCGGAAGTGGCGCTTGACGGACTCCCATGCGCCGCGGGCGGTGATGCCCATTTTTTTGTGGTCGTAGCCTGTCGAGCCGCCGGAGGCAAAAGCATCGGCCAGCCAGAAACCGTAATTGTGCGAAAGCGTGTTGGCGATATCCGAAAAGCTGGCTGTGCCCTTGTCGGCGGCAACCACCAGATAAGGATCGTCGCCGTCGCGGCGGGCGACATTTTTCGGCGGAGCGATGCGTTTGCCGATCTGGTTGTCGGTGAGATCCAGCAGACCGCAAATGAAAGTTTTGTAACATTCGATGCCTTCTTCCATGAAGGCTTTGCGTCCGCCTTCGGCCGGCGGCTGTTTGACTACGAATCCTCCCTTTGCGCCCATCGGGACAATGACGGCGTTCTTGACCATCTGCGCTTTCATCAGGCCAAGGACCTCGGTGCGGAAATCTTCGGGCCGGTCCGACCAGCGGATGCCGCCGCGGGCAATACGGTCGCCGCGCAGGTGTATGCCTTCAACGCGCGGTGCGTACACGAAAATTTCCCGGAACGGTTTCGGTTCCGGCAGGTCATGGATGGCCCGGCTGTCTAGCTTGACGGAAAGATAGGTTTTCGGCTGGCCGTGCTCATCGGGCTGGAAGTAGTTGGTGCGCAAGGTCGCCTCGATCAGCTCACACAGGGTGCGCAGGATGCGGTCCTGGTCCAGTGAGGGGACGTTTTCCAGTTCATGGTCGATGGCAATGCCGCAGCCGGCCGCATGCATTTCCGCCTGATCGCCGTGCTCCGGATCGTTCCAGGCCTTGAACAGGCTGACGGCAAGCTTGCTGATTTTCGGGTGGTCGGTCAGGGCCTTTTCGATATAGGTGCGGCTGAACGGATAGCGGATCTGGCGCATGTAGCGTACGTATGTGCGCAGGATCGTGATTTCCCGCCACGTCATTTTGGCGCAGATGACAAGGCGGTTGAGGCCGTCATTCTCCATTTCGCCTGTCCAGACTTTTTCAAGCGCTTCCTCGAAAACATCTTTGACATCGCGGACAATGATGGGGCAATCAACACCCGTGCTTTCCATCAGGAAATCATGGACCCAGACTTTTTTATCCGTTCCGCCCGGTTTTACTTCATAGGGAAGCTCGGAGAGGACCTGAAGGCCCATATTTTCAAGCAATGGGAGAACGTCGGAAAGGTTCACCGGATGGTCCGGGTGGAAGATTTTCAGGCGCAGGCGCAGGCCCTCGCAATCTCTTGGCTTGTAAAGATCGAGGGCAAGGCGGCCTGTTTCAAGAACCTGCTCGATCTTGACGATATCGTGAACGCCCTGCTTGGCCTCGTAGCGCTCGCGGTAGGCAACGGGGAAGGCGTCGGCATATTTGATGCGGGTGGAGGTGGTTCTTTCGGAGCGGCCGTGTTCTCTGGCCAGAACGTCGCCCAGCCGTTCGCTCCAACTGCGCCCGGCCTGTTGCAGTTTTTCCTGGATGTCCTGCGCGTCGTACTTTCCAACCTTGCCGCTGTCGGGGTGAATGATGTAGATGACGCGCGCAAAGACTGAATCATCAAGAGTGGTATAGAAGTTTGTGCATGCGCCCTTCATCTCCTCCTCGAGGATTTTTTGCAGTCGCAGGCGTATGCGTGTGTCATAGCGTTCGCGCGGCACGTACACCAGACAGGAGACATAGCGGTTAAGGCGGTCGTTGCGCGGGTACAGGGCAATGCGCTGGCGTTCCTGAAGGTGCAGTATGCTGGTGGCGACCGGGACGAGATCTTCGACGCTGGTCTGGAAGAAATCGTCCCGCGGGTATTTTTCAAGGATGTGGCGCAGGGCCCGGCCGTCGTGGCTGTTTGGCGGAAAGCCCGACTGTTCGATTGTGCGCTCGACTTTCTGGCGCAGATAGGGAACATCGGAGACGCTGCGCGAATAGGTAACCGAGGTAAACAGGCCGAGGAAGATTTTCTCGCCGTTGATTTTACCCTTATCGTCAAAGGTTTTAACGGCAATTACATCCATGGGCACCGGCCTGTGGACCGTTGATTTGCGCGCGGTCTTTGAAACGGTGATCAGGCTGTCGTCGGCGGTCTGCGGGTATTCAGGGAAAATCTCCCCGTTCAGCAAAGGCGGCTTGCGGCTTGTATCCAGAAGCCCGAGGCCGGAACCCGTGACGGCCCGGCTTTTGATGTTTTTGCCGGTGCCGCTATAGCTGAATTTCTTGTAACCGAGCAGAGTGAAATTGTTCTGGTGCAGGTAATCGATGAAGGCGACGGCTTCGTGAATATCTTCCGGCGCGTATTTCGCCGGGGCGCGGTCAAGTTCGCCGCAGGCCCGCTTCATGTGTGCCAGCATGTCGCGCCAGTCGCGGTTGGCCAGTTCGATATCGTGAATGATAAGGCTCAGGCGATCTTCCAGCTTTTCGGCAAGCGTTTCCGTGACGGTGCTTTGCAGCTGGATATGAATATGCGAATGACCCTCGATCAACGGGTGGACGAGGTAGTGGATCAGGAATTCGTGCCTGTTGATTTCGGCGACAATGGAATCGACGAGGAAGGCCATATCGTCGGAGACGATATCGATCACTGTGCGGTTGATACACCAGTCTTCCCCATCCAGGCAGGGCGTATGGATTTTGATGATGCTGTCGTTTTTTTTGAGCTTTCCTGCCAGGTCCCAGTGAATCCGGGCCGTGCGGGCCATCGTGACCGGGTCAAGAAGATCAAGGTCATCCTTGCTGAGGCCGGTGAAAAAGCTTTTCAGGAAGGCCGGAAGACCGTCCGGAGATTTTTCCGGCAGGGCGCCAATGGCGCTATTGATGAGTTGGCTGGGCATTGGTTTTTTTCGGCTTCCCTCTTTTGCTTTAAGGGTACGACGAATCCTTGGTTGCGGCAAGGATCAACCATGCATGGCTGAAGCCATTTGCATGACAACATAGATGACGATGACTGGCGTAACCATCCAGACGAGAAGGCCGTTGATCATCAGGGCCCGTTCCGGTTTTTTCACCAGAAAACCGACAACGATGATTCCGTAGATGACGGACCAGCCCGACAGGATGTTCATCAGTTCCTTGACCTTTTCGACGTCCATGTTTTCAAGATCGGGGATCAGGAACTTCACCATGAACAGGCCGAAGCCGCCGCCAATGGCGTAAGCGGCATTTTTGGCGCATTTGCGGCGCTTTTTTTTCAGCTTTTCGTCCTTGTCGTCCCAGAGATCCATGACACGCATTTTCTCACGGATCGCGCAGTCTGACAATGCGCGAAGGAAGACGGCCTGTGTAGCTGTTCAGAGCTATCCCTTCAGGAAGCTTTCCACCTGCTCGGCCATTTCGCCGGATTTGGAGGACAATTGTGATGCCAGCGCCAGCAATTGTGTCGAAGCCGCGCCTACTTCTCTGGAGGCCTGCTGAACGCCGTCGACGTTTTTGGAAACCTCGGAGGTGGCCTGTGCCGCTTCCTGAACGTTACGGGCGATCTCGCTTGTCGTGGCGGCCTGTTCCTCGATTGCCGCGGCAATTGAATTACTGGCTTCATTGATGGCGACAATTGTCTCACGGATCGAGCCGATGGCATCGACAGCGTTCGTTGTCGTGCTTTGCATGCTCTGAATTTGTTCGCTGATCTGTTCCGTGGCCTTGGCGGTTTGTGCGGCCAGAGACTTAACCTCGGACGCCACAACGGCAAAGCCTTTGCCGGCTTCCCCGGCCCTTGCCGCTTCAATGGTGGCGTTGAGCGCCAGCAGGTTGGTCTGTTCGGCAATTTCATTGATCAGGCTGACCACATCGCCGATCTGGTTCGAGGCCGCATGCAGGTTTTCTACCGTGGCATTCGTGGTTTCGGCTTTTTCAGCCGCTTCATTGGCAATCTCATTGGAACGTGTGACCTGTGCGGCGATTTCCTTGACCGAGTTGCTCATTTCCTCGGCTGCGGCTGCAACAGTCTGGACGTTCGAGGATGCTTCTTCGGCGGCGGCCGAAACGGTGACAGCCTGTGTCGAGGCTTCCTCGGCGGCAGCGGAGAGTTGTTGCGCCGTGCCCTGAAGTTCGTCGGAGGAACCGGAGACAATCTGGGAGACTTCCAGCACGCTTTGCGACAGGTTTTCCTGCGCGGTGATGACCGACCAGCTTACCATCGGGCCGATATAATGGCCGGAATTGTCCAGAATGGCTGCGACATCCAAAGAAAGAATTTCGTCTTCCAGTTTGATCTTTGCCTTGTGCGGCAGGTTGTCCGGATTTTTCAGGATGTCGCGGATCCGGCCAGGGTTCTTGTGGAAGATATCGATGCATGTGCCAAGCGCGTCTTTTGCCTTTATCGGCAGGAGATGCTCGATAGAGGCCAGCGTGTTCATGCTGGTTTCGTTGATGAAATTGATTGTCCCTTCTTTGGTCATAAACCTCCGCCTTCAGGCGGAAAAAGGCTT
>CAZKGT010000100.1:0-8556 GCA_964552285.1 uncultured Pseudobdellovibrionaceae bacterium | reverse complement strand
ATTCGAACCCCTGACCTCTGCCTCCGGAGGGCAGCGCTCTATCCAGCTGAGCTACAGGCGCATTCCATTACTAAGGACGGCATATCGTTTACCAGAAGCGGCCAAATAAGGCAAACCTCCATTTCACGACATAAAAATTTCACAGGCCCGCCTCTGCTTTATCACGGCTTTTTCCTAAGGATGCCACACCCGTATCCAAGGATAACCTCGCAGGCAGCAGAAACCCTTCGTTCGTCATTGCGAGCGCAGCGAAGCAATCCAGAGATATCTGGATCGCCGCGTCGCTTAAGCTCCTCGCGATGACGGTTTCAGCAGCCTGATAACGTACACCTTAGCCTTATGAGACCGCCATGAGAAAACTAGCCCTCGTTTTTGTTTTTACTTTTTTCCCGCTTGCCGCCTTTGCCGAAGAGGGGGAATCCAACCTGAAATTTTACGATGAGCGGCTTGAACAGTTCATACAGGCGCCCGGTATCGCCTCGGAGATTGATGTTGATATCAACGGTACGATCGCCCGCACGCAAATCATCCAGTATTTTTACAACAACACCGATAGCTGGCAGGAGGGCGTTTACACCTTCCCCCTGCCAGATCAGGCCGCCGTGGACAAGCTGGCCATGGTCATTGGCGAGCGGAGGATTGTCGGCTTCGTCGCGCAGAAGGAAAAAGCGCGCCAGATCTACGAAAAGGCCAAGGCGGAAGGACGCGGCACGGGGCTGGTCGAACAGCACCGTCCCAACCTGTTCCGCACCTCGGTCGCCAACATCCCGCCGCGCAGCCTGATCGCGATCGAAATCGGATACCAGAACGATATCGTCCCGGACGGACATGATTTTACCTTCCGCATGCCAATGGCCATCACCCCGCGCTATGACGAATTCACCCCTGAAGAAGTAATGACTCTCGTTTCCTCCGGAAACATCACCGCCGCAGTCGATATTGCCGAAAGAATAAAGCTTTTTCATTTTGAAGGCGGAGAAAACCCCGTCTCCCTGAACATAAATTTAAATTCCGGATTCGATATATCCAATATCAGAAGCTCGTCACACAAAATCCGTCACCAACAGAAAAGCGGTAAAATAAAAATTCACCCGGACCAGGAAATCCTACCCGGTGAACAGGCTTTTATTCTGACATGGCATGCAAAAAACCCGGGCGAGACGATCAGTTTTCTCCATTCCGAGAAAATCGATGAAACTTTTTTCACCCATTTAATAGTCATGCCGCCGAAAAAAATAAAAAGAGTCACCAAAACACCGCCGCGGCAGGTCACCCTCATCATCGACACCTCCGGCTCGATGAGCGGACCCTCGATCCGGCAGGCAAAAGCCGCCCTGAAGGAAGCGATCCACGACCTTGACGACAGGGATTACTTCAACATCATCCGATTTGAATCTTCGACGGAGAGCCTGTTCCGCGACACCGTCCCGGCCAGCCGTGAAAACGTCTCCAAAGCGCTTAAATGGGTGGAGAAGCTCGAAGCCAACGGCGGCACACGCATGCGGCCTGCCTTGCAAACAGCCTTTGCGGAACCGCACATCGACGGCCTGCTGCGCCAGATCGTCTTTATCACGGACGGCGCCATCGGCTACGAGGCCAGTCTTGGCCCCTATATAAAGGACAACATCCGCGACGCCCGCTTTTACGTCGTCGGCATCGGCTCGGCCCCGAACCAGCATCTTATGAGAACAATCGCCATGCAGGGCCGCGGCACCTTCACCTTTATCGGCGATGTGAACGAAACGAAGGAGAAAATGACAGGACTGTTCAAAAAAATGAAAACACCGGTCCTGACGAATATTCAGGTCGATCTGCCGGACGGTATCAACGCCGAAATCATCCCGGCCAAAATCCCAGACCTGATGCAGGGCGAGCCTGTCTCCGTGGCCATAAAGTCCGACGCGCCGCTCCGCAAGCTCACTGTCCGCGGCACACAGGATGGCAAAAACTGGTCGCGCACGGTCAGGGCCGGGGATGACGGCAACGCCGAAGGGATTGGAAAAATCTACGCCCGCCGCAAGATACAGGACCTGAAATTCGAGGACCCCACGGGCAAATATGCCGATACGGAAGCTGAAATCACAAGGCTCGGCATCGAGCATCAGTTGATCAGTGCCTATACCAGCCTCGTTGCCGTCGATGAGAAAATCCTGCGCCCGCAGGCAGAACATCTTGTCTCCAGACGCTACGGCCCCACCCTGCCCAAGGGCTGGCAGCTTAATGATTTCGACCCGCGCGAAGCCGCAAAGGCCTATGACGAAATCATGCAGCAGGACGAAGCAGACCGCCCGCAAAATGAGCTAAAGCACAAAATCAACCTGCCGCAGACCGCAACAGGATGGCAACTGCAACTCATAATCGGCCTGCTGCTGGTTCTGTGCGCAACCCTGCCGGTTTTGAGCCGGGGAAAAGCCTAGCATGTTTTTTACCGCGAAGACGCGAAGGTGCGAAGACTCTCTCTTCCTGTCATCCCCACCAACGTGGAGAGATCTTTCCCGGTGTCGGCACCCAAGATCCCTCGGCTTCGCTCGGGATGGCAACATTGTTTTTTTCGCGCCTTCGCGTCTTCGCGGTTCAAAAATACTCTGCTTAATTACACTTCTCTGCGGCCTGCTCCTGACCGCCAACGCTGCCATCATCCCCGCCAAGGCGTTCCTGTCCGTGCACCTGATAAACCACGCATGGACGCGCACGCTGGAGGGGAAACCTCATGCCCGCCCCTGGCCGTGGATGGACAGTGAACCGTTTGCCCTGCTGGAACTCCCGCGCCTTGGCATCCGCCAGGTAATTTTGCGCGGGACGACCGGCGAGGCAATGGCCTTCGCCCCCGGCTGGCAGGAATCCTCCGCCCCGCCCGGCTCGCCGGGCATCACTGTCATCGCCGCCCACCGCGACACCCATTTCACATTCCTGAAAGACGTAAGGAACGGCGAACATGTCCGCCTTCAGGATAAAAACGGCAAATGGCACAATTACACCCTGACCCGCACATTCATCACCGAAATCCCGTCGATAGACATCGGCACTGACGAAACGCAAAACACCCTGCTGCTCAGCACCTGCTATCCGTTCAATGCTCTTAGCCCCCATACGCCGCGGCGTTTTGTCGCGATGGCAAACCGGATCACCACAAACCCACACAAATAGCACAAAAATTTCATGGATAATGGGTGATTTTGTAATATTATTTTATAATATTCTTGCTTTATTGTAACTTTCTTTCTTTTTTGGTTGACGCATAAAACGGATTGGCTTAGCCTGAAACTATACGGTGGACAAAAGGGTGGTGTGGTAGTGTTGGTTACACTATAATTCCAGTCACTTTTTAAAAGCCGCGTCCCTTTAAACGGACGGGCTTTTTTTATCCGGCGCGTGAGAATGATGTGAAAGGACAAATGAAATAATGAGCACGGCGAAAACCAAATCGAAAGAAAAAAAAGGCACGGCCAAAACGGCCAAAGCCCAAAAATCCCCTTATCCGATGATGACCGGCGCCGACATCGTGGTACAATGCATGGTCGATCAGGGCGTGGACAGCATCTTCGGTTATCCGGGCGGCGCCGTGCTGCCGATTTACGATGCTATTTTTCAGCAGAAAAAAGTACGTCATTATCTCGTCCGTCATGAACAGGGTGCGGCGCACGCAGCCGAAGGCTATGCGCGCTCGACCGGCAAAGTCGGCACGCTGCTGGTAACCTCGGGCCCCGGCGCGACAAACGCGGTGACGGGCCTTGCCGACGCCATGCTGGATTCCATTCCGCTGGTCTGCTTTACCGGGCAGGTTCCGACATTCCTGATCGGCAACGACGCCTTCCAGGAAGCCGATACGGTCGGCATCACCCGCCCCTGCACCAAGCACAATTATCTGGTCAAAGACGTGAACGAACTGGCCGACGTCATCCACGAAGCCTATCACGTCGCCCGCACCGGACGTCCCGGCCCTGTCGTGATCGACATCCCGAAGGACGTCCAGTTCGCCACCGGCCCCTATAAAAGGCCGGAACAGGTTGATTACAAGAGTTACCAGCCGCGCCTGACACCGGACATGAATGCGATCGAGGCCGCCGTTGACCTGCTGGCAAAAGCCAGGAAGCCAATCTTCTATACAGGCGGCGGCGTTATCAATGCAGGCCCTGAGGCCAGCAAGAAGCTCACCGAACTGGTGCGCATGACCAGCTATCCGATCACCAGCACCCTTATGGGCCTTGGCGCCTATCCGGCCAATGACAAACAATGGCTCGGCATGCTGGGCATGCACGGCACGTACGAATCCAACCACGCGATGCATGACTGCGACGTCATGGTCTGTATCGGAGCGCGCTTCGACGACCGGGTGACCGGACGCACCGATGCGTTCTCGCCGGGCTCAAAAAAGATTCACATTGATGTCGACCCAAGCTCGATCAACAAGAACATCCATGTCGACCTGCCGATCGTCGCCGACGCCGGACAGGCCATCGATGCGCTGATAAAAGTCTGGAAGGAAAAGAAATGTGCCCCGGACAAGGATGCGCTGGCCAAATGGTGGAAACAGATCGACAAATGGCGCGACATCAAATGCCTGTCCTATAAACAGGAAGGCGAGGTCATCAAGCCGCAATACGCGCTGGAGCGCCTGCGCGAGCTGACCAAAGATCGCGACAATCTTTTCATCACAACGGAAGTCGGCCAGCACCAGATGTGGGCTGCGCAGTTTCTTCCCTTCACCAGACCAAACCGCTGGATGACCTCCGGCGGGCTGGGCACGATGGGCTATGGCCTCCCCGCCGCGATCGGCACCCAAATCGGCAATCCGGATGCACTCGTCATTGACGTCGCCGGGGAGGCCTCCATCCAGATGACCATCCAGGAACTGGCCACGGCCGCGCAATACCGCCTGCCGATTAAGGTCTTCATCCTGAACAACCAGTGGATGGGAATGGTCCGCCAGTGGCAGGAACTGCTGCACGGCGAACGCTATTCGGAAACCTATTCCGAGGCATTGCCCGATTTCGTAAGGCTCGCCGAAGCCTATGGCGGTATCGGCCTGCGCGCCGAAAATGTCAGCCAGCTTGACGGTGTCATTACGGAAATGATAAATACAGACCGCTTCACTGTCGTCGATGTCTGCGTCGACCAGCGGGAAAACTGCTTCCCGATGATCCCGTCGGGCAAGGCGCACAACGAAATGATCCTGTCCGCCGATCCGGAGCAGTACGACAAGAAGCTGGTTTAAACAAAGAAAAACTGAGTAGGGAGTGTAATTATGCCGGATGGAAGTGAAGGACCGGACTCCGGACTGCGCGGTACGTATACGGGCGTCTCAAAAGCCACACCGAAGGTGCATACAGCACAAGAGATTCAACAAATAGCAAGGCAGCAGCAGGAAGCCCATTCCGACGGCCTGCCCGGAGGCGCATTTGCAAATGCAGGCATGAAAATAATAGGCGAACCCTAGGTTCATTCCGAACACCCTGATTTTCAGCAACAACCGCCTGCAGATTTCTCCCCTGTCGGCGGTTTTTGTTTGCCTGAAAATATTTATCATATTGAAAATAAACATATTTACGCCAAAAGAAAAATTATAAAAAATATTTGCGCCCCCCAGGATCAGGTGCTATGAAAACAAACGGTTTTCTATAAATAGATCAGGATATTCTTTGATGACCATCAATCCCTATATGCCCAGAACCTTTGGCGCCCACCCCCAGCCTGACGGCTCCGTCATCTTCAGTTACTGGCGTCCGGACCTTGTCGGAAGCGCACATGGCGGCCCGGCACTTGTCCTGACAGAAAAAGGGGAAGAAATCCCGATGAAACACGCTGGAGAGGGTTTCTGGCAGGCTCAGACAACAAAAGCCGGCATCGGCGACGCCTATCAATACAGGGCTTATAACACAGGCGGTGATTTCGAAGCCGTTGTTCCCGATCCCGCTTCACATTACCAGAAGGATGGCTCCTACGGACCAAGCGTTGTTACCGACCCGGACAGCTACGAATGGCAGTGCAATAACTGGAAAGGCAGGCCGCAACACGAACTGGTCATGCGGGAAATCCACATCGGCACATTCACGAAGGAAGGAACCTTCAGGGCCGCGAGCGATCATCTGGACGAAATGCGGGAACTGGGAGTCACAGGAATATGGCTCAACCCCGTCGCCGAGCGCCCCGGCGGCAAAGACGGTTATTCCTGGGGATATGACGGCACGCTCTGGTACGCGCCGGCAAACGCATATGGCGAGCCCGATGATCTGAAAGCTTTCATCGATGCCTGCCATGAGCACGGCATAAGCATTTTCCTGGACTGCGTATACAACCACTTCGGTCCGGACGGCAACGGCGCCTGGGGCACGCCTCTTGTCGATAAGGACCACAAAACGCCATGGGGAAACATTATCCGGTTTGAAGACGAACCTGTCAGACAATTCGCCATCCGGAACGCCCAAAGATGGCTGAATGAATTCAGGTTTGACGGCCTGAGGCTGGACGCCATTCACGGCATCCTTCCCAAAAAAGCCACACGGGAAGATAATGGACAGGAAGTCGATTTTTACGGTGCCGGTGAGGCCGAAGATTTTTACGACCAGTTTAGCCATGAGGTCCTGGAATCGGTCGACCCTGAACGCAATGTCGTCATCATTGTCGAGAACGAACAAAACTGGCGGGCATGGCTGGACCGCAACCCACAGGACTGGGAAGAAACAAAATTTCATGCGGCCATCTGCGACGACCTTCACCACGCCCTTCACGTTCTGGTCACAGGTGAAACCTTCAATTACTACGAGAAATACGGAAAAGCGCCGATCGCCACCGTTGCCCACTGCCTTGCCGAGGGAATGGCCTTTAATATAGAGGACAGCAAAAGGAACGAGGAAACTACGGCAAAAGACAGAAACGGTATTTTTGATCCTGCAACTACCGTCAATTTCCTCCAGAACCACGACCAGATAGGCAACAGGGCTTTCGGAGAACGATTAAGAACCCTCCTTCAGGATAATCCTGAGGGCGGGAAAATTATGTCGTCTCTCAGAAGGCTGCTGTACCTCAACCCCACCATTCCCTGCGATTTCCAGGGCGAAGAATACGGAGCAACAACGCCCCACCAGTTCTTTTGCAGCTTCCAGGACGAAAACTGCCGCGCAGGCGTTGTAAATGGCCGCAGGGATGAGTTCGCCAACGATCCCAACTTTGCGGACCCCAGGATACGGGAGACAATCCCAAACCCGCTGGAATGGCAAACGTTCGAGAACTCAAAACTGCAAAGGCCGGACGATATTCGCGCCAATCCGGTGTGGCAGGAAACCAGAACCCTGATTGCCGAACGCAACGAAAAAATCACGCCGCATCTTGAATCAGGGCTGGCGGATATAAATTGCGCCTATGACGAAGACACCAAAGTCATCGATATTGAATACACATTCCATGACGGAGCCGTTGTCCGGTTAACCGCCAATCTCAGCAACATACCGGCCGCGCCGCTTCTGGATGACATGGGGATCGGCACAACGGCAGCATTTGGTGGGGCCGCACAAACACTTCAGCCCTGGAGCGTTAATACCGAGGTCACCAAAAAAGCAGCACCGGATATACTCCCGACACCAGGCGCCATCCCCACAATCCGGCCAAAACCGTCCTAATACCCGAAAAATCGGCAATAACGCCGACACAGCCGGCGTGCAGCCAGGCCCCAACAAAATAATTAACATAATTAATTGGTTGCTAATTAAGTAAAATAATTGTATTCTACGTAGGGATTTAATTATTGCGCTTATATTGGAGGGCTATCATGGCATTTCGTTTATTAACCAGAGCAATAGAGCGGGCGATAGAAGCGGTTAAGCCGTTTAAAAAAAAATATGGAGAAAGTCGCATTCCGCTTCTGCCGGTCTTGCTCAGGACCATAAACGATATACACAGGCACAAAGATGGTTTTGGTGATCGGCGCGCAAAAAAACTAAATGAATTTCTGGATCAGGCCGTAAATAGTGGGGAACTGGCCACTGTGCTGGGCCATATGAGCCAAATCAGCGACGACAAGATCGAACATTTCAATACGGACTTCGATGGCCTTGCCGCCCGGGAGTTTGCAAGGCGTTTTCCAAAAAGCCGTGATGCAAACGACCGGTCGCGAAATGTTGCCGACGCCACAACCCGGATTTTCCTTCGCGCGCCGGACAATGGAAAACTATTCGCTGCGGCATGGGGAAAGATATCCGAACAAATTGACGCACAGGAAAGTCCGGAAGACAAAATAAAAACAGCCGCTTACCTTTTTGCCCGCATAGACGGCTGCTTCGAACAAGCGGAGAACCAGCAAGAACCAGAAGTAAATAAGAACAACAGAGAAACTCTGAACAAGCATTTCGGAGTAATACTCGAAAGATTGACAAATGGCCTGTACGAAAATTGCATGCGGAATGTGTCAATAGAACAAGCCAGCCCTTATGGAGAAGCCAGAAAAAGAGATGAAAAAGCCAGAGAACCCGCCCGCAATGCGCTCGACAATATGGATAGGTGGGTCCATAATAGACCTGTTGCAAAAGTAGGTGTTTTTTCTTCTGTTTTTGGAATTTCAAA
>CAZKGT010000099.1:3527-8569 GCA_964552285.1 uncultured Pseudobdellovibrionaceae bacterium | reverse complement strand
TTCTCTCGTACATAATTCCATCCTAGCATCAGTGCTTAGATGGAATAGCCCCTTTTTTTATAGCGCCTGCGGCGCAGTAGGCCCGTACATATCCTCCCCGACATAAAGCCCTCTCCCGCGAAGCAAGCCCGCAGGGCTTGTTCGCATCAATTGATGCAAACAAAACTTCGTTTTGCTTTGCGGGGAGAGGGTTGGGTGAGGGGCATATAAATCCTTTAATCAAATATTGTCCTTCGGACCTTACATGCCCCTCACCCGTCCCTTCGGTCCGACCTCTCCCCACGGGGGAGAGGTAAAAAAAAGACCGGGCGTTCTGCCCGGTCTTTAATCTGGATCGGGTGATCCTTAACTTTATTAGAACAGTCTCAGGATGGACTGTTGTGACTGCGAGGCCAGAGCCAGGGATGTCACACCGAGCTGCTGCCTGGTTTGCAGGGCGAGCAGTTTGGCGCCTTCCTCGTTCTGGTCGGCGATCGTCAGCTTGTCCAAACCTTCGGTCAGCGTATTGATCGTGCTCTGCGTGAAGGTCTCGCGCGTCTGAATGATGTTCAGGTCGTTGGCCAGCGTCGTACCAAAAGCCCGGACTCTTTCCAGCGCCGCCCGAACTTCGGTCAGTGCGTTGTCAACCGCAGTCTCTCTTGTGAAGTTGGCGAGGTTCAAGCCGAGACCATCAGCCGTAAAGGTTGTACCTTCCGTGGTCAGTGAACTGGTCCGATCTTCATTGAAGAACGTTTTCAGATTATCACCAAGCAGCAGGTTCGTACCGCGATAACCGGTATCACCGTTGGTCACTAACTGGTCGATCTGATCACGAATATTGTCATACTCGACTTCCAGTTCAGCAAGTTGTGCCGCGGCGGCAGCAAGTTGAATGGTTTCGCGTTCAGCGTTACCACCAGCGGCTGCCAAAGCCGTACCACCAAACGGATCACTGTCTTTCAGACCGAAGCCAAAGCTGGCATCTGCTGCTGCGCCACTGGTTACACCGATTTCAATGCTCTGAACTTCAGCGCTAATTGGCGTGATGACAACTTGGCCTGTTGCATCGTCGAAACCAGCACTAATAAATTCATTCAAGACATCGCTGTCATTGATTTGATCAATGAAGTCCTGAACTGTCAGAGGGTTGCCGGTAGCTGTATCGGTGAGGTTGATGTTTACGGTCGTGCCGCCATTAACGCTGAGTGTATAATCATCAGCAGCGTCATCAAGGTTTCCGAAGTAGTTGTTAAGACCTGTCCCATCAACAAGGTTGTCCAGTGTCGTGCTGCGTACGGCGGTTTCCTGTGCGCCGCCAACCGTCCGGAAGAACTGGAACGATGTGAGGGACACGTTTGCAATAGATGTCAATTCAACGTTGTTGGCACCAGCGCCGTCTTCAACAATTCGAGCGATCTGGCCAAATCCCAGGGCGTTTGCAATGCCAAGGTTTTCAGTATCAGCATCAGTGGTGGTATCGACAAAATCGATATTGAAGTTACCGCCATTCAGTGTCCGGATCTCCAGAAATCCGCTTTCATTGAGCGAGGCTTCAAACGCTTGTCCGCCTTCGGCCTGACCGGCACCGTCATCAAGATTGATGTCATTGATTGTATTGATCAGGTCATCAATCGAGTCGTTCGCGGCAATCGTAATGGAAACGTTGGCGCCACTTGCAGCACCAAATGCACCGATTGCTTCGGCTTGGCCGTCTTCATCGGTAATGGACAGGGTGACGGTATAGACATCACCACCATCAAGGCCGCTAAGGGTTGTCAGGTCATCGATTCCTCTCAGATCACGGTCACCCGTAACCTTCGCTTCGGACGTACCCTGAGCCAGCGCGTCACGTGCGGACTGGGCAACCGAATCGGCTTGTTCAACCAGAGTGGTCAGGGCCGTGACACCAATGTCGGCGGCTTTAATCACCTGGATGTTCTGTCCGATACCATCCAGCAGACGCGTCAGGTCGCTTGCGCGGTTATTCAGGGATTGCGCGGCGAAGAAGTTCTGCGGATTGTCGAGAGCGGAGTTAACCTTCCGGCCTGTGGCCAGACGGAACTGGGTTGTATCAATAAGGGATTGTGTGCTTTGCAGCGATAAGAGGTTATTCCTCAATGCTGCCGTCAAAACGACATCGGAAGTCATAACAGGGTCTCCTTTCCTAGGGTTCCTTTGTATGTATCAAAGGCCGCTTTCCCGCGGCTTATACTATAATACTACCATACCTGTTAAAAAAGTCTTTAGAAAAAACACTTTGTGCACAGGTGTACCCTTATAGCCCTCTCCCCCGCGGGGAGAGGGTTGGGTGAGGGGCATATGGATTCTTTAGTCAATATTGTCCTTCGGACATTATATCCCCCTCACCCGTCCCTTCGGTCCGACCTCTCCCCACGGGGGAGAGGTAATATTGGAGAGAACAAAAAAATGGGCGCGCCGGGGGGATGGGTGTTTTCTTCACGTTTCCCGGCGCGCCCGGCGGCTTCATCCGTTCTGGAGTGCAGCTTAGATCTGTGAGCCTGGAGCTGTGAGCTTATAGCTCTAAGCTCGCCGCTCTCTACTCGCAGCTCAACCTATTACCTCAACCTGATCAGGTCATCCGTCATCTGGTCGACGGTGCTGATGACCCTTGTATTCGCCGAGAAGGCCCGTTGCGAGACGATCAGCTTGGCGAATTCGTCCGCAAGGTCCACGTTCGAGGCTTCGATCGTGCTGGGCTCGACAAAGCCCGCGCCGCCTTTACCGGCCTCGCGCAGGTTTTCCTCGCCCGATTCTTCCGTTTCGGTGTAGGCCGTGCCGGAAACCTCGTTCAGGCCGTTGGCGTTCGCAAACGTGATCAGCGGGATTTTATACAGATCCGCCGATGCCCCGTTCGAGAACCGTGCCACGACGATGCCCTCGCGGGTGATCCCCACGCCGGTCCGCAGGCCAAGCTCGGCCCCGTTCTGGTCGGAGAAAATCACATCGTAGTTCCCGGCGAACTGGCTGAAGCGCTCGACGTCGATCTCGATATCCTGAAGGTTGGAGCCGTTGCCCCAGTCGATATTGGCCAGTTCGAGATCGATATTGCCGTCAGAGTCCGGGGAGGCGTTCAGCGTGCCGTCGCCGTCATAGTTCAGCATTCCCTGGCTCAGCGTCGTGCCGTCCGGGTGCAGGACCGTCAGTTCCCACCAGCCCTGCGTATTCGGGTCCACGACGTTGGCGAAGGACGGGAAGTCCGACTGGGACGGGTAGGTGGTGAACGGCGCCTGCAACTCGGCTTCCGGATCGAAGGTCAGGTCGCCGTCGCCCGGGTCCGTGAACAGGTTCAGCGTGTTGCCGCCCGTCAGCGGCGTACCGGTGACGTCCGCAAAGGTGATGATGTCTGTCGGGTCGACCGCCTGGAAGACGATCCGGCCGTTCTGGTTCAGCCGCGCTTCAAGCACGCCGCCGCCGCCGAACTGCGTATTGACGTCGGCAATCAGCTCCTGGACCGTCGTGACGGTGACGTCGCCGCCCGCGGCAACGCCTACGTCATAGGTCCGTGTCGTCGCGCCGATGGTGATCGAGAACTGGTCGCCTGCGGCCATGCCGGACAGCAGCGCCGGGTCGGTCAGCGAGGTTGTCAGGTCAAGGCTTGCCGCCTGCGTGGCGGCGTGCGCCATCGGTCCGATGATCTTGCGGAATTCGAAGGTCAGTGTCTGCGCCGATCCCAGTGCGTCGAAAACCGTCAGGCCCCGCGAGAAGTGAGCCGGCTGGTTCTGGACGGGCAGTTCCGTCGGCGTGGTCAGCGCGTGCGTATCGTAGTTTTCCTGGTCCGCATCGAGGTTGAGTGCGATCTCGGCCGTTGTCGTCGGGCGGGTCAGGCCGCCAAGGAAGGCCACGTCCGCGGCAACCAGCGAGGTCAGGTCGCCCTGGTTGGCGGGCAGGTCGCCGTTCGCATCCAGCGGCCACGCATACAGGACAAACCCGGCCGTGTTCCGCAGAAGTCCCTGGGAATCCTCACTAAACGAGCCGTTCCGTGTGTACAGGAACTCCTGTCCGCTGTCGGTCGAGCGCTTGACCGTGAAGAACCCGTTCCCGGAAATCGCTGCATCCGTCGAGGACGAGGTCTGCTGGATCGGTCCCTGCTGGTCGACCCGCTGCTGGCGGTTGACCGAAACCGTACCCGGCGAAAACCGTGAAGAGCGGCTTTCCGTGGTAACAAGACTGAAGAATGCAGCCTCCGAGCGTTTAAAGCCCGTCGTGCTGACGTTGGCGATGTTATTGGATATCATCGCTGTCGACTGGGTCTGGGCGTTCAGGCCCGACACGCCGGTAAAAAGTGATCCGAACAAGCTCATAGTCTGTCTCCTTCTTTCTTTAAATCAGTATCCAAGTGTTGGTTCCTCATCGTTTCAGTTGTGCAATCAGTTGCGTCATGTCATCGACCGTGCTGATGACCTTCGAGTTCAGCGAGTAAACCCGCTGGCTGACGATCATCTTTGCGAACTCGTCGGCGAGGTCGACATTCGAGTTCTCCAGCGTCGAGGTCTGGATCAGCCCGGCGCCGTCAAGTCCGGCTTCGGCCAAAATCGGCACGCCGGAACCTTCCGTTTCGCTGAAAACGGTTCCCGAAACATCGTTCAGTCCGTTTGCGTTGTTAAACAGGGCGACGGGTATCCGGTACAGATCCAGCGATACGCCGTTCGAAAACAGCGCGGAAACCGTGCCGTTCCGGGATATCTCGACACCCACGCGGTCGCCGATCCCGGCGCCGTTCTGCTCTGTAGACAGGACGTTGTAGCCGCCCGCGTACTGGGTGATGTTGCCGACATCCACGGTGACGCTGATCTCTTCACCGCTCTGGCCGGCATCAAAATTAATATTGGACAGGTCCAGCGAAACCCCGCCATTTGCATTGGCAACCGCGTTCATCGCGCCCGTGCCGTCAAAATTCATCAGCCCTTTACGGATTTCGACCATCGAGCCGTTTACAAGGTCCGTCGGGTCCTGGATCATCACCCGCACTTCCCACCAGCCCTGCGTATTCGGGTCGGTGGTGTTGGAAAAGGCCGGGAAGTCCAGCTGGTCCGGGTTGGCGA
>CAZKGT010000099.1:0-3517 GCA_964552285.1 uncultured Pseudobdellovibrionaceae bacterium | reverse complement strand
CTCCGGCTCGTAAACAAAGTCCGGTCCGTCCGGGTCGGGAATAATGCTCAGGGTGTTCGCCCCGGATAGCGGCGTGCCCGGTCCCGGCTCGGCCAGCGTAATCGTATCCGTCGGGCTGGCAGCCTGCACCAGCAAACGCCCGCTTTCCGAGCGCTGTGCGGTCAGAACGCCGCCGCCGCCGTGATCCTTCAGCGCGCTGATAAGCCCCTGCAGGGTGGCGACCTGGTTGGTCGCCGTGTCGTTTCCGGTGGCCTCGGCAACGAAGGTATAGGTTTCGGTGACTCCGCCTGCCGTAACGGTGAAAGCGTCACCATCTGCAATGCCGTTCGTCGGCCCGGTGCCCGATGTCGGAATGAACGCCTGCAACAGGTCTATCTGGTTGTTGTTGCCCGATGTGAAATGCGCCATAGGTCCGACAATCTTGCGGAATTCGAACAAGACCTGACGCTCTTCACCGATGCCGTCATAGACGGTCAGGGAGCGCGCAAAGCTTGCCGGCTGGTCTGAAACCGGCAATTGCGCCGGAATAGCCAGGGTATGCGGGTCGATATCGGTCTCGGCCGCGTTGAGGTTAAGGTCCATGGCGGCAAGGCTGGTCGGCAGCGGTACCTGGTCGAAGGCGTCGACATCAACCGGCACAAGCGAGCCGGTGTCGGTTCCGCCGGTGACATTGCCCGACCCGTCAAGGGCCCAGCCGTAAAGGACAAATCCCGCCGTATTGCGCAGGTATCCTTCGTTATCCTCGGTAAATGAGCCGTTGCGCGTATAGAAAAAGTCCAGCGCCGGATCGGCGTTGTTTTTGACGGCGAAAAAGCCGTTGCCGGAAATCGCCGCGTCCGTGCGTGAATTCGTTTGCTGGAGATCGCCCTGCTGGTCGGCCCTCAGGACCCTCGTGAATCCTACGCCGTGCAGCATGGAGGATGGGGCTGTGCGGCTTGGCACGGTCACCAGGTCGTAAAAGGCCGCTTCCGAGCGCTTGTAGCCGGTGGAGCCGACATTGGCGACGTTCTGGGAGATCAGGGATGTCGACTTTGATTGCGCCATCATCCCGGCTGCGCCGATATTGAGTGTTCCGAATAAGCTCATCCGGTACCTCCTTCACCTTCTTCAGCAGGCGGATCTTCTTCGGTGATCGCCACTTCTTCCTCGGGTAGCTGCGCATTAATAATGTTGGACAGCGGCACCGCGCGTTCACCCACGATCAGGTAAATCGCGCCGCCCTGCGTTTCCACGCCGGACACGTTGCCTTTCACGACGGTTGAAACGTTGATCTCCTCGTCTTCAATATCGAAGGCATCAATTCGCACCTGATAGGTGCCCTCAGGCAGCGGGGCGCCGCCGGTTGTCGTGCCGTCCCAGACGAAGTCGTGGGCTCCGGAGTCGCGCTCCACTTCCTGCGAGTAGACTGTTGCTCCGCTCTCATCCACGATATGAATGCGCGCGCTGATTGCCGAAGTATCGAGAGCGTATGTCAGCTCGACAGGATTTTCACCGTCATAATTGAACTCGCCGCTGACATATTTCACATCCATACCGACGTAGCCGAGCGACGCGCCGAAGGCGTTGGAGAGCTGTAGCTGGACAAGGCTATCGAGTTTCTGGTTCGTGTTGATCTGCTGTTCGACCTGACTGAACTGGACGATCTGGTTGGTAAACTCCGTCGAATCCATTGGGTTCAGCGGATCCTGGTTCTGGAGCTGTGTCGTCAGCAGGCTCAGGAACTGGTCGAAATCCTGCGCCAGTTTCTGATCGGTCAGCGTTGTTTTCTGCTGCTGATTGATAGCAGTGCTGATGTTTACTTCGGACGTCATCTCATCTCTCCTTTAGACCAGCAGGTCATAGCGCGTGAGCCCGGTATCCGGATCCACGTACCAGTTCATGGTGGCCTCGATTATTTCACTGGCTTCTTCGCCGCCGCTGCCGCCGCCGGCATGTCCGCCGGCGCTGCCGTCATGACCTCCGTCATGACCGAATTCGTGCCCATCCTGGGCTAACTCGAACCCGAGGCCGTCTTGGCCGGGTTCGAGCCCCGCATTCTGCAGTGCTCGTTCCAGAAGCTGCGCATCGCGCTGGAGCATCAGATATGTCTCCGGCTTTTCGATCACCAGATGCGCTTTCATTGATTTGTCTTTGCCAAACTCCATCCGCACCTCGACGCGGCCAAGGTCCGGCGGGTCGAGTTGGATGGTTAACCTGCTGTTGCCGTCCGCACTGGCGGCCTTTTGTATCGTGGCCGCGACCATTTGCGAGGCCGGATGCGGCGAGGCGGCATGCTGCGCCTGCGTGACAAGCTGCGTAAAGTTTGCGGAATTCGTCAGGTTGTTACCGAGCGGATGCAGCCCCATCTCTTCAAGGTGAGAGTTGAACCACTGGCTGAACACCGTCATTTCGCTTTCTGTCAGCGGCACCATGCCTGCCAGAGCAATCGTATTTGTGCTGTTTTGCACCGCTCCGTTGTTCTGTGCAGGCGCTTGCTGCTGTCCGGCATCCTTGCCAAAAGCGACCTGTTCGCCAGCCTTCATGTCCGGAACGTAGGCGTTATCATCGCCGCCGACGATAAGGCTGTTTAGTTGGGAGGCCAGCGTATCTGTTGTGCCTGCCGGAGTTGTGAGCGGGGTGCCGGTCGGCGCTGGCGTTGGAACTGCCTGGGGATTTGGCATTGTGTTCGCCGCCGCTGCCAGACCGGCAATCGGTTCTTCAGTATCAGTATCTGATCCCGTTATCCCTGCTTCAATATCCGTGCCGGCACTGTTCCCGGACGTTTTCTGGACGAACAGGGCTCTTGGCATCAGGATGGCATCGAACGGCGCATGCGATTCCGGCGGCATGATTTTGACAACGCCCATCATGACGCCTTCAACATTCTCATTGCCCTCATATTGTTGCAGCACATCGCGTCCGAACTGCTCCATCAGTGTTTCAAGCTCTTCCGGCGAAAGACCGGTTGAAACCAGTGCCGGGAAACTTTTTGTGTCTGCGGAAGCGCCGAGATCGGCCTTGCGGACAAGGTTGCCAAGCTGAACGTCAATGGCAGGCTTCTCACCTTCCGGCACACCGGCCAGAAGCGATTCAAGGGCTTCGATGAAAGGCTTGCGGCGATGCACATTTGCCAGCAGGCCTTTGCTGTCTTCCAGTGTCACCAGCAGTGCCTGTTCGCCGTTTCCTTCGATGACGACGGGCAGGGCAGAGTTATCCTGTGCCTCTGTTACTGTCAGGCCGGAAAGCGGGATCAGGGTCGGGTTGTTGGACTTTAGAGGCGTATCTTCAGGAGCCCCTTCGGCGGTTCCGGCCTCTTTCGGCGTTTCCGCCAGCCGCGCGAAAATCAGATCCATGAAATTCAGGCCCTGTAGCGCGCCGAAAATACCCTGGCCGTTGCCGGTCGCAGCCGGGATGGCTCCGGTTTGTTTCCCTGTTTGCCCTTGTGAGGCTTGTGTTGTCAGAAAGACGTTGATGTCCATTTCTGTTTCCTTTCCGTCAGGCCGACTCGCTAATGCCCATAGATACGGGCCGCTTGCCG
>CAZKGT010000098.1:0-8587 GCA_964552285.1 uncultured Pseudobdellovibrionaceae bacterium | reverse complement strand
CGCCGCGACCGCGCAGGCCCGATTTCTTGACCTCCTCGATCATGGCGTCGCGCCCCTTGGCAATAAAATCCTTGGTCCCGTCCCAGTCCCCGCGCGCCTTGGCACTCTTCAGGTCATGAGACTCCCAGCCATACAGATTGGTGAATATTCGATCTTTGTCAGCAAGCATAGGAAAAGCCCGTGTTATAAGCTCCCCCTAACATAAGGGTTTAGGCAGGCGAGGCAAGAATTTTCAGGCCCGCACAAAAAAAGAGGCCGGGAAATCCTCCGGCCTCTTTGGAATACATAATGTTGGCTTTTAACGAGGGGAAACATCCGTTCTAATGGTTGCAATATTGGCCCCGCCTTCATTCCTGATGGATGATCCCGAGATGTTTGAGCCCCTAACATTTAGTACAGCGGCAGGATCGGCATTAAAGTTCTGAAAGATTCTTGCCGGTCCTGAACCGTCTACATATGCACTGTTCCCCAAGGCCGTATTTGAAAGGGAACCGTCCTCAATGCGCGTAAAATCCGCCCCTGTTCCAGCAAAAACATTTGACCCCCAGCTATCCTGATCAATACGAACCCGGCCCGCACCGATCACGACAGAATCCTGATCAGCGGCAAAGTTCGACGCGAAGGAATCGGTTAGACGCGAAAAATCCAGTCCAAGAGTCCCATGGACACGGTTTCCAACAGACTCCTGATCAATGATAGTGTCTCGCCCGGTGCCTCGCACATCTACTGCATTGGTGCGAGCAAGACCAGTTACCGTAGAATCATTGACAACAGATCCATGTGCATTTGTATCAACGATTACAGGCGTCCATGTCGCCCTTTGCTTAATTTCATCTGTGTTACAAGGTGAAAAAGCATTGCATGTCGCTCCGGCTTCACCGGCAAACGTAACAGCAAGTGCAACTGCAGCTGCTGCCGTTCCTAATTTACCCATAGACATCATAAGTCTCCTGTTTGTTTGATATTCAATAGCCCCAGACTAAGTACCCTGCCTGACATAACAGACATTATTTTCTAAACTTCAAAAAATCCTAGGCCGCCCTCAAGTGCATGTCATCAAATCCCGCGTCAACTGCGACCTGCTCCGGTACAGTAGCCATAACACTCATCGGATTACCCGCCTCATCGGCTGCCCGGACAAAGGCAACCACCTTGTAATGTTGTGAACGGATATCATTCTGCCCGTTGTCATTGGGAGAAATAATTTCCTCTCTTGCGAGCGCAAACTGAGATCCGGAAACTTTGTCTTTGTCATCGTCACGCTCACTATCATTCGACGACAGAATCTCGCCCTCAGCACTTGCATCACTTACATTTTTCGGCAAACACTCATCCCCGCCAGGCGTCATCTTGGCAATCGTATGAGCAAGACCTTCTGCAATCGTGACCTCAACTGCATATGCCAGCGGCGTATCAACCTTAATACCAGCCCCGGCACTGAAAAACCCACCTAACTCAAATGTGAGAATATCAACGCCATTTGACGTTCCTTTTGTTCTGTTTCTTTCCGTATGCGTGGAAAGAACTTCACCTGACCCGACATTCGTCAAACCTGAATGCAAAGTCAGTTTACCAGTAAATTCCTTGACCTCACCGCCATATCCAAAAACATTGACGCCCGCCCCGGCTACGACAAAAGCGGGATCAAAGCTCATAGAGCCTGTAAAAACCAGGGCCGCAGGAAACATGCCATCCGTATCGAAGGCAACAGTCTCACCGGTATTCCCAATCTTCCGGCCAGGATTAACATATCCCGGATATGTATTTATTACATTACCAGCCTGCCTTGCCGTCATTCTTCCAAGTTCCTGTTCTCTAATCATAATATTAAGAGTCTCTGGATCCCTTTCCACAACAAAAAAGTTGGCATTTCGAAGCAACCCTCTGGCCATCATCGACATAGAATTGCCCTGCGGCAGAAGAAAACCGTCGCCATACTCAAAATTAGCCTTATCGGAATCATCATCAACTTCGCCGACGGCAATAGAAGCCCTTCTTAGCAAAGGATCCTGTTGCCATTTTCCAGCAAGACATTTAAGTGCAGATGCATGGGGCACCGTCACTTTGTCAAAAGTGTAGGCCGTATCCTCGCCAAGTCCCGACAATGATTGCCTAGCTGTCTCACCCGTACCGGTACCTGTGCACGCACTGAGGGCGACAGTTGATGCCAAAACTAACGCTGGTAATTGATAAGATGTATTCATGGTTTTTCCCTCTTTTCTTTTTCGTTTTTATTTGGGTTGAGTTTTATTTGGGTTGAGTTCCATATTGACCATACGAACGGCCATCTGATCCAATATTGTTCCCTTGGAGATTTGTCTTGGCCCCGACCTCAGAACCGCTCACCTTCCCGTCAATATCTGCAACGCAATCCGCGCCACCAACGCATTCCTGAATAATGCTTTGTTGATTGCCCCAGGCATTTGTGACGGAAGGACCGGACCCTGCTGTATAAACTGTGTCCGCGTTTCCAATATGAGTTTTGTTACTACCATCATAAGTGCCAATATTGGTGGTGGGCGCTTTGTAAAAACCGTCGTCTCTGCGCTTTTGTTCTTCTTTTCTTCTTGCTTGCTCTTGCTGTAACCTCAGCAAGTACATCTTCGTGTTGAGATTACTTCCAGGAACATCCACACTGTGAAAATGCGCACCTGCTGACTCCGCCTTGGCCGGCTCCCCGTGCACAACAGCAAACACAACAGCCAATGCGGCCACTCCCTTTTTAAGTGTAGACATAATCTTTTCCTTTCTAATCTTCGCGTATTATCAAAAAAAACGCGCCTTGTCTATCAGAATTATTAAAAACCAGCCACGCCTCATACGCCACGCGGCTGAACGACACGGCACCCGGTTTTGACCTCATAATCAACCCACATCTTCTCAAAAGCCTGCGTCCTGAAAGTAAGCCTCTCGGGACAATTCACATTCACTGTAAAACTGGCTTTTATGTGCCCTGTTTCAAAATCTGGACCGGGGCCAGACATTGCCTTCTCCGCCGCAGCCTCCTTCGCCCACATATCCTGCAGTACCTGCGGTGGTTCGATCCAGCCGCGCTTGACCATTGTTTCAAGAATATTCCGCGCGCGGTCATAGCCATTTTCAAGGGCGTTTGTCAGGTATTTGGCGGCCGTCTGCGTCCGGGTATCGTCGTCTTCATAGGCCGTTTTGCTGGTGTAGACCATATAGCCGAGATTGAACCATGCCTGCCCGTTCTTCGGGTTCAGCTCAGTTGCCCTCTTCGTGGCATCGAAGGCCAGCTTTTCATCCTGGCTGAAATCATAATCCCCGTTAAAGAGTGCATGCCCGACATCCGTAAGGGCCTGCGAACGAGCGACATTGCTTTTCGAAGAAAGCCTGAACGTAATATCATTCTTGGTCACGCCGCCTGAAATATCCTCACCTTCCGCATACCCCTTTTCCGGTATGGAGGCCAAAACAAGCTCTTCGACTGTGGGAGGTTCAGTTTGTTTAACAACCGAATGGCTCTGAACAACGCTGTCAGCAGGCAAGGCCGCCGCCTCAGAAAACGTATCAAGTAAAGTCCCACTGTTATCCGCAGTAGCATCAACTGCCTCGGTAGGGGTCCCTAAGAAAGCAAGACCGGTAATGACCGCAGCCGAAGCCACCATCATGAAACGGCGTAAGACAGACCCTCTTTTTTTCGGTTCAAACGGGACAACGGTTCTCGTTCCGTCAACGCCCTCGACAAATTCACCGGGAGGGATAACTTCGCCTGCCCGAAAAGCCTCACCTTCATTAACCGTGTCATTGGCAACCCCGGCAGCCCCCGAAATCAGGGCCTTCTCTTTTGCCGGCTTGTTAGGATCAACATAAAGCGCCTGCGTGACGGCCGGAGTCAATGCCTCTACCGGCGCCCCACTTACAACCTCAAAAGATAAGGTGGGCCGCGGCGCTGTATGGAAGACCTGGCGGTAATTCCTGCTGGAGCGGCCAAAACGGCGTTCCAGTTCACCAATGGTTGAAAAAAGATCGCCGTTATGATCGCTCTCTACAAAACCGACCTGTTCGGATTTCCAGCGGGCATAGGCCTCACGAACGTCATCGACATTCGCTCTTTCCGTAGACTCTCCGGCTTTTTCTACCTTGCCCGCCTTGGGAAAATGCTCTGAAAGAAACCGGTCGAATTCACAGACAAGCGCAACCTGGCGATCTGAAAGATCTCCGGAAGCGATAAATCTCTGAAGGCTTCTGCGAACCTTTGGTCTTCCGGTTGTCCCGGCCATTGAAATCCCTCTTGAATAACATTGCACGTTGCAAGAATTACACAACCGCCCTGTTCTGATTAGAGGGAGCGTTTATCATAAAACCAGAATGAATTTCAACGGAAAAATTATAACAAACGAAAAAGCAACTATATTTCAATAATCGCCACGCGCCATTTCTTTGTCCGCAGGTTCAGGAGTTGCTTGATAATCACAAACCCCAAAATGAATCCCCAGACAGCGCCAAGAAGGGTGGCTATACCGGTTATCGTTTCCTGATCAAGCCCCATAATGCCACCGATAACACCAACCACGACACCGAGCAGCATTGCCCCCAGAAAAACATATACAATCATCCTCCAGAGCTGACTGAGCCAGAACCTGAAAACGATTCCCCACGTAACCGGTATTTCGCGCATGTTATTCTCCTGCTCTTCTTTCTATTTAACACCGGCCTTCCTGGCCTGGTCTTCCAGCGAAGTCGGTCCGCCGAGCGCCATCGAGCATTTGCGGCCCGTTTGCGAACCCCTCTCCGGCTTCTTTCCGGCCTTCAGCGCATCCAGAATCTCGCCCATATTTTTCTCGTCGAGATCCTCATAGAAATCATCGTTGATCTGGACCATCGGCGCATTGACGCAAGCCCCGAGACACTCGACCTCGCTCACGGTAAATTTGCCGTCCTTCGTCGTCTCGCCGGGCCCGACCCCGAGCTTGTCCTTGCAGGACTTCACGATACCGTCCGACCCGCGCAGCCAGCACGGCGTCGTCGTACAGACCTGCACATGATGCACGCCGACGGGCGCAAGGTTGTACATGGAATAGAATGTCGCAACTTCATAAACATTGATCTTCGGCTCGCCGACAATTTCGGCAATCACATCCATCGCCGTCACAGGAATCCAGCCGCCATGGGGCGGGTCGGCTTTTTCTCCTTCCGCCGCCACCTGCCGCTGCGCCAGATCTAACAGCGGCATTATGGCGCTGCGCTGACGGCCTTTCGGGTAACGGGAAAGGATATCCTCAACCTTCTTCTTGCCTTTGAAAGCGAAGGTTTTAGGCTGGTAATCGGCGTTTGGGTCGATTTGTTTTTTCATTTTCCCCCGTCATTCCCGCGAAGGCGGGAATCCAGAATTACAGAAGCTCCTCGTAAAGATCCCGCCAAAAGGGATTAAACTCTTCTATCATTCTCAGCTTCCATTTTCTATTCCATTTCTTGATCTGTTTTTCTTGCTTGATCGCCTCATTAATATCACCATGCACTCCGTACCAGACCAGCATTTTCAAGCCGTTCCGTTGTAAAAAGCCGTCAATTTCTCCTGCCTTATGCTGCCCGACACGTTGGATAAGATCAGAACTGACGCCAGTATACAGAGTTCCGTTTCTTTTGTTTGTAACAATATAGACAAACGAGCCAAGCATTTTGGCCATTTTAAGAACCCTTTTTGTGATCTGGCACGTCACTCCCGCGAAGGCGGGAGTCCAGAGTCACCGGATTCTGGATGCCCGCCTACGCGGGCATGACGGCTTTAGGCTACCGGTCAATCTCCCCGAACACGACATCCATGGAGCCGATATTCGCGACCACATCGGCCAGCATGTGGCCTTTGCTGAGGAAATCGAGTGCCTGCAGGTGGGCAAAGCCCGGGGCGCGGATGCGGCAGCGGTAGGGGCGGTTGCTGCCGTCCGATACCAGATACACAGCGAACTCGCCCTTGGGGGCCTCGACGGCGGTATATGTCTCGCCTTCGGGCACATGATAGCCTTCCGTGAACAATTTGAAATGATGGATCAGCGCCTCCATCGAGCGTTTCATTTCCGCCCGCGGCGGCGGTGAAACTTTAAAATCATCAACTTTTACAGGGCCATCCGGCAGTTCATTGAGGCATTGCTTCATCATTGTCACGGACTGGCGCATCTCCTCCATCCGCACCAGATAGCGCGCATAGCAATCGCCCGTCTTTCCCACCGGCACATCGAAATGCATCCGCTCGTAAACATCATAGGGCTGCGCCTTGCGCAAATCCCATGCAATCCCGGAACCGCGCAGCATCGGCCCTGAAAAGCCCCAGTCGAGCGCCTCGGCAGCCGTAGCAACACCGATATCCACCGTCCGCTGTTTGAAGATGCGGTTTTCCGTCAGAAGCTCATCCAGATCGTCGATCACACCGGGCACAGAATTCTCGCACCAGTCCATCATGTCCTCGGCAAGGCCCTCGGGCATATCGAACGCCACACCGCCCGGCCTGAAATAATTGGCATGAAGCCGCGCCCCGCAGACACGTTCGTAAAACTCCATCCCCTTCTCGCGCTCTTCAAAACCCCAAAGCGCCGGCGTAATCGCCCCGACATCGAGCGCAAAGGTCGTGATATTCAGCAGATGATTGAGAATCCGCCCAAGCTCGCAATACAGCACCCGGATATACTGTCCCCGCTCCGGCACTGTAATCCCCAGAAGCTTTTCCGTGGCCAGTGCAAACGCATGCTCCTGGTTCATCGGCGCGACGTAATCCAGCCGGTCGAAATACGGCACAGCCTGCGTATACGTCTTATACTCGATCAGCTTTTCCGTGCCCCGGTGCAATAGCCCGATATGCGGATCCGCCCGCTCGACAACCTCGCCATCCATCTCCAGCACAAGACGCAGCACGCCGTGCGCGGCCGGATGCTGCGGCCCGAAATTCATGGTGTAGGGCTTAATCTGCGTCTCGTCGACGATTTCTGTTGCTTCGGGATTCATTCCGACTCTTCCAACTAAACTTAAATGGTGTCATCCCCGCGAAAGCGGGGATCTGTTTGCTCATCACGCATACAAATCATTCCAGGCCGGATTACCTTTCTCAATCAATTCAATCTTCCAGTCCCGTTCCCACTTCTTGATACATTTCTCACGGTGTAAAGCCTCATTCACGTCCCCATATTCTTCAAAATGCACAAGCTTGTGAACGTTATACCGTTTTGTAAACCCTTCGACCATACCCTGCTTATGCTGCCAGACACGCTGCATCAGATTGCCCGTAACGCCGGCATACAGAACCGTATTTTTGTGTGTTGTCAGAATGTATACGAAATAACTCTTCCTCATAATTTTGTTTGGTTCACCACCAACCAGATCCCCGCTTTCGCGGGGATGACACATTAAAACCCTATTCCTTTTTTCCCCGCCACCCATGCTCCGGCTTCATCGCCTTCTCATCGCCCGGAAGCTGCACGTCTGTCATGCCTTCCCACGGCGAGAGGTAATCGAAGCTCCGGAAATCCTGCGTCAGTTGCACCGGCTCGTACACCACGCGCCGCAGTTCGGGGTCGTAGCGCACCTCAACATAGCCGGTCAGAGGAAACTCCTTGCGCAGTGGATGTCCCTCGAACCCGTAATCGGTCAGAATACGGCGCAGGTCCGGATTGCCGTCAAAGACAATCCCGTACATATCCCAGACTTCGCGCTCGAACCACCCGGCCGTGCTGAATACCCCGACAACACTCGGCACCGGTGTTTCCTCGGCAGCGGCGAGCTTGATCCGGATTCGCTGGTTCTGACGCAGGGATAGAAGCTGGTAAACCACCTCGAACCGCTCCTCCCGTTCGGGGTAATCGACACCGCAAATATCTGCCAGCATCTGAAACTGGCATTCCTTATCATCGCGCAGGAACTGAAGGACCTTTGCAACATCCTCCCGCTTCACCCAGACAACAAGTTCCTGCTGCAAAAAAGCGTGAGACAACACGCTCTCTTCCAGATTTTCGGTGATATAATCGGCCAGCTCTTTCAGCGCCTCGGACATGCGCTACACTATAGGCGGCTTTGATACGCTTTCAAAGGGGTTTTGGCAGGAAATTATTGCGACAACACACGATCCTGCGCCGGCGCATCGACCTTGCGGTCTGAAAGCTCCTGATTGATATCCGCCTTGACCTGGTCGGCCATCTTTGAGAACTCCGATTCTGCTGTCCTGCGCAGATCCTGCTCTACCTTGTTATCCTGAAGCGTCGTGCCGTCGGCCTCCATATTTGTAGCCGCCAGATCCCTGAATGACCCAATCGCCTGACTATCATTCAGTTCTCCATCTCGGTACTGACGCAAAATATCCTTGTAAGACTGAACATATTCGCTACGGCTGCTGTCAATATCCCCCCAAGCATATGGAAGTTTTTCATAGTTTATTGTTTCTCCGGCTTCTGCCCTTTCAATAATTTTTTTCATTTCCGTAAAAGAGCGCAAATTACGCCTATGATCCGGGTTGGGAACCTTGGTGCTTAAATCGTCCGGCCTGCCGTAATCATCGGCATGCACCACCGCATACATATCTTTATCAACATTCAGATATTCCAAGGCTGCCGACTGTCCCGGATTATCAGACAGGGAATCC
>CAZKGT010000097.1:0-8609 GCA_964552285.1 uncultured Pseudobdellovibrionaceae bacterium | reverse complement strand
GATTTTTCAAAGCGGAAAAAGGAGTTTCGCCGCTCTCTTGCCATCTGCGGATTATTCACCAGAACGCCGTCATGGCTTTGCCTGACATCCGTCTCAATCAGATCTGCCCCGGCCTTCACCGCATGATCAAAAGCAGCAAGGCTGTTTCCCCTGTATCCGTCAGAAAATCCGCGGCGGGCAATAGTCAGAGGTTCATTCCGAGCACGCAACATATCCCCCTCTACCCCAAACTCAACTGCAATAAAACACAGGAAAGAAAGTTATGCCAAAGGTTGTGTGGCGGATTTCTTCTCACCAGCCTCCGCCTGCCCGATCACAAAAGCCCCGTCCTGGATATGTATCTCGACCTTTTCGGTCCCGCTCCATGTATCGATCTTGAGCGCGCCGGCCAGGTGCATCGGCTGACGCCCGTTCTTAAGGAGCGCCTGCCCGAGCGGCGTATCGGCGGCGCGGAAAGCCATCGCCTTGATACGCGGCCCACCTTCCCAGTCACTGATCATGGCGCGGACATGGCCATCGCCGACAATATCGGCGCTGTGGACCCGCACAGACGGGAAAACAAAGAGCGGCTCCGGATGCTCCTGCCCGAACGGACCGAACTGGTCGTGGATCATGTTCACGAGCCCTGTGCCAGCCCCGCTGACCGTCAGAACGCCGTCAATCAGCGACTCGACGGACGGTTCATCCGACCCGGTTTGCGCGGCAATATGCTCGTACAGATAAGTCCGGAAATCCTCGATTCTCTCCGGCGCAATCGTAAACCCGCCCGCCATGGCGTGCCCGCCGCCCTTGAGCAAAATCCCTTCGTTTCGCGCATCGATAAAAGCCTGCGCGATGCTGACCCCCGGCACGGAGCGCCCGGAGCCGCGCCCCTCGAGCGTGCCGTCCATCCCTTCAGCAAACGTCACCACCACCGAAGGCCGCCCGTATTTTTCCCGCAGCCGACCGGCCACAAGCCCCGAAAGCCCCGGGTGCCACTCTTCGCCGGAGACAAGAATCGCCGGATGCTGATCAAGCCCCCCGGCCTCGACCATGCCGGTGGCCTCAGCCACCATCTGCGCCTGTATTTCCTTGCGCTTGCCGTTGCAGTCTTCGAGCGTGAAAGCAATATTGCGCGCTTCCTCCGCATCGTCCGTCACCAGAAGCCTAGCCCCGAGATCAGCCTGATGGACGCGCGAGCCCGCATTAATCCGCGGCCCCAGAACAAAACCGGCATGATACGGGCTTGGTTTACCGCTGACTCTCGACACCTCCATTAAAGCATTAAGACCGGGATTTAACGTATTGGCCATTAATGAAAATCCTGTCCGTACAAACAGCCTGTTCACCCCCGTCAGCGGCACCATATCGCACACCGTTCCGAGCGCGATAACGTCGAGCCAGTTTTTAAGCGGCGCTTCGGCCACGCCGTTCTTGGTGAAATATCCGCGCTCCCGCAGCTTCGCATTGATTGCCACGCAAACCATAAACGCCACGCCGCAGGCCGCCAGCATATCAAGCCCTGACGTATCGTCCTGCCGCTTGGGATTAACCAGATGATTGGCCTCGGGCAGGCGCGCCTCCGCCTCATGGTGATCGAGAATAGCGACCTCAAGCCCCATCTCCCGCGCCGCCGCGATCGTATCAAAGGCCGTGGTCCCGCAATCGGCCAGAATGACCAGCTCCGCCCCGTCCTGCTTCAGCTTGCGGAACGCCTCCGTATTGGGACCGTACCCTTCCGTCAGGCGGTCCGGGATGTAAAACGGCACCTCCAGCCCGAAATGCCTGAAAAAACGGCACAGAACCGCTGAAGACGTCGCCCCGTCCACATCAAAATCCCCGAACACGGCAAGCCTGCGCCCGCCCTCGATAGCATCGGCCAGCGCCTCGGCAAGCGCCTCCATCCCGGCCATGGAAAACGGATCGGGAAAATTGTCCCGCAAGGTCGGCTGCAAAAATCCGGAAACATCCTCCGCCGCCACGTTTCTGGCCGCCAGCAGATGCGCCACCATCTCCGGCACATCATGCGTCCGGCAGATCCGCGCCACATGATCCGGATCAACCTCCGGAAAAACCCAGCGCGCCCGCATCAGGGATTGTTCGATATTCAGTACGGAATCGGGAATCATCTACCAATGCTAGGGGCTACCCAAACAGGCGATCAAGGAGTTTTTCCAAAAGCGCCTTGCGCGCTGCATCTCCATCCACCAGTTTGCGGATCATCATCCGGCAGTAAACTTCGTTCTTTTTTTCGCCCAGAAAACGCGCCAGCATCTCCCCTGAAATCTCGGGATGACAACCTGACAGGATCACACGCCCATCACCAAACGGCAGCTCAATAATAGCCTGATTGATATCTGAAGGCAGATCGTAATAGGCAAGAACATGATAGTTCGAAGTATCCGGCGCAGCCTCGAAATAAGGCCCGCCCCAGTAAAAACAGTTCGCCCGGGAATTATCCTGCATGCGCAAATTCACCACCGCCGCCGTATTGGTCGTCCGGTCATACGGCCCGGCAAATTCGTAAATGGAGCCAACGGCACTTCCCCGGAACAGCGCCAGTTCCCGCGGACCGGAAATCCTGTCGGGCAACGTTTCCTGGAATACCGTCTTTGAACAGGCAAAGCGCGCCCCGGCCCCGACGCCGAAATACCGCCCGCCATCCTTGATAAACTCACGGACGCGTTCGATAACCTTGCCATAGAGCTTCAGGCTGTACTGCGTATCGTTCCCGCCGGGGATTACCAGCGCATCCAGCTTGGCCAGAATATTGCCCTTCCAGATCGCGTTGATATCAATCTCGTGAACCTCGCCATAAGAAGCCAGCGCGCCAAGCATACTCACCGCCGACAGCTCCCCTGCCCCGTGATCCACATAAACGCCTATCTTCTTCCTGATCATCTATACCTGTTCAATGCGCAGCAGACAGGGGGGCTCCTCCACGACGTCCAGCCCGGAAATAAGCTCACAGGCCAGTTCGATATCCTGCTGTCTTGTATCATGGGTAATCAGGACCAGAGGCACCGGCTGCTCCGGATCACGCCCGCGTTGCAAAAGAACCTCAATTGATACGTTATGATCCCGCAAAATCGCCGACACATCGGCCAGAACCCCCGGCTTGTCGAGCACCGTCAGGCGCAGGTAAAACCGGCTGATGAGATCGCCCTCATCCGCCCATACAGGCTTGCTCAGGTCATTGGCCGGCACACCAAACACCGGCGTTTTAAAGCCTCGCGCGAGATCAATAATATCGCCAACCACAGCCGAAGCCGTCGGCCCCGCCCCGGCCCCGCGCCCTATAGAAACATTCTTGCCAACATGATCCCCCTCGGTAAAGACGGCATTGAAGACCCCGTCAACAGAGCCAAGTGACCCGTCCTGAGGCACCAGACACGGCTCAACCATCTGGATCAGCCGCCCGTCAAAACGTCTTGCAATCCCCAGCAACTTGATCCGGTAACCAAGCTCGTCGGCAAAGCTGATATCATCCGCCGTCAGGTGCCTGATCCCCTGAATGCGCATCTGCGCAAATGCCGGTCGCACACCAAAGGCAAGCGCCGTTAATATCGCCAGCTTGTGCCCGGCATCGATCCCGTCAATATCAAGCCCCGGATCGGCCTCGGCATACCCTTCGGCCTGCGCATCTTTCAGCACATCTTCAAAGGGCCTGCCGCTTTCGCGCATCTCTGTGAGGATATAATTGCAGGTCCCGTTCAAAATGCCGTAGACGGCCTGAATTTCATTTCCGGCAAACCCCTCCTTCAGCGCCTTGATCACCGGTATCCCACCGGCCACAGCCGCCTCATAGGCCAAAGCCGCCTGATTTTCCTCTGCCAATCCGGCCAGCGCCAGCCCGTGATGGGCCAGCAGCGCCTTGTTCGCCGTCACCACAGCCTTACCCCTGCCAAGCGCCGCCTCAACCAGAGCCTTTGCCGGACCGTCCTCTCCGCCGATCAGCTCCACCACCGCATCGCAGTCATTGCGGGTGACAAATTCCTGCGGATCGTCCGCCCAGGCATAAGACGACAGGTCCACGCCCCGGTCCTTGTCGCGGCTGCGCGCAGAAACTGCCGTAATCTCAACGGGCCGCCCCGCCCTGCGGGCGATCAGTTCACCATTATCCTGCAATATACGCACGACGCCGGTGCCGACGGTCCCAAGCCCGGCGATTCCTATACGATACGGTTCAGGCATTGCTCTATTCCGATTGTCAGAAAATTATTGCGGTTGGTCCGTATACACTTCAACCCGGCGATTCTTGCTCTCTGCATTCTCGCCCTGCCCGTCTTCAGCGGGGCGAACCTCACCATAGGCAACCGTCGTGATCGATTCGGCGGGAACGCCCTTTTCGATCAACGTGCTCGTAACGTGCAGCGCCCGGTCCATCGACTTGCGCAGGTTCACGATTTTCCGGTCAACCGGATCGCTTTTCTCGGCACGTCTGCTAGCGTGCCCCTGCACAACCACATCACCGCCGGAGAGCTTAAGCTCTTCAACAAGCGCATCCAGCGCCTCTATACCGCTTGACCCCAGCACTGAAGAATCATGCTCAAAATAAATCCTTACCGGCTCGCCGGGCTGAAGCTTGTCAACCATCGTTGCAATCGAAGCGACCTTCCTGCCCTCCATCACAGCCGGCGGCAACAAACGTCCCTGATCGTCAAACGGCGAAAGAAATCCTGCCTTTGACTCTGAGGGCGGCATCAGCCCGGGCGGCTGGCCGGGGCTGGTGTAATAGGAAGCCAGATTGTCATCGAACGGATAAACCGTCACACTCTCATCCTGACTGTAAGCTACCCCCGAGACACCACCCGGCAGTGGACGACCCGGCGTTACTCCCGGCGGCAAAGGCTCATCAATGCTGTATACCTCAACACTGCCTCCGGCTCTGGCGTTCGCAATATTCTGCAGATTGATATTGGGCGTATCCGCAACACCCGGCGGCATCATCAGAGCCCCGTCCAGCGGCGGCGGTATAATTTCATCAAGCGTTGCGCGCTCCTGCGGCGCCATCGGCGCATAACCGGCCTCCGGATCTGTAAACAGCACCGGCGGCGAAGGCGGCGGCGCATCGGCATAAACGGTATTCGCACCGGACAAATCCTCGGACCCGTAGATCGAGGTTACGGTATCACAAGCTGACAACAGCACACCGGCGGCACACATGGCCAATAAACTGGAGAATCGTTTCAAGAAGGGCCTCCTGTTAGGCAATTCTCCCTATCGTAGCATAGAAACCACCGCATTCAAGACGCCATTTCCCCCGTTCCCACATCCTTTTGCCCGATCGTGTACCAGTTGACCTTTCTGGTCGCTACCATCAACAGGGCAAGCACAAGGAACAACAGCCCCGAGCCCATTAACAGCGCATAGTCCTCGGACAAAAGAATAAAGAACAGCACCAGATACAGCACAGCCATCATCCCACCGAATACGCCGCCCCAGTAAACACTGCGCAATACGTGGGAGACATAGTAGCCCAGCAATCCAGCCACAGCCGCCGCAGACACCAGATAAGACCACACGAATGGAATATGCTCCGAAAGCGAAACCAGCAGCAGGTAAAACACAGCCTGCGCGCTGCCGACAAAGATATACTGCACCGGGTGCACCTGTAGTTTCTTCAGGATCTCGAACACGAAAAACACGGAAAAGGTCAGCACAATAAACATCAGCCCGTATTTCACCGAACGCTGGACTTTCTGATACACATCAACCGGCTGGAAAAAGGTTGTGCCGAACCCGCCCGCCTGAAACGGGCTGCATTGATTGCGCTCCACGCAGTCTTTAAACAGCCTCTCCGTATTTGTCGAAAGAAAGCTCGTCTCCCATACGGCAGAAAAACCATCCTCGCCGACCGTCCGTTCCGAAGGCAGGTAGCGTCCCGTAAAACTCGGGTGCAGCCATTCAGACTCCATACTGACCCTCGAGGATCTTCCCGTTGGAACAAACTGAAGCGTTTTTGTGCCCTTCAGGGAAAGCGATATATCATAAGATTTTAATTGAGAACCTTCCTCCAATATACTGACAGGAAAGTGAATTCCATCAGATACCACCGGAACCCCTGTTCCTGGACGAACCTCCCGTGGCACCCCATCGACAAGAACCTTGAGATCGCCGGCAATGCCGCGAATATCACTGATATTCAAAAACAGAAACGGCTTGCCGGCTTCTCGGCCCTCTTCCCTGAAGAAAGCATCATCAACGGCATCAAATGCCCCGCGAATATCGACCGAAGCACGATAAACCGGGACCTTGTAAATCCCGCGATAACGCTCCTCCAGTGCCACGGAAGCCTCTATCTGCTGCGTGTCAGGAAACACATAACGAAACCGCTCGCGCTTTTCCTTGCGCACCACATGACGCATTTGTTCCTGATCGTAACTTTTGACATCGACAGCCTCTGTGTAAGGGATAACCAGCACGGGCCCCATCAAGGTCTGCCCCCTGGCCCAGCTTTGCGAAATACCCTCGACCGCAGCCTCACGGTAAAAAGCCCGCTCACGAATCGTTTCCCGGACCATACTGAGCGGCAACAAAAACATCAGCGCCAGAGTGCCGACAGCGAAAAGTTTAAGTGTGGCGGATTTGCGAATAAACGGCGGACGGCAAGCAGATTCCATGATGTGATCCCTTCATAAATGACCCCCACCATGATCAAACCTTATGGCATACCAAGGGCATAATCCCGGCAATTTGAGGAAAGAAAAAGGCTGCTTTGTGAACGACGCCTTTTCAAAGATAAAAGAATCTGCTAAAAGGCGGATAGAAAAATACAAATAAATACAGGGAGATACATTATGTCTAGGAGATCCAACGCCCTTCTCGGGGCCGCTTTGGCTGTGCCCGTTATGCTTTTGGCACCACATTTTTCACATGCCGCAGAATCTGCAATACAAACAGAGAAACAAGCGACAAACCCTGCTGGAACAGAAGGTGCGGGAATTTTTACCTTACCTCCGAATACACCGGCCAGGTTCATGATAAATGTTGTAGCGGAATCAAAGAACAAACCTGTTTTCCTCCTTTTCTCCGATAGGAACAACGACAGGTCAATGGAGTTTCAGGACGCATTCATCAACGCCTTCAAACGCGTCTTTCCTAAGGGCGACGCCGGGCTCATCCTGATCGACAAAAACGATAACCCCGCACGCACTTTACAAAAACCTTACCCGAACGTTGTTCCGCATGCCGCAGGTTTTGTGCACATGACACAGGTACTGCACGCCATTCCGACAAACCACGAAAACCCGGCAAAGGGCGAACAGCTTGAAAAGGCGCTGCTCCGGCAAATTGCAAGAGCACGATTTCTTTTTGAAAATTATGGACAAAAAGAAACGGCACCAAAGCCGGCACCAAAGATAGAAAGCTAAAAACTACATCTGCTGCCTGTATTCTGCCGCGAGATTGACGTAGCGCTCTGCCGAAAAAGACAGGAACGCCAGCTCTTCGTCGGTCAGGTCGCGCATATATTTAGCGGGCCGCCCGCCCCAGAGTTGGCCGGAAGGAATATGCTTGCCGGAGGTCACCAGCGATCCGGCGGCAATCATCGCCCTGTCCTCTATGATCGTGTCGTCCATAACGCACGCCTGCATGCCGATAAAGCATTGGTTGCCGATCGTGCAGGCATGCAAAATCGCCATATGGCCCACAGTGACCTCGTCGCCTATATAGGTTCCCTGCGTGGTTGAGGAGACATGGATCACAGAATGGTCCTGAATATTGGTGCGTGAGCCGATTTTGATATCATTCACATCCCCGCGCACCGTGCAACCGAACCACACGCTGCTCTCCGCACCAATCGCAACATCGCCGATAACATGCACATTCGGCGCAACAAAAGCCGAAGGATCAATAACCGGCGTGATGGATTTATACGGGAGAACAATCATGGACGCATAATAAAGCCGAATACCGGAAACGAAAATCTCTTTCGTTATTGCCTGCGCACACAGCGCATTTTCAGCCCCATATATTTCCTGGAAAGCGACTCCCTGTCAGAATCCGGTCCGAAATAGATAGAATAAGCATTCGCTCCGGCAAACTGTGTAGAGGTCCAGTACCAGCTGTCAGGCGACGTTGTATCAAACCCTCCGATAGCCATGCGATTTTCATATATAGGGGTCATCTCAACCCGGGAAGGCAGATACCAGTCACCATGCCCCCCGACTGTTAAAGTGCCGCAATATCGTATTGCACGAAACTGTTGTGGTGCATCAGAAGTTAAAGAAGCATTGTAATTGACCAGCCCGTCTGCGTCATTCATGACCCCCAATCCCGCAATTTCTTCGTCAGGGTAGGATCTTGCCTGATAGGAATAATGACCGCGCGTCCCGGTACAACTCGTGCCGTTCCACGCCTGCCCGACATCACAGCGTGTGTACATATATGCTCTGACCGGTATGCAATTTGCCGGCATAAACAGTGCCGTCCGGGCAAACCGTCCCCGGCAGGCCCGTGCACTGCGCACTGGCCTCAGGCACAAACAGCATAAAAGTCAGCACCATAACCAACGGAAAAATATAAAAGTTTTGTATTTTTATGCTGTCTACCGATACCCTCCCGAAAAATAAAAAGGGATCACACTACCGGACTCTGCATCAGAACACATTGACAGGCAAAGGTTTACT
>CAZKGT010000096.1:0-8724 GCA_964552285.1 uncultured Pseudobdellovibrionaceae bacterium | reverse complement strand
CTCCAATACCTACATCATTAGCTTACTGGGCAAGCCTCAAAGATTGTTGGCCACCTCGCGCATTTCCGGCATGTTGAGGCGCGCCACCGCCAGCACCGAGTCCTTTTCCAGCAAATCGTAAAACTCCCGCGCCAGCCGCAGGCCCAGCATATGGGCGATATAGTGATCGGTAGCCGTGACCGCGTCGCCTTTTTTATAGGCCCGCAGCACGTCCGTATCCTCCTGTACCTGCCGCGCCTTGATATAGGCAGCAACGAACGGATCCTGGCGCAGGGCAAGGATATCATGCCGCAGCGCCTTGTCAGGCCCTTTCAGGTGCGGGATGCCGCTGCGCGCGCTGATCCTGATTTTATACGCGTAGTTCGGAAAGCCGGCCTCCATCCCGTAGCGGTGCATCAGGATCAGCCAGGTCGGCTCGATAAACTGGAACACGCCGCGCGCCGAGCTTCTTTGTGCGACCGTCACCCGGCCGAGATCGCTCTCCAGTATGGCTTTCAGCAGCAGCAGGTCGAAGTCCGTGCCCGTGCGCTCGCTGGCCTGAAACAGGGCGGCGATAATGCCGGGGTCGTAGCCTTCCTCGGTGTTCGTCTGGAGGTGGTGGATCCAGGCGCTTGCCGTCTTGAAAGCCTGCACGTTGCGCACGCCGTATTCGTCGGCCATCGCGGGCCGGACATCCTGCACGCAGTTCGGCAGGGCCCTTGCCTGCGGCAGGCCCGGCGAGCCCCGCTGCGCAAAGGCGGCAGCCGGAAAACCCAGCAGGAAAATCAACAATATAATCTGAAAAAACCGGCACATGGGATCATGCTCCGTCTATGGGGGATACACCCTATCATATAAGGCCGGGGTAAAGGAATCCTTAGAATTGCAGGGGATTTGAGCTAAATGCGGAGGCTCAGGCGCCCATCATGCCGTTGCCCGGACCGCCGGGGACTGTTGTTCCTGCCGGTGTATCTTTGGCTATGTCAGCATCGGCGACGACGGTTTCTTTTCCTGGAACGTGAACCGTGCTCTCCCCCTCGGGGGCGACTTCTGTTGCCTTTTCTGCAAACGTTCCGTTTAGTGCTCTGTCTTTGGTGACCCTTGCAGCGGCAAGAACAGTTTCGGGTGCAACACCGGCGCGGTTTAGACCGTCACCGTGATAAAAACTGAGGCCTGAGGCATCTTTGGGCAGGGCGGCCCACTCCTGCGACAAATTCCTCATAAAAGCCTGTTCAGAGAGATCTCCTCTAACAAACTTGTCCAGACCGCGGCGCTCCATAAGTTTAATGGCCATCCGGTCCTGCATTTTTTCATCAAAAATTTCATTGCCCGTAAGCCCCATTTCACTTTTGAGCCCTTTAAGCGTTTTGCAGATTATCTGGTATTTCCCGCAAGCTGTGGATTTTGCACCGCACCTGATTTGTTCCTCCTGCCAGTCAATCACGTCATCAACACATACTTCGGTAATGGGTTTCCCGTTAATGAGCGGACGCTTTCCGCCATAGACCCTGTTGTAGTCCCCTCCTGACTCATGTTTGCCAATCAGTTCAAGGAGCGGGTTTTTACTGTCAACAAGCTTGGCGAATTTATGATATTCCTGATCGACGCGGGACGTATCAATCCTGTGCCAGTTGGCCGTGCGCAATCCTTTCATGAAATCGCCGCCCGCACTTTCACGCCATGTTTTCATGTCATCGGCGTTGTCAAATCCAAGCAACTGGGCTAGGGGATTGCCAAACTCATCACCAAGTGCTTCCGGATTGAAGATAGCGGTGAAAAGAAGGGCCAGTACTTTGAATATCCCCCCGCCACCAGACATAAATCGGCCGTTAAACAACTGCATATCAGTTGCCGCACCGGACGTTTTTCTTTCTGCTTCTGACCCTGCATCAGGGGGAATTGCCATCTATCACCCTCAAAATATAAGTTCTTCTTTGTTTCGCTCACATTATAACAATTTCCTTAATTTTCCGTCAAAATTTGCCCGGAAAACCATATGTATCTGTTTGTTTTGAAAAGAATAAAGCCTATCCCAGTGTCTGCGCCTGAGCGGCAACAACCGGGCGGTTGTCGACAACCACGGCCGGGCCGTCCGGCGCGTTGGCCGGCTGGTTCGGATCGGCACTCTCATTAAAGGCCGCGGTGGTGGCATTCTTGTCTTCCACATGAGAGCCTGCCGCCGACCCTGTGCTGCCCGGGTCGACCTTTGCGTGCTCAACCTTGATCTCACTCTGCGTCGCCTCCATTTCCACAGGTGTGGAGGCGTATTCCGTAGGCTGTTCGCCATTAAGCCGTTGTTCCAGTTCGTCGCGATAGAATTCCGGTGCGTCGAGATCGTCTATCGTCATCTCGCCGCTTTTGAGCTTTTCCTGAATATCCGGATCTTCCAGCTTTTTCTGCAATTCGATCAACTGCTCCCTTTCGGCCAGGACTTTTGCCTTGTCGGCATCGTTCTTGGCGATTTTGGCGTCGAGTTCGGCAAGATCGGCTTCGAGGCCGGCAACGATGGCCTCGTGCTTTTCCTTGGTGTAATCGACATAGGCATCCATGCTGCTGTGTTCCGCCTGACGGCGCAGTTCTGCAAGGGAGGCTGTGCGCTTGTTATCGGCCTTGGTCACGGCATCCTGGGCCTGCGCGACTTCTTCTTCGGTCTGTGCCTGTTCAAGTGCTGTGTTCGCTTCGGCTCTTTCGGCGGCAGCTTCGTCCGCTTTGTTGTTCAGTCTTTCGGCAACCTCTTCGTCTGTTTCGTCCGGGCTTATCCTCTGAACCTCGGCAACGCCTTTATCGGTGGCTTCATTTGCTTTTTCCGCTTCGCTGACGGCGACGGCTTCTTCCCATTGCGCGGCCTCCCAGTCATCGTAGGTGCTCCACCATTCCTTGCTGTATTGCTTGCCTTCAGCCTCCAGCCGGGCGAATTCCTGATTGTAGCCGTCAATTCTGGCTTGAATATCGGCAATGGTGTTGTTGATCGCGCTGGCGACGATCATCTGCGTCTGCAGCCTCTGGAATTTTTCGTTCTCTTCCTCCTCGTCTTTTGAAGCCGATACGTGACCATCGGAGGTATGGATATTGTTATAGGTCCCGCCATCATCACGAACCTCAAGCTCAACCAGTTGAGCCTGTGTCTTAACGCCGCTGGAATGGAACAGGCCATGTTCCTTGGCATCATTGCCATTGCCTGCAACGTCCAGAGGCAAGACAGCGGCAAGAGAGGCCAGGTGCTGTCCTTTCAGGTATGAGTGATTGTCGCTGTCTGCTGACGTGTGCGCCATAAATTCCCTTCTAAAACCGTGTTAAGCCCTTATTCTCGCGCAATATTATTAATATTTCGTACATACACGGGTACGCATATATTTTATGAAATTTCAGGGGTTTAGGTCAAAAATTGTGGGGTAACCCACTGGAATGGCTGGTTTTTTCTCTTGCAGTTCACAAACCTCGATTCCGGTGGTAAACTGTTAGGGGCAAACAAGGAATCAGGCGGTAAAACCATGAATATTCACGAGTATCAGGGCAAGGAACTTCTCGCAAAATACGGCGTGGCCGTGCCGAAAGGCTTTCCGGCGATGAGCGTGGAAGAGGCCGTAAAAGCCGCCGAAGACCTTGGCGGACCTGTCTGGGTCGTAAAATCCCAGATCCACGCCGGCGGGCGCGGCAAGGGCGGCGGCGTCAAGGTGGTCAAATCCATCGACGAGGTAAAATCCGAAGCGCAGCGTATGCTAGGCATGCAACTCGTCACCCACCAGACCGGCCCCGAAGGCCAGAAGGTGAACCGCCTCTACATCGAGGATGGCTGTGACATTGACCGTGAATTATATCTTTCCGTCCTGATCGACCGCGCCACATCCCGCGTCCTGTTCATGGCCTCCACGGAAGGAGGCATGGAGATTGAAGAGGTGGCGGAAAAAACGCCGGAAAAAATCCTGAAGGTTTCCATCGACCCGGCCACCGGCATGCTGCCGTTCCATGCCCGCAAAATCGCCTTTGGCCTCGGGCTTTCGGGCGATGCGCTGAAAAGCGGGATCAAATTTCTGATGGCGATGTACAAGGCTTTCGTCGATCTGGACGCCTCGCTGGTTGAAATCAACCCGATGGTGGTGACAAAGCAGGGCCAGGTCATGGCGCTCGACGCCAAGATGAATTTCGACGACAACGCGCTCTTCCGCCAGAAAGATGTCTCCGCCATGCGCGACGAGGACGAGGAAGACGAAAAGGAAAGCCTTGCCAAGGACCACGAACTGTCCTACGTGGCCCTCGACGGCAATATCGGCTGTATGGTCAATGGCGCGGGCCTTGCCATGGCGACGATGGATATCATCAAGCTTTACGGCGGCGAGCCTGCCAACTTCCTCGATGTCGGCGGCGGGGCGGACACCGAAAGGGTAACCGCGGCCTTCAAGATCATCCTCTCCGACGCCAACGTGAAGGGCATCCTTGTGAACATTTTCGGCGGAATCATGCGCTGCAACATCATCGCCGACGGCATCGTCGCCGCGGCCAAGGAGGTTGATCTCGGCGTACCGCTGGTCGTGCGCCTCGAAGGCACCAACGTGGAGCAGGGCAAGGATATCCTGGCAAACTCCGGCCTGCCGATCATCGCCGCGGACAACCTCGCCGACGCGGCGGAAAAAGTTATCGAAGCGACGAAAAGGGCTGAAGCTGCCTGATACAGAATAAGAATAGTGAAACAGGGAAGTAGCACGCGGGAGGAGTATGCCTGAAACGAAGTTACAGGAAAAAAACAGGGATCTGTTGACGCAGGCTTTCGGTTTTGCAAAGCGGGGCGGTTATGTCAGCGAGCGCGATAGCTTTCATCTTCGGCTGGTGTTCAATGAAGAGGTCTTCATGAACGGCAGGCAAGAGGCCATGCCGGAATACATAACCCAGCTTCAGAGTGTCCTGGAGCGGGAACTTGAACTCGTTGGCGGCGGGGCGATGGTTGACCAGGATTTTGAAACGGAGAACGTTGTTTTTGCTGGTAATAACGGTCTGACAGATAAAAATGATCCCGGATGCGACGATTTGCCGGCCGGAACAGAAGGTGAGGGGACGCTCGGGCTGTATCTGGATTTTTATGTCGCGCATCCCTTTAGCCCCCAAGGTCTTTCCGAGATTATAAAATCGAAAGAGGCGGAGTTTTTACTTGAAGCAATTGGCGTCAGCTCCCTCGGGGTTAAAGAGGGGGAGAACGGCAGGAGATATGTCCATGAATTCGCCTCCAACCCCCTGCGTCCGCACACAACGTCAAGAGGACAGACTTTGAATTAATAATTGACATAATGGAGGATGTGGGGTATACAACAACCCGGTCATTTTTTAAAAGCGGAGAAACGGTATGTTGAAAGATCTTTCTGAAATTGGCGGGTCTGGACAAAACAGAGGGCTTCGAATTTTTACTCAGGAAGCGGGTGTGTCTCCTGGTGAAGTCATTGCTCGTGAGAATGAACGGCGTAAAACAAAAGATATGTTCAGTTGCCCCGCACCATATGACAGGACTAAATATCAGCCAAAACAAGCCTAAAAATACGCATCATCATCCGCCACGCCGAAATAGAACCATTCCGTATTGACCGCCGTATCCGCGTGGGGGAGCAGGATAAAGCCGTCTTCGGGGGCGGTGAATTTATGCTCTCCGGCAACGGCTATCACTTCGCCCTTTTGCACTTCATCCATATGCGCCCGGTCTTTGGTAAACACGCCGCCTTCCGGCCTGTCGTAAACCTTGCTCATGCGGACAAGCCGTTTCGGGCCTTCCAGCCCCTCGACGGCCCTGAATAAGCCGGGGTCAAACTGCGCCTGATTGTAGTGCCGGAGAAGATGCAGGATCGCGTTAAAGCCGATATCCGCCGCATTTTCGTTATGGTGATGCCCGCATTCCAGTGTAAGCGCCAGCCCGCCATGCAGGCGGCAATATTCCGTCGTTCCCTGCGAGCGCCGTTTTTCTTCCGGCGAGGCTTCAAGATACGCGTTTTCCCAGCCGCGCACGAAGTCCCTTATCCCGAGGCTTTTCGCATAGCTGTAGGCTTCCTCGTTTGAAGGTCCGATAAAAATGAAAGGCCCGCCCTGCGCGTTATAGGAATGAATATCCAGCAGAACATCGGTTTCCTCCAGCAGCGGGCAGAGTTCATTGCCGAGCCGCTCTTCGTTGTTCTGCGGATTGTTGCGCGGGTAAAGCTCGCGGTTCAGGTTGCGGTCGATAAACCTGACATTCTTTTCGAGCGCCGCCGGGTTGCAGACCGGGACAAAAACAATGCGCCCCCCGGTAAAGGTAATGTCACCCTTTTCGACATGACCCAGAACGGCCTCAATCGCCCGCGGCCCGCAATATTCATTGCCGTGCACGGCGCCCGTGACCATCAGCGTCCTGCCCGGCTTACCTGTATCGTATGGAACAATGCGCAAACTCATGGCGCTAAAGGGACAGCCGAACGGGTGTTTTGTCAAGAGGGGGCAGGGAGGCTTTGCAGGTCGCGAAGGGCCTCCGGGGAGAGATAGCGCACTTTGACGGTGCTCGGCATGGTCCACTGATTGAGGTCCGGCACCGGGGTATCCGGTATTTTTACTTCCCCGTCCCCGATATGATGCCATGCTTCGGCAAAGCTAAGCGGCTGCGTCCGTGCCGGATCCTTAAAGAACAGGCTCCGGTTGCGAATGGCGCGTTTGTCTTTCCCGCCTTTGGCAAAAATGCTGACGGCCGGTTGTGACGGGTCCTTTTCCATGCCGTCGATGAAGGCTTTGGTCCCGGAAAAGCCAAGGAGCTGTATCTGGTAAATATTGCGTTCCGTCACTCGTTTTCCGGGGTATGCCTCGTCGAAATGTTCCTGCAATTTCCTGGCGTAATGCATCCAGTAAGCCGCCATCACGAAAGACGACTTGGCGGCGTCCTTCGATATGCCGTTCTCCAGCTCTTGCAGGCTTTTTCCGCCCACGGGTTCATAGCTGAAATCGTAGACCAGATCGTCACCCTTGCCACGCGCCGTTTTTATAAGTTCGACACCCCATGCTTCTTCAATGAAAGGGAAGTATTCCCGCGTGTGATAAAGCGCTTCGGCCAGCGTGCCGCCCGTAATCTGCAATATTCCCGTGGCGCCGCTGTCACTGTTGACGACATTTTCCCTGAATTTTCCGCTTTCCTGCCGCAGGGTGGCAACCCAGAAATCGTAGGTAAACGGCGTCATAATCGAATTTTTCATCATCACCGAATTAATGGATGGCGGTATCGCAACGCCTCTGAATTCTGTGAGGGGAGGGCTTGCCGATAATGACCGGTAGCGCTCGAACAGGTCCGTATTCAGGAATTGCAGCGCCGCGCCGGATGTCAGGGACACCATACAGCCTACAGGATTTTTTTCGCAGACGGTCCGGCTGTTGTCTGAGAAGGTGTCTGTGGACGGCGGAGAAAAGGTATCCGTCAGGAGGTCTGTGGCTTTGTCCGCAGCCGCAACTGCCATGGCAAGAGCAAGCGTAAATGCCGTCACTTTAGAAGAAAGGCCCGGACCTGCACCCTTTGCCGCAGCAGCATGCGCCATCTTTTACACCCTGTTTTTCTATTACCGTGCCGAAGACAATACACAAACGGCCCGCGAAAATCAACATATTATGTAAATATAAAAACCGCTTGCACATGATAGGCAAAAAGTTAATAACAGGCATCTGATTTTTGCATGCCTGTGAGGTTTAATGGCCGGTTCTGCCCCGGATATTTCCAACCACTGGAATCTGGCGACGTCTGTCGGTCTTGGCGTGGGTGCCGTCGTCAGCGCTGTTGTGGCCTCGCAATTCGGTTATGCGGAAGGCGGGCGCATTGCTGGCGGGCTTTCAACGTTCTTTTGCGCCCTTGGCTCAGTCGGGCTGCTAAAAGACTGGACCCTCGGCCTGGGCCGCTCAGGCATGACCAACACATACGGGTAGCAGGCCTGTGTTGCGGCCATAACGTATGGAGCCTGCTTTATGGGCAGAATTTTGAATTTCTTAAGGTCACTCTCTCGCAGGCCCACTCTGGTATTCTTTCCTCATACGAATTCCTTTTTGGCGCGTGGTGAGTAACAGGAACAATCACATCTATTAAATTCAGCTTTAAGGCTTCGTGCGGCAAGAAATATTCATCACGATTATCTAGGAGTTCGGCAATGACCTCAAGGCTGAAGCCGGTTTTATCTGCAAGTAACTGGTTGATTCTTTCGTACTGATTCCTGTTGTGATAGACCGTATTCTCAATATCCGTGGGTGTGCCTTTTAAAGACCAGCTTCCTTCGTGATACATTGAAACGCAGTTGGGAAGGGCCGATCTTTCACCGGTGGCAAGAGCAAGAATGATGCCCCCCATGGATAAAGCATTACCTGTGCAAATGGCGTTCACTTTGCTGTGAATGGTGAGCATCGTATCTACTATCATCATCCCCGCCGGGACACTGCCTCCGCTCGTTGATATCTCAAGGGTAATTGGATCGTCTGATAATTCATCCAGCTCTAGGAGTTTTCTCCTGATGTCATTGGCCTTATCATTTCTAACACTTTCATCCAAATAAAGCGTTCTGGTTTCAAGGTACTTATTTTCATCATCATCATCTGCTGCTGCGGGAGATGGCGCCCCGGTGAGGCTGGCCGCTAAGACAGCAGCACATCCAAGTGTCGAAAGACATGTTTTTAGGGAGAGGGGGGGGCGCAAAGACTCAACTTTTCTGAAGGTGTCACCACACTACCGGACACAGCTGGGATAAGGCGGTGAATTGATTCATACTTTCA
>CAZKGT010000095.1:0-8926 GCA_964552285.1 uncultured Pseudobdellovibrionaceae bacterium | reverse complement strand
CCCAGTAAACCTTTGCCTGTCAATGTGTTCTGATGCAGAGTCCGGTAGTGTGGCCAACTCTACAAAAAATACGGAAACCTGCAATGAAATAATGGCCGGACAGAGCAGTTACTTCTTGTGCAGGCCCGGACAGCATAATAAAAATGTGCCGTATCTGTTTCTTCAAGAGGAGTGTTCTGTCCATGCGTTTCTATTCCACCCAGGATGAAATCGAGAGTTTTACGGCAAGTCTCGGAGACCGTCCCCTGTTCGTCTGTGATATGGACGGCAATATCATGCGCGGCTATTCGCTGGCTTTTAACAAGGAACTGCCGCTCGGCCCGGAGGACAACCCGGACAACCAGAGCATTCCCTTCGGAACGACGCAGGAAGACCTGAAACGGTATCTGGATGACGGCACTCTGATCGCAGGGCTGTTTGCGGAAAAAGCGATGGATGCGCGCCTGCCCGCCGAACTGGTCGAGCTTATCAACCGCAATACGGATAGCGGCAACACCTATTCGCTGGGCTTTCTGACCTCCCGCGGGGCAAAGGACGCCGTCAAGCTGATGAAGGAATCAGGCGTTAAGGAGCCGGAAAAAGCGACACTGGTGGCCGATAGCGGCAGCGCGCTTTATTTCGGCGGCGAGCGGTTCGATGTGCGGAAAATGTCCGATGAAGAGCTGGCCTTTCTTGATGCCATCAACGGCATGGCGGATGAGTTGAACAAAATTGCCCATGAGGCCATGCTTTCGGAAGGCTTTAATCCGTCGGGTGCACCGTCCCTGTTCATTGAACAAAAGGGCACGGCCTGTAACATTCACTACCGTACGCTTCTCAGCATGTTCGGCCAGCCGGAAGGCTCGCTGCTCGACCGCAAGCTTGGCGGCGACCTGAAAGAGTTCATGACGGAGTATGCCGCAGGCGGGCCGGATGAAGAGGACGGCTCCAAGGTCTTCAAGGTGCTGGGCGCACCCGCCGCCGTGGAGATGAAGATCGCCAAGGTCAACAAGGGGCACGGGCTGGAAGCCACCGCCGTTGAAGCCATGAAACTGCCCGAGCCGCCGACCTCGATCATTTTCTCGGGCGATGATGTCTGTAAAAGCGACGGCGGGCCGGGCACCGATTATTTCGGCATGATCCGCGCCGGCGAGCTTCAGGAGCAGTTCGGTATTCCGTTCCTCAATATCCACACCCATCACCCGGAAGGCGGAAAGATCGACGGCGATATTCCCGATCCGCTGAAATCCCCGGTCAAGCTGAAGGATTATGAGGCCCCGCGTATTGACCTCGTCCTGCCACGCCCCGGCGCGCTGGTCGCGCTGATACTGCATGTGCTGGATGGGAAAGCGCTGGAAGAGGCAGCCTGATCTAGAGAACGCAGCGTTCAGGTTAGCTCATTGCCTGCCCTTTTTTGCCTGGCGAAAACCGAAGCCGGGAGATGTTCCTTCTTCCGTTTTCACCGCGAAGACGCGAAAGGGCGAAGAGATCACCGAAGAAAGCGCGCGCCAGCGCATATAAATAAACTTGGTGCCTTGGTGTCTTGGTGGTTCAAAAAGAGTCCACCACCAAGACACCAAGGCACCAAGATTTATTGATAGCGCCTGCGGCGCCCTTTGCACCGTCCCCTTCGCCCCTTCGCGGTAAAAAACCGTTCTTCCGGCAAAGGGGTCAGTGTTTGAATGCAAAGCGGAGCGAGGTGATTGCAAAACACCCTAGGCCGCCATCCCGCGCAGAACGTAGTGCAGAATCCCGCCGTTCCTGTAATACTCAAGTTCGTCGAGCGTATCGATACGGGTAAGGACAGGAATTTCTTCCGTGCCTCCGTCTTCGCGGTGAACCGTCAGGGTCAGGGTTGCGCCGGGTTCGAGCGTCTCAATACCTGCCAGATCGAAGGTTTCCGTTCCGCTCAGGTTGAATGATTTGCGGGTGGCGCCGTCCGTGAACTGCAAGGGCAACACCCCCATGCCGATGAGGTTGGAGCGGTGGATACGCTCGAAGCTCTCGGCAACGACCGCCTTTACGCCCAGTAGCCTTGTGCCCTTGGCCGCCCAGTCGCGGGAAGAACCTGTGCCGTATTCCTTGCCCGCGATAACAATCAGCGGGATATCCTCGCGGACATATTCCATGGCGGCATCATAGATCGACATATGCTGGCCGGTCGGAATATGCGCCGTATAGCCGCCCTCCATATGCGGCACCATTTCGTTGCGGATGCGGATATTGGCAAACGTGCCGCGCATCATCACTTCATGATTGCCGCGCCTTGCGCCGTAAGAATTAAAGTCGCGCGGCATGACCCCTTTCATGATGAGATATTTTCCGGCCGGGCTTTCCTTCGCGATCGACCCGGCGGGAGAAATATGGTCCGTGGTCACCGAGTCACCCAAAAGCGCCAGACAATAGGCGCCTTTGACATCCTGCACCGCAGACGGCTCCGGCGTGATCCCTTCGAAGAAAGGCGGGTTCTTCACGTATGTGGAGTCTTCGTCCCAGCTATAAGTCTGACCGCCCGCGGCCTCTACTTTCTGCCATTCCGCCGTGCCGTCGAAGACGTTGGCGTAGCGGGATCTGAACATTTCGGATGTCACGCTTTCAGCTACGCAGGCACGCACTTCTTCCGTGCCCGGCCAGATATCTTTTAAGAAGACATCATTGCCGTCCTGATCCTGACCGATGGGGTCATTGTACAGGTCCACCTTCATCGACCCGGCCAGCGCATAGGCTACAACAAGCAGCGGGCTGGCCAGATAGTTGGAACGCACATGCGGATTGATACGGCCTTCGAAGTTCCTGTTGCCGGAAAGTACGCCGCAGACATTCAGACCGCCATCGGCCACCGCGTTTGCGATGGGCTCGGGCAGCGGGCCGGAATTGCCGATGCAGGTGGTGCAGCCGTAACCGACAAGGTTGAAGCCGAGAGCGTCCAGATCGTCCTGAAGTCCGGCTTTGGCCAGATAATCCGTGACCACCTGCGAGCCCGGCGCCAGCGAAGTTTTAACCCACGGCTTGACCTTCAGGCCTTTTTTCAGGGCGTTACGGGCAAGCAGCCCCGCGCCAAGCATCACAGAAGGGTTTGAGGTGTTGGTACAGGAGGTGATGGCAGCAATCACGACATCGCCGTCATTCAGGTCGTAATCGCATCCCTCAACGGCAGATTTATTGCCTCCGTCAATGGAAGCAAAAGCGGACACGGCTTCCGAGAGTTTGATTTTGTCCTGCGGGCGTTTGGGACCTGCGATAGCCGGCTCTACCGTTCCCAGATCCAGTTCCAGCGTATCGGTGAAAAGCGGCTCATGGCCCCCGTCTTTTGTAGATTCACGCCAGAGGCCCTGCTCCTTCGCATAGGCTTCGACGAGCTTTACCCGCTCCGGGTCGCGGCAAGTGAAGGCAAGGTAGTTGATGGTTTCCTGATCGACCGGGAAAAAGGCACAGGTGGAACCAAATTCCGGAGACATGTTGCCAAGCGTCGCCCGGTCGGCCAGCGAAAGATGATCAAGGCCGTCACCGTAGAATTCAACGAATTTTCCTACAACGCCCTTTTCGCGGAGCATCTGCGTGACTGTCAGGACAAGATCGGTGGCGGTTGCGCCCTCTATCAGGCTGCCGGTCAGTTTGAAACCGATGACTTCGGGGATGAGCATGGAAACGGGCTGGCCGAGCATGGCGGCCTCGGCTTCGATCCCGCCGACACCCCAGCCTAATACCGCAAGACCGTTGATCATGGTGGTATGCGAGTCGGTACCGACACAGGTATCAGGATAGGCAACGCCGTCCTCCACCCAGACCGTCTGGCCGAGATATTCGAGATTGACCTGGTGACAGATGCCGGTGCCGGGAGGGACAACACGGAAATTGCGGAAGGCGCCCTGCCCCCATTTCAGGAAGGCGTAACGCTCGCCGTTGCGCTCGAACTCGCGCTCGACATTGTGCTGGAAAGCCAGCGGCGTGCCGAACTCGTCAACCATCACAGAGTGGTCAATCACGAGATCAACGGCGCTCAAAGGATTGATCTTTTCGGGATCGCCGTTCAGGGCCACCATGGCCTCGCGCATCGCCGCCAGATCGACTACCGCCGGAACGCCGGTAAAATCCTGCATCAACACACGTGCCGGACAGTAGGCGATTTCACGTGAGGAGCGTTTTTCCTTCTGCCAGTCGGCAATGGCCTGAACATCCTCGACCGTCACCGAACGCCCGTCCTCATGACGAAGCAGGTTTTCGAGCAGAACCTTCAGCGTAAACGGCAGACGGCTGATATCGCCGATTTTTTCCGCCGCTGCGGGAAGACTGAAATATTCATAATCCCTGCCTTCAACGGATAAGGTTTTGCGGGTATGGAGCGTGTCGTGGCCGGTGCGTGTCATGATGCTGAAATCCTTCGATTCAACCAGAAATAAACGATGTGCAAGATTAGCATGAAGCGTGAGGGAAGAAAATGCGGAGCGAAAAAGTTAACGAAGTCAGGGCAAAAAGGTTAACAAGCGGCTAAAAATGTCACAATTTATGTCCAATCATGTCACGTTTTCGCCACTTTGGAATGAGAATATGAAAAGGTAGACAGACGGTTTTTGCTCCCTCCTTACATGCTTCCAGTACCGTCTCCTACATGAGAACAGCTACAAGACGCCGTAGCCACACTGTACAAAGACGATAAAAGCCGCTGTCCGGACCGCCACCAGGACAGCGGTTTTACTTTGGGGTTTTGTTTTGGGGTGAATCATTGACTTTTCCCGCCATATCCCATTGCATGAATGGATGACTGAAAGGCTCAAGAATCGACGACTGAATACAAAGCTGGTGCAGGCAGCGCTCGGCACGGACCCGGCTTTCAATTCGATTGTGCCGCCAATCTACCCGGCTGTGAACTACCGGTTCGAATCTCTTGGCGACAAGCCGCCGATCGATTACAGCCGGATCGGCAATCCTACACGCGATGCGCTGGGGAAAGCGCTGGCCGATATCGAGGGCGGGCATGACGCCGTTATCACTTCCTCGGGCATGGCCGCACAGGATTTGCTGTTTCAGTTGCTGGGCCCCGAAGACCTGATTATCGCACCGTTCGATTGTTACGGCGGCACCTACAGGCTGCTGGAGGCAAAGGCCGAAAAGAACCATTTCAAGGTGCGCTTTGTCGACCAGACGGACAGTGAAGCTCTGGAACAGGCTTTTAATGAAAAGCCCCGGATGGTCTTCATCGAAACGCCGACCAACCCGCTGCTGCGGATTGTCGATCTTGAATTCGTCTCCGGCCTTGCGAAAAAAGCCGGCGCATTAATGGTGGTGGACAACACCTTTGCCTCGCCGGTGCTGCAAAGGCCGATTGAATTCGGCGCGGACATGGTGATCCATTCGACGACCAAATATCTGAACGGTCACAGCGATGTTGTCGGCGGCGCGCTGATCACCACGACGGCAGAGCATCAGGAAGAGTTGCTGGAGTGGACGAACAATATCGGCTACACCCCTTCGGCGATTGACTGTTTCCTGACCCTGCGCGGCATGCGCACGCTGGACGTCCGCATGCAAAGGCAGCAGGAAAACACCGCCCGGATTGTTGAGCTGTTAAAAGATCATCCGGCTGTGGGCCGAATTTACTACCCCGGCCTGCCGGACCATCCCGGCCATGAACTGGCCAAAAAGCAGCAGGCAGGCTTTGGCGCGATTGTCAGTTTCGAACTGGAAGGGGATGTCAGGACGTTCTGCGAGGCCCTTGAAATTTTCTTCCTTGCAGAATCGCTCGGCGGCGTGGAAAGCCTTGTCGACCATCCGGCCAGCATGACCCATGAATGCCTGTCTGATGACGCGAAGAAAACCGCCGGGATTTCGGAACAGCTTATACGCCTGTCCGTAGGCATCGAAGATGGCGATGATTTGCTGGAAGACCTGAAGCAGGGGCTGGATAAAGCAAAGGCCTAGCGGTAATGGCCGCTATTGCCGAACATGCGCTCCACAGAGTCCGCTGCCTCTTCCTCAATCCTAAACCTGCATTTGTTACGGATGCGGTCGGTTATTCTGTTATATTCTTCAAGGCTGTCGACAGCCTGCTGCATCCTGTCCTGCTCCTCGTACATTAAAAGTTCAACAGATTTGACCGCATTTGAAATATGATCAGCCATTCTTTGCTGACGCTCGGGAACTTCCTCTACTTTGTACGGCCCCATAGCTCCTGCAGCATTTACGGCTTCCTGGACCTTTTCGCCAATAACCCGCGCATATTTATTCACGATCCTGCGATCCGCTTTCAGGTGCTTCATTTCATGCTCGAGAACCGCCTTATACTCACAGGACCCCGGCTTCATCTCGTTTATGATGTAGATCTTCGGACTAAGCGTAAGATTAACGGTTATCTCATCGTAATAAAGGCAACTAACCCCCAGTGCCGGATAGCGCACACCGCCAACACCTGTGTTTGCCTGCATTGAAAGAATTCCCTGATGCATGCCAAACATCATTTGTTCGGTATGATTTCCGTACGGAGAAATCGTATCTGCCTTAAACACATTCAACTCCTCCAGGCTTTTAGACGTATCGTAAATAACGGCCTCGCTTTTCGGCACGATATTTACAACCGGCGCCTGGGGAACCGTACAGGTTACGGGGTTCGCCGCCAGAGTCAGCAGGCCCGTCATCGCCAGAACGTCCAGTCCGAATGCGCTCATATTCTTCCTTCAAGCCTTGTTCTCACCCTTCACGATCCTAGCACGAAAAATTAAAGATTTGATTGCTTTGGCTTCCCTCCGGCCCGGAAAATATGCTACCTGTTTCAGTGCATTATATAGGAGCCCGCGCCATGTCTCTGATCGGACAGTTATTGATTTTCGCAATACAGGTCTATTTCTGGATCATTATTATCGAAGTCGTCATAAGTTGGCTGATCGTTTTCGGCGTTGTAAACATCAAGCACCCGAAAGCGCAGAACCTGATCAAACTGCTGAAGAAAGCGACAGACCCGGTGTTCGAACCTGTCCGTAAATTTGTACCGCCGATCGGCGGCATCGACCTGACGCCGCTGGTCGTGATTTTGGGCCTTATGCTGCTTCAGGGCCTGATTGCTTCTATTTTCTACTAGGAGGTTCCAATGGACCCAGGCTCACTGCAGGATAACCGGGACGGCGCAAAAATCATCGACGGCAAGGCCGTTGCCATGCTGGTCCGCGATGATGTCACCGATGAAGTCAAATCGATGAACACACAGCCGGGTCTTGCCGTCATTCTGGTGGGCGACGATCCGGCCAGCAAGGTTTATGTCGGCGGCAAAATCCGGGCCTGCGAAAAAGCGGGCATCAAAAGCTTTGAACACCGCCTGCCGGCAAACGCCGCGCAGGAGGACGTGATGGCGCTGATCCATGCGCTGAACGCCGACCACGACGTGCACGGCATCCTGCTGCAATTGCCGCTGCCGGATCATCTGGATGAAGCGCCGCTGATCCAGGCCATTGATCCGGACAAGGATGTGGACGGGCTGACAGTGACCAATGCGGGACGGCTGTTTTCCGGCCTGCCCGGCCTTGTTCCCTGCACGCCGCAAGGCTCGCTTGCCCTCATCAAAACCGTGCGGGAAGATCTAAGCGGGCTGCATGCGGTTGTCATCGGACGCTCCCTGCTGTTCGGCAAGCCGATGGCGCAATTGCTGCTGGCCGAAAACTGCACGGTGACGCAGGCCCATTCGAGAACGCGGGACCTGCCCGCCCTGTGCCGTCAGGCCGATATCCTGATCGCCGCCGTGGGGCGAGCGGAAATGGTCCGGGGCGAATGGATCAAACCCGGCGCGATCGTTATTGATGTCGGCATCAACCGGATGGAAGACGGCACGCTTAAGGGTGACGTTGCCCTGGAAGAAGCCGTCAAGGTTGCCTCGGCCATCACCCCGGTACCGGGCGGGGTCGGGCCAATGACGATTGCGTTTTTGCTGAAAAATACGGTGCTGGCGGCGCATCAGGCCTCCTGATATTGTTCGTGAAGCGCGATCAGAGGACCGTAATCCATATCATCAGCCCTTTTCACCGCATCCAGATACTGCCCCCGGATCGGGCTTTCCTTGTCCACTGTAACAGGCCAGAGCGTTAGAGGCTGGAAGTTACGCCGCAGCCATATATTTGCCAGCATCCTCGCCCACCGGCCGTTGCCGTTGACAAAAGGATGGATCTGTACCGCCCGGTGATGCAAACGCGCAGCCTGTTCTTCCCATCGCATCCCGAGGCCGGGCCAGGCGTGAAGGTCATCCAGAAGCTGGATCAGATGCATTTGGATTTGCACGGGTTTGCTGCCGATATTCGTTCCAATGGTACGGAATTCGCCAGCCCAGTCCCAGACATCGCCAAACATTTCACGGTGGAGCTTTTTCGTCCACGGAAGATCGAAAGCGGCCCTTGCCTTCGTCAGGCGCCGTCCAAAATATTTTTCTTCCGCCAAGGCAATGTTCATGCCCTCATATTGGCTGATTTGCGCCCGCGTCGGATTAACGGCCCTGACCTTCAGGCCCGAAATATCATCTACTGGCGTTTCGCCGCGAACAGGCTCCCAGATCATCTTAGCGTGACCATAAATCTTTTGCAGGCCCAGCCAGAAGCTTTTGCTTGATCCGTGCGTGCATCGATTGTCGTGTTTCCGTATCCAGCCCCTGAGATTCCAACGCCGATGTTGCCTGCGTCCTGTCCATGATGGCCCCGGCCTTCATCTCGGCTTGTAAGTCGCGCATTTCCTCAACGCTTCTGTACGAAACGAGAGACAGATCAAGCCCTAAAGCACGGGCAATAGCCAAAGCACTGACAAGGGCTATTTTTTCATGCCGTCCAGACAGAAACCTGTAAACAGTTGGCTGTGACACGCCGCTGCGCGCTGCAATATCATAATCGCTCATGCCCAGTTGCTCGCGGCGATGGGCGAGTTTATTAGACCTGTTGCAAAAGTAGGGTAATTTTGTAGCAGGTGCAATTTGTCCTTT
>CAZKGT010000094.1:0-8963 GCA_964552285.1 uncultured Pseudobdellovibrionaceae bacterium | reverse complement strand
AACATCACCTTAACAATGAGCCTCTATCTGTCCAACTTGTGCTGACGGGGAACAATCGCCTTTTTATTCATTTCGTTTTGTGCAGTCATGGCGCCATAATTTTCTTAACACATTAATTAATACTGTCGTAAAATCAGGTCCCATAATTCTATTGGCAAACCTCTAGGATCGGAAAGTAGATGCGTATTCTCGTCATAGAAGATGACAGCGAAGTGGCTGCCTATATCGGAAACGGTATGAGGGAGGAAGGACACGCCATTGATACCGCGGATAACGGCAAAGACGGCCTGTTCCTTGCCACAACAGAAAAATACGACGCTCTCATTATTGACAGGATGCTGCCTGAACTCGATGGGTTAACGATCATAAAAACCATTCGCGGCGCCGGGAACCTGACACCGGTATTGATCCTTAGCGCGCTCGGAGAGGTGGATGACAGGGTAAAGGGCCTGCGTTCCGGCGGAGATGATTATCTTGTCAAACCCTTTGCCTTTGCAGAATTGCTCGCCCGCATCGAAGTTCTTAGCAAAAGAAATGTGGGCGCCGGGAACGAGCAGGACACGGTTCTAACAGCCGGAGATCTCGAAATGGATCTGCTCGCCCGGCAGGTAAAACGGAATGGCAAGAAGATTGACCTCCAACCGCGCGAATTTCGCCTGCTGGAATACATGCTCCGGCATAGGGGCCAGGTCGTAACGCGCACGATGCTACTGGAAAATGTCTGGGACTACCATTTTGACCCGCAGACCAACGTCATTGACGTTCATATCAGCCGCCTGCGTGGCAAGGTCGACAAAGGCCACAAAGAAACACTCATCAGGACCATACGCGGTGCAGGATATATCATCGACGACTAACGCAAGAAGCTACACCCGTAGTTCAAGCTTTCAGATGGCATTGCTCTTCACCGTGCTGTGCGGTGCGGCTGTTCTGATCCTTGGCTATTTCAGTTATTATTTTTATCGCGGCCATTTCATTCACGGCACGGAAAACCTGATCGACACGGAAATCCGCCATGCCGTTTTCTGGGATGAGCAGGGCCGGATCGAGGAAATCCTGAGCGGCGCAGACAGGGTATTTTTACTGCTGGACGCACAAGAGGAAAAACTCGCCGGAAATATTGGGAAACTGCCGAAAAATGTCTCCCTGCTGGCCGAAGGAACAATCATCTTTGACTGGCAAGACAAAAAGTACGCCGCCAAAATCCACACCTTCCCCGATGGCCGCAAATTGCTGGCAGGCACCGACATCTCTCAGGTCGCCGCGGATTATCGCTTTATGCAGTGGCTCAGCATCCTCAGCATCATCTTTATGATTATCGTCATCGCCACGAGCTATATGATCAGCGCCTTTGTGGTCACGCGCACAAACAGTATCGCCCGTACGGCCAAGAAAATTATGGATACGGGCGATCTTTCGGAACGCATTGATGTTGACTCCCGCTGGGATGATCTCAGCTACATGGCCGCCGTCATTAATGAATTCCTTGATCGCATGCAGAACCTGATGCTTGGTATCCGGCAGGTCTCGGATAATATTGCGCATGATTTGCGCACCCCGCTCACCCGGATTCGGGGGAACATCGAGGCGCTCAAAAAACAAAAATCCGTTGCCAAAGACCCGGAAGCCATCGGCAATTGTGATGCCCTGATGAATGAGGCAAACCAGCTTCTGGGTACCTTCAACGCGCTACTACGCATCTCCCGGATTGAAACTGGCCGCCAGCACAGCGAATTTTCACCAGTTGAATTGTCTGCCCTCGCACAGGATGCTGTGGATTTATATGAACCGCTGGCCGAAGAAAAAAGGATCGCCCTTAACGTCAATCTCTCCCCAGCTGAATTAAACTGTGATCGCGATCTTCTGTTTCAGGCACTTGCCAACATCCTCGATAACGCGATTAAATTTACACCCGAAGGCGGCAACGTATCGCTGACACTGGAAAAAGGGAAAGACAAAATCTGTTTTTGCGTGATCGATAGCGGCCCTGGAATCCCGGAAAGTGACCGCGAGAAAGTATTCGAAAGGTTCTACCGTAGAGAAAGCAGCCGCCATGCACCGGGCAGCGGCCTCGGCCTCAGCCTCGTTGCCGCTGTCGTCGATTTGCATGGGGGAACGATTGCGCTCTCGGATGCAGAACCCGGCTTGTCCGTATGCGTACATTTGTGATCATTACAATTTGTTAATGGAGCCGACATTTTCGCGTAAGGGGCTATGAGTGATAATAAAACAATGAAAATCGCAATTATCGGCACAGGCATCTCCGGACTGGGTGCAGCATATCTTCTGCACCAGCAGCATGAAATTACGGTCTATGAGAAAAACGATTACCCCGGAGGACACAGCCGAACCATTGATGTCCCTGCAGGCAACGGCACCATACCAGTGGACACAGGCTTTATCGTTTTCAACAACTGGAATTATCCCAACCTGATGGGCCTGTTCGAAACACTGAACGTGCCCTTTCAGAAAAGCGACATGTCATTCGGGGTCAGCATCGATGATGGCTGGCTGGAATATGGGAGCTCTCACATGTTTGCGCAGAGGCGCAACATTGCTCGTCCAGCTTATTGGGGCATGCTCTCGGATATCTTGCGCTTTAACAAACAATCACTCGCCTACATCGAAAAAGATGCCGATATTACCCTGCAGCAGTGCATGGATGAGCTGAAAATGGGTGAGTGGTTCCGGCGCTATTACCTGCTGGCTATGGGCGCCTCGATCTGGAGCTGCCCGATTGATACAATCATGCAATTCCCGGCCAGAACTTTCCTGCGCTTCTTCAAAAATCACGGCTTGCTAAGCGTCAACAACCGCCCGCAATGGTACACTGTCACCGGTGGTAGCCGCGCTTATGTCAAGCTTTTGACCAATGATTTCTGGAACAGTATTCACCTCAATTGCGGCGTTAAAAAAGTCATCCGAAACGGTGCCCAATACGCGGTTCAAGATGAAAAAGGCAGGCAGGAACTATTCGACCACGTTATCTTTGCCTGCCACGGTGATGAGGCTCTCGCGCTGCTAGATGCTCCGAGTGATAAAGAAAAAGCGGTACTCGGCAATTTCAGCTATCAGGATAACAGCATCATAGTCCATAGCGATACCAGCTTCATGCCGCACAACAAAAAATGCTGGGCGAGCTGGGTGTATCTGTCCGAAAAGAGAATGGATAACAACCCGGCTGTCTCACTTAGCTACTGGATGAATAACCTGCAGGGACTTGACGAAAATTATCCGGTGATCGTCACCCTCAATCCAGGCCGCCGTCCGAAAGAAGAACTGATTTACGATGAGCATACTTTCTCTCATCCGGTCTTTGACCTGAAGGCCATCAAATCGCAGAAGAAAATAGACTCCATTCAGGGCAAACGCGGCCTTTGGTTCTGCGGAGCTTACCAGCGCTATGGCTTCCATGAGGACGGATTGCTAAGCGCCGTCAACGTAGCTAAAAAACTCGGAACAACCATTCCATGGTAATAGAGCCCCACATCCTTTTCGCCAAGGTGATGCATAAGCGCCTTTTCCCGAAAGTGAATGCCTTTGCTTACGGCATTTACTTTCTTGCCTTCCCGCTCTCGCAAGCCCTGCCGATATCCCGCAACAGTCCTGCCTTCCTAAGTTTCCACGACCGCGATCACGGCCCGTGTGATGGCGGTGACCTTACCGCATGGGCACTGCAAATATTGTCTGATTTCGGACTAAAGGAAGCAGACGGTGAAATCACCCTCATCTGCATGCCGCGCATTCTGGGCTACGTTTTTAACCCCGTGAGTTTCTGGCTGTGCCACGATAAACAAAACAACCTGCGCGGCGTGTTGTGCGAAGTGCATAATACGTTCGGCGAAAGACATACCTATCTCTGTGCCCATACCGATCATCGCCCCATCACCAAGGACGACTGGCTGGAAGGTGAAAAACTCTTTCATGTCTCACCATTCCTGAAACGCGAAGGCCATTATAAATACCGCTTTGATGTCCGTGACGACAAATTCGGCGTCTGGATAGATTTTTATGACGGTGAAAACAAAAAACAGCTTATCACCTCCCTCATCGGCTCATATGAAACGATGGATAAGACTTCCCTCAATAAGGCTTTCTGGGGCTATCCGCTGGTCACATTCAAGGCCATCATCCTGATCCACTGGCAAGCCCTGAAACTGATTGCAAAGGGCATCAAATACATATCCAAACCTTTGCAGAAACAAGAAAAAGTTAGCGCAACAGACAACCTTACAAAAGTTTAATGTTGGTGTAAGGCGCGTGTCATGCAAGCCAGGATAAGATGGGAATTGTAGCAATTGGAGAATATGAATATGATACAGCAAATTGTTGCGGATAATCTGTACCGCCGCCTTGAGAACCTTGAGCAAGGCACCCTGAGCCTGACCACACCGGACGGCAAGACCCGCACCTTTGAAGGCAAAACCCCCGGCAACCAAGCAGACATTGAACTAAGAGATTGGAAGGTTGTAACCAACCTTGCCACCAAAGGCGATATCGGTTTTGCCGAAGATTACCGAGAGGGGCACTGGCAAACCAGAAACCTGCAGTCCCTCATCGAACTTGGCCTGCAGAATAATAGCGCCTTCGAGGGCTATGTACTCGGCGGCAAAATCTTCAGGGCCATGTCATCCATGTCATACCTGCTGCGCCTCAACACGCTGAAAGGCAGCAAGAAAAACATCCATGCGCATTACGATCTCGGAAACGATTTTTATTCGCTGTGGTTAGATCCATCGATGACCTACTCATCGGCATTGTTCTCCCACAAAGATGAGCCGCTTGAGCAGGCCCAATACAACAAATATGACCGCATCCTCGACCATCTGCCCTCAAGCTCCGGAAACTTACTTGAAATCGGCTGCGGCTGGGGCGGATTTGCCGAACGGGCGCTCACCAAAAACGACTATGAGATTAAGGGCGTAACGCTTTCCGAAGAACAACACGAATTCTCACAAAAACGCCTCGGGCACAGCGCTCACATTGCGCTCGAAGATTACCGCCATCAGGAAGGAAAGTTCGATCACATCGTCTCAATCGAAATGTTTGAAGCCGTAGGTGAGCGCTACTGGAACACCTATTTTGAAAAGGTCGGCACGCTCCTGAAAAAAGGCGGCAAGGCGATGGTGCAAACCATCACCATCCGCGAACAGGATTTCGAACGTTATCGCGAAGGCAGTGACTTTATCCGCAGCTATATCTTCCCCGGCGGCATGCTGCCAAGCCCCGCGCGCTTTCGCGAAGAAGCGCAAAAAGCTGGGCTTCACGTCAGTGACGAATTCCACTTCGGTCAAGATTATGCCCGTACACTCGAGCACTGGCTCAATAGCTTCGAAAATAAACGAGATGAGATCAAAGCGCTCGGTTTTGATGACGGGTTTATCCGCCTCTGGCGCTTTTATCTCGCAGCCTGTATCGCCGGATTCAAAACCGGCAGAACCAGCGTCATGCACGCGGAGATCAGACATGCATAACGTTTTAAGAACAGCCTGCCTGTTGGCCATGATCGGCATCGCCCCGGCAGCGGCCCATGGAAGAGACTACATCCAGACCTATGTACCGAACCCGCAAATGGTCGGCAAAGGCCGGCTCAGTGTCATGTTCTGGGATGTCTATGACGCGGCCCTTTTTGCGCCGGACGGCCGGTGGCAGGAAAAACAACCATTCGCGCTAACACTGTCCTACCTTCGTGATATCGAGGGCCGGAAAATCGCCGACCGCTCTGCCGAAGAAATCAGGCGCCTTGGCTTTGACGATGAAGTAAAGCTCGCCACCTGGCACAACCAGATGCGCAGAATTTTCCCTGACGTTGAAGAAGATACGACTCTCACCGGCATTTACACGCCGTCCGGTGAAACCATATTTTACCACGAAGACAAGGAAGCCGGACGTATCAGCGATCCTGAATTCGGACGCTATTTCTTTAATATCTGGCTAAGCGACGAAACCAGCGCACCGGATCTGCGCGCGAAGCTTCTGGGCACAAAATGACCGATGCGCCGACATCACGTATAACGCTTTTCCAATATAGCTTCCTGGCCCTGCCGCTTGCGTTTGCAGGACTTCCCTTGTACGTGCACGCGCCCGATTTTTACGCCCGTGATCTCGGAATGAGTATTGGGCTCATCGGTATCATCCTTCTGGCTGTGCGTTTGATCGATGCCTTTCAGGATCCGGTAATCGGCTACGTATCCGACCGCCATGCAGGGCGCCGCTACCAGATTGTTCTGGCCGGAGCATTTTTGCTGATCGGGGGCATGGCCGCCGTTTTTTATGGACCACAACTAGCCATTCCTGCCCCGATATGGTTTACGATGTCGATGATTCTTGCCACAACGGGCTTTAGCATCATCACCATTAACCTCAACATGATCGGCGGCCTCTGGCATGACGAACCGGGAGAGCGCACCCGTATTTCAGCCTGGCGCGAAGCCTTGGCGCTTGTCGGTCTTTTGGTTGCCTCGGTGCTGCCAGCACTCCTGCAAGCCTTTAAACCTGCCGAAATCGCTTTCAAAATCGTCTTCTGGGTATTCGGCGTCATCATGGTCGCGGGCTTTGTAATGTTCACCCGCTTTATGTCACGCATATCCCCCGGCCACATGATCAGGAAAACACATACGAGCAAAGGACTGTCCTTCCTGCCGATCCTGATTGGACCGGACAGGAACTTCTTTATCGTCTGTTTCCTCACGCACCTTGCCGCCGCCTTGCCCGGCGTGATGGTGCTTTTCTTTATCCGCGATTACCTCGGCGCAGAAAACCTGTCCGGCCTGTTCCTGTGTTTGTACTTCATCGCAGGCGCTGCCCTGATGAGCCTCTGGGTAAAACTCGCCGATAAAACGGGGAAGGAAAAAGCATGGCTTGCCTCAATGCTTCTGGCCGTTGCGACCTTTATCTGGGCCTTTTTCCTCCAGCCGGGCGATGTCATAGCCTACGGCATTATCTGCGTACTCTCGGGCATGGCGCTTGGCGCTGATCTCGCCCTGCCGCCCTCTATTCTGGCCGACAGGATTTCATCGAAAAAGGTGCAAGGCGAAGCAACGCAATATTACGCCCTTCTCGCCTTCATCCCGAAAACAGCCATAGCAATCGCCAGCGGCATATCGTTTTTGCTGCTCGATCACCTCGGCTTTGTAGCCGGTAAGGAAAATTCAGATACCGCCATGCACGGGCTAATCACGCTTTATGCCCTCGTGCCGTGTCTCGTCAAATTAAAAGCCGCCTATCTTCTATGGCGCATGCACAAAAATGAAGGAGATCACCATGAACAAACTGAAAGGAGTCGTCCTGATGGGGCTTATGATGTTTCTTAGCGCCTGTGCCGGGCCGTCTTTGCAAAAATATGCAGGCTCTGAGCCAAAGCTCGACCTTGAGGAATATTTTGATGGCCCCATCAAGGCATGGGGCATTGTCCAGAACCGCAACGGCCAGGTTGTCCGCCGCTTTGACGTCGATCTGATCGGCAGCTGGGAAGGCGATGTCGGCACGCTTGAGGAATATTTCGAGTATTACGACGGCGAAACCCAAAAGCGCGTCTGGACCATCCGTAAAGTTTCCGGCGGCAAATATGAAGGCACCGCAGGCGATATCTTCGGCAAGGCAGACGGCGAAGTCTCCGGCAGCGCCATGCGCTGGGCCTACCAGATGGACCTGCCCGTGGACGGACGAACATACCGGATTACATTTGATGACTGGATGTTCCGCATGAATGACGGCATTCTGATCAATAGATCGTATTTGAAGAAATTCGGCTTTACGGTTGCCGAGCTCACGCTCTTCATGCAAAAGCAGGAACCATGATCGAGGACTATAGCAAGGCCCATATCTGGATTATCGGGGCCAGTAGCGGGATCGGCAAAGCGCTCGCCGCCGAACTAAACCGACGCGGCGCAACCCTTGCCCTTTCCGCCCGCCGCGCAGAGGAACTGCAAAGCCTCAATGAGGAACTCGGCGGCCAGCACAACGTATTTCCCGTTGACGTCACAGACACCGCCCTGATGGAAAAAACCGCCAAGGCCATCGCAGCGTCCTTTTGTCGGATCGACAGTATTATCTTCATGGCCGCCATCTACGCCCCTGAAAAACTCGCCCAGATGGATATGGCTGTCACGCGCCAGATCGTTGATGTAAACCTGAACGGCGCCTTCAACACAGTCCACACTGCCCTGCCGATCCTGAATGCGCAAAATGGCGGACAAATAGCCCTTTGCGGCAGCGTCGCAGGCTATCGCGGCCTTCCCGGCGGCCAGCCCTACAGCGCCACAAAGGCCGCCGTCATCAACCTCGCCGAAAGCCTTCGCGCCGAACAGGCGCACAACAACATTGACGTCAAAGTCATTAACCCCGGTTTCGTCCGTACACCCATGACCGACAAAAACGATTTCAAAATGCCAATGATGATCGAGCCCGAGGACGCAGCAAAAGCCATCGCGAACGGCCTACAATCAAAATGTTTTGAAATTCACTTCCCGAAGCGTTTCACCTTCTTGATGAAACTCCTCCACCTGCTACCGCCCTTTTTGTATTTCCGGCTTGTGCCGCACAGCTAAAATAGTCCTTCTCTGAGAAACGAAGGAAAAATCAGGCTGCTTCCTGGAACCATGGTGGGAATGGGCCTGCAGGCTTTTCAAAAATTTCCGGCGCACTCAGGTAATTTTTCACAAGACAGAGTTTTGCCTTAAAATCGGGGTCCGGACAAATGATCTTTGCCAGCGACCATACAGCTCGTGGGTCGGTGGTGTTACACCACGTGGATCACTGAAGCTGTCTACAATCGCTTATCAGATGAAACAAAATATAGCGAGGGCACTAATATGTGGGAGAAACGCTACTGGACACGGCAAGAAATAACTGTTTTGTACTCAAGCTACAGGTGGAAAATATAAAAAAGCTATTGTGAATTTAGGGGAATGGTGCCGCAGAAGAGATTTGAACTCCCGACCCACGCATTACGAATGCGTTGC
>CAZKGT010000093.1:0-8964 GCA_964552285.1 uncultured Pseudobdellovibrionaceae bacterium | reverse complement strand
CGACGGCGAGGGTATCGCCGGGATGATGGTTACCAATCCGAATACCTGCGGCCTGTTTGAAAGCGACATTGTTGCCATTGCCGACTTATTGCATCAGGCAGGCGGCTATTTCTACTGCGACGGCGCGAATTTCAACGCGCTGGTTGGCAAAATCCGCCCGGCGGATTTTGGTGTCGACGTCATGCATATCAATTTGCACAAGACCTTCTCCACGCCTCACGGCGGCGGCGGTCCCGGTTCAGGTCCGATCTGTGTGACCGATGAACTGGCTCCGTACATGCCTGTGCCGGTGGCGGTAAAAGAGGGCGATGGTTTTCACCTGCAATGGGAGGATGAGCGCACCGAAAGCCTTGGCCGCCTGAAAGGTTTCAACGGCCAGTTTGGCATGCATGTCCGGGCATTGGCCTACATCCTCTCCCATGGCGCGGACGGGCTGAAGCAGGTGTCCGAAGATGCCGTGCTGAACGCCAATTACGTTCTGGCAAAACTGAAAGACGACTACCATGTGCCCTTTGAAGGCCCCTGTATGCACGAATGCCTGCTGACCGATAAGGCGCAGAAGGAGGCCGGCGTCACTACGCTCGATATTGCTAAGACGCTCTGCGAGTTCGGCATCCACCCGATGACGGTTTATTTCCCGCTGGTCGTAAACGGCGCGATGCTGATCGAGCCGACGGAAACCGAAAGCAAGGCTTCGATCGACCGTTTTATCACCGTCATGAAACACATTGCCGAAGAGACCCGCGAAGGCCGCGGCGGAGTATTCCATGAATACCCGGAAGCAACGCCCCGCCGCAGGCTTGACGAGGTGAAGGCCGCGCGGGAACCGAAATTAAGGTGGAAACCGTAATTAAAGAAAATCCTTGCATTGTTTAGTCATAATAAAATAGAACTCTCACATAATAACGATCATTCAAAATTTAATGAGGGTGAGATGGACGAGGACAAAAGAAAAGCTGATACGGAAAGAACTCAGAAGTTAATTAATGCCATGCTAAACCCAGCGAGAGCCTTTAAGATTGCGGGAGGCGATGAAGTTTCTCGTGAAGAAAGGGCTACGGCCATTATTCAACAAAGAATGGACGCCGGTCACGAAGAATGGGTGGGGCATTTTGATGGGCCAGAAGGACTTATTATTGTCTTCGCAAAAGATCCGGGACTATTGGACATTGATTACCATGCGGCAACTGATCTTGTTCCCCACCGTAGCCTGGGGCACGAATATCCTTATAATGGGGATGTTTCTGGAGGCGGAACCGTTATCGCTCCTAAATTAGCCTAACCCCGGTACTTATCCAGTATCTCCTCGATCCGGTCTAGTTCCGGCGCAATTTCCTTGATGAATTCCTCGCGTCTGGCCGGGTCGATGCCGTCCTTGGCCTTTTTGGCCACGCCCGCGAGCCTGTCCTGAAATTCGGCTTTTTCACGGTAATACTGCATCTGGCTGAAATTGGCGGCGCGCAGGCGTTTGATGAGGTTGGTCAGCATGGACTGGACCACCGGGTCTTCGACACCCTCAATCCGGTCCCAAAGCTCAGTCTTGGTAATCACGGCCAATGTGCAGTCTTCAAGCGCCGTCACCGTAGCGGTTCTCGCAACGCTTTCGATCACGCCCATTTCGCCGAACACCTCGCCGGGGCCGATTTCGCCAAGCTTGATATTATAGTCTTCAAAATTGAACGTAACCTCGGCACGCCCCTTTTCCACGTAATAGGCATGGTTGGAAGGCTCGGACTGTTCGACGATGGTTTTTCCCTTGGTGCAGTGCAGGCGCTGCTTGCCGATGGAGGGATTTTCCATCGTGATTTCTTCCTGCTCTGAATCGGAACCGTTCATACCCTTAAGTATAATGATTTTAAACGGGCAATGAAAGTTGCAATGGATCGTGTCTTTCGTTTCCTTTCTTTCTCAATCGAAAAACTCTGGTAAAATTGCCTGTCGGTTCTGACCATGCGGGGGCTTCCATGAAATTTATCCTGAAAGCGATTGTTTTTTTTGTTGTTTTCTTTGCATCCGTTCTGACGGTTGTCTATGCGATTGATGGTGTCGTGAGCTTTTCGGACAACTTCGAAACGCTGATCGTAATGATCAATTTCTTCGTTATTCTTGGTCTGCATGCCGGGGCGGCCTGGTGGCGGCAGGCGCTGGGACGAAGCCTGTTTTTCTGCGCTTTGCTGGCGCTGATCGGGATCGCTGTATCGCCGCTTACCGGCGATATGATGATCGGCAGGATGATTTCATTCATTGTGTTCTGCGCAATGTTTGGCGGCGCAGCGTTCTGGGCGCTGAGCTGGAAGCCGCAGAGCAACCCGGATGCGCTGAAAGAGCTGGATGCGGCGCATACCAGCCCGAACCTGCTGGGCTTCCCGGATTACTACGAAAAGAACATGAAGGAGTGGATGCTCAAACAGGAAGAACGCCGTGTAAAAGCCCTGAACCACAAGACATGGACGTTCGCCGTCTGGTTGCCGCTGGTCAATGTCATCCTGTTTCTGGGCGAGGAAAGCATGGTGTCCTCGGGGGAGGAAATTCCGGAAGGTTTCGGCTGGGTCTGGATTATTGCCAACCTGATTATCGTCGGCGTGGCGATTATGCCCCATCAGGGACTGAAGGATGAAATCAGGGAAAAGCTGCTGAAGCTCATATGCGGTTTCTTTGAGGATTTGAAATACACCGAGAAGATCAAGGGCATGAACAAGCAGCTTTTTGAAGTCTGCCGGGAGATGCAGATCACGCCCTATTTTTCGGGCCTCGAGGAGATCAAGGACGGCTTTTCCGGCGCTCGCCACGGCGCCCATTTCGAAATGGTCAAGGTTCGTTTCAAAACAGGGAGCGGGCGGCACAGCAGCACAACCTTTTCCGGTGTCCTGATCGCCATCCAGTTCCCCCAGCCCTTTAAGGGACGCACCAAGGTGCTGCGCGATATGGGCAAGGTCGGCAACTGGTTTAAAAACCGGCAGGTATCCGAGGAACGGGTCAACATGACCTACCGTGATTTCGAGAATATCTACGAGGTCTATTCAACCGACCAGGTTGAGGCCCGGGCACTGCTGACCCCGGACATCCTGCAAAGCTTCATGACGCTCGGCGACCTGATGGCAAAGGAGAACTGGGTGCAGGCAGGCTTTGTTAACAACACGTTGCTGATTGCGGTTAATGCGAAAGATTACTGGAACAAATTCGAGGTTGGCAATCTGGTGACCGACATGAGCGATACCACCGATATCCGGCGCTTTGTCGAGGAAGTCGCGGTGATCTATGACATTATCGATGCAATGGAAATCCGCCGGAAATCCGCCGTTTATGAAGGCCGTAAGGCAAACTAGCGCGCATATTTATCGAGCATTGCCTCCAGTTCGTCCAGAAGCGGTGTGACATCGTCCCGGAACGCGCTGCGCTGGCTTTCATCAATGCCGACATTGACCCTGTCGACCATCCCCGCGATGCGGTCCTGGAAGTCTGCAAGGTTCTTGTAGTGATGAACCTGCCCCTTGTTTGAGGCCTTGAGGCGATCGATCAGCACGTGGATCAGGGCGCCGATGGCTTTGTCCTCAAGACTGCTTATTTTTCGTTCAAGCTCTTCCTGAGAAATGATGGCAACGCTTGTCGTGGTTAGCGCCCTGACGGTGGCGGTGCGCGGCCCTTTTTCGATCAGGGACATTTCACCGAAAATCTCTCCGGGCCCCAGTTCCGAAATGGTGATGGTGTGATCGCCTTCCTTGAACCGGACCTCGACCCGGCCCTCCTCAATATAGTAGGCGCGGTAGCCCTCGTCATCCTGTTCAAAAATCGTATCGCCCGCGTAAAAAACCTCGCGGTGCAGCATGCGCGGTTTGCCCGATGGATCCCTCGCCTTGCGGGGATCCAGGTATTCCTTCATTTCGTGTTCTGTTTCTTCCGTCATGGCAGTATCTATTTTGCCGAATAATTCCTAACAATTCATGTGAAGACGCAAAAAGAAAACATGTTCAGCCGAGTCGTTTATCAGTGCAATAGCTTTCTCCTGCTTAGGAATAATAAAATAAATCCGGTGCAAAACCTGAAAAATCACATATAGAACAAAATGATGCCGGATGTATTTTAAGCTGGTGCGACAAATTATCCTTGGAAATCAAGTAAAAAAGCCATATAATTTTTACATACATTAGATTATGTGTGTCCAGGCGGACTAGAGGTTGAGCTGTCCAACCCTTTATTACAGGAGGCTTAACCATGACTATGTTTGAAAACCGCGAAAAAGCACTCGAGGATTTCTATGCGCACGAGCAGGAACTTACCTTCCTGACAAGATGCCGTAGCGCCCGTTTGTTCGGGATGCTGATCGCAAAAGAGCTGGGACTGCCGGAGGGTGAGGCGAGGCGTTACGCGTCTTCTCTCACAGTATCGGCACTCAATCACAACAGCCTGTCTGCCATTAAGGCCAAGGCACAGAAAGACATCCTGCGCAGAAAGCTGGATATTTCCGGCCACATGCTGGATGTCATGCTGACCAGGGCCGTAAAAGCAGCCAGTAGTGAAACAACAGCCGCAAACAATAAAGACAACGGAAGCGGAACAAGCGCCGTTGCATAAAAGAAGTCCTTGCGGACGGGAGGAATGCCATGCAACAAATGATGCATGGCCTACCTTCATACACTGCCTCATATTGCCGAAGGGCTCGAGGAATTGCTGGCCCGCGATCCTGTGTTCAGCAACATTGATTTCGATCTTTCTTCGTTCTTCTGGCCGCATTTTGAAGGCGGCTTTTCCGGGTTAACGCGTATCGTTCTGGGTCAGCAGTTATCCATTAAGGCGGCTGCCGCTATCTGGAGCCGCTTGCTGGAGATGGGCGATGTGTGTCCGGAACGCTATCTGGGTTATTCTGAGGAATCCCTGCGGGGCATTGGCCTGAGCAGGCAGAAAGTCAGTTATTCCCGCGGGTTGGCTGAAGCGATGCTTTGCGGCTCTTTTGCCCCCGGTGCACTGGAAAACATGAACGATGCCGACGTGATGAATGCCATCACCGCATTGAAGGGCTTTGGGCCGTGGAGCGCGCAAATGTACTTGATGTTCTGCCTCGCCCGTCCCGATATCTGGCCGGCAGGAGATTTAGGAATCCAGAACGGACTGAAGCTTTATCTTGGGAGCACAGAAAGGCCGGGAGAGAAACAGGCATTAGAGCATAAGCAACGCTTTACACCTCATTGCACCGCCGCCAGTTTGCTCCTTTGGGGGATGAAGGGATAAGGCTCATCTTCTGTTTTCTGGGGATCCCCACCGTGGTGCTCGTGGCTGGTTGTTCCTGTAGTCGAGAATTTTCGCTGTCCGGACAAAGGTTTTTGCAATCTCATTGACCTTCTCTGCCAGTGTCTTATCTTTCGCCAATATTTCATTGTCAATTATTCCGCTGCTATCCGTAAGCGGCTGCAGTTTCAGTCGTATTGCACACAAGTCAGGGTTGCCTCTGAGATAAGGCACGTTTTTAAACGCGGATTCGCGTACTATGGTCGCTGCGGTTATATTGTCATACGGGTCCTGATTGCCGATGACCTCCTGGGCCTGTCTGAATATCTGCATGTCGTCCAGTTCGGCCAACTCCTCACGGGGGACCTCAACAGCCATCTTGTTCGCTTCGTAGCAATCGCGGAAAGAGACGTTTCGATTTGATTGGTATTCACATTTCACGACAGTGTTTATGGCGTGAATGGCGCGCATGGCATGAGGGACATCATCGTTATCAAACGCTTTTCTATAGGTCAGTGTGGCAATGTAATCTGCTTGCGGCTCTGTCGCACCGCTGACCCGGGCACGTGTGCGCACCAGGTTGTAAAATGCCCATTCATCCGGCAGCCCCGGTACTTTAGCAACATAGTCCGGGTCAAGGTCGCAGGCGGCGGCAATCCAGTTCTCTCCGGCAAACCCATCCGGGGGCATGAAAATAAAACCTGTGTCCCTTATTCTTCCTTCCGGGACGCTTATTTTGCTCATTACGGGCGTTGGCTTTCCTGCTGCGGTCATTTTGATTGCGTCTGCCAGGTAGCCGCCGAGTATCTCAGCCACACCGCTGGCTGCAGGAACGGTTTCCAGGAGCAGGTGCTCTGTAAAAGCGGTTGGGTCTTCAATGGTGTCCTCAGGATCTGTTCCCCACTGAACAAGATAGAGCGTTACCCCGTATGCATCTGGTCGCTCCTTCAAAGCTTGGAGCTGGGTTTCTGCAACGTCCTCTCTGGACAGGCCTGACTTGCTTGTGAATTGCTTGAAAAAAGGATCCTTATGCATCAATGACTCCCTGTTCGTATTCATTGTTTTTTATTTGATTCAGTATTAGAGCCTGATTACGGGAACTTCAAGGTCTGTTCTTGGTTTCAGGGCAAAAACTGTTCTTTCAGGATGCGTTCTTCCAGGTTGTGGTCCGGATCGAAAAGAAGCGTGCAGCCGATCTTGCGGGACTCGCGGACATCGACCTGAACCACGTCGCGGATTTCACGGAAATCGGCGGCAACGCCAACGGGGCGTTTTTTTGCTTCCAGAACGCGAAAGCTTATTTCCGCATGCGAGGGGAGCAGCGCCCCGCGCCAGCGCCTTGGCCTGAAAGCGCTGATCGGCGTCAGGGCCAGCACATTGGCAGAAAGCGGCATGATCGGCCCGTGGGCGGACAGGTTATAGGCTGTGCTGCCCGCTGGTGTCGAAACCAGGACGCCATCACAGATCAGTTCCGGCATACGCTCGATACCATCCACCGTAATGGAAACTCTGGCGGCATAGCGGGTTTCCCGGAAGAGAGAGACTTCATTAAAGGCCAGCGCCTCTATCTCTCTGCCGTCCTGACAGGTTGCCTGCATGCGCAAAGGGTGGATGGTAACGCTCTGCGCATTGGCGAGGCGCTCCGGCAATTCTTCGGCCCGGTATGGGTTGAGCAGAAAGCCGACCCCGCCCCGGTTCATGCCGTAGACGGGTTTCTCCAGTTCCATCGTTTTATGGAGGTTTTCAAGCATCGTCCCGTCGCCGCCAAGGGCTACAATCACATCTGCTTCTTCCGGCGGGTATTGTCCGTACAGACCGGTAAGGACCTTCAGGGCCTCATCGGCTTCATCGGTCTGTGCGGCAAGGAAGGTGATTTTGGACGGCGTGGTCATCGTCAGGACGCATGCTCCTGCTGTTCATCGGCCCGCTCTTTTGCCCAGCCGTCCGGGTCGTGCAGGAAGGCTTCAACGGATTGCAGCGTTTCCTCATCGAAATAATGATGCTCGCGCGCAACCTCCAGAACGTCCCACCAGGTCGTGAGCGCATGCAGGGTGATCCCCATATCTTTCATATTCTGTTCGCTCTGCGGGAAGATGCCGTAGTGGAAGACGACAATGGAATGGGAGATTTCCGCCCCGGCCTCGCGCAGCGCGTCGATAAACACTTTCTTGCTGCCGCCGTCGGTTTGCAGGTCTTCGACCAGCAGAACTTTGGGTTTGTCTTCGGGCATCACGCCTTCGATCTGCGCCATGCGGCCGAAGCCCTTGGGTTTCTTGCGCACATATAACATGGGCTTGTGCATCCGTTCGGCGATAAAGGCGGCGTAAGGGATGCCGGCCGTTTCCCCGCCTGCGACGTAATCGATATTGTCCTCGCCAATTTCTTCCTTCAGCACATCAACGGCAAAATCCATTAGCGTGCCGCGCGCGCTCGGGAAGGAAATCAGGCGGCGGCAGTCCGTATAAACCGGGCCGATCCGGCCCGAGGTGAAAACGAACGGTTCCCGGGAATTGAATAAAATGGACTCGGTCTCCAGCAAAATCTTTGCCGACTCCCGCGCAATGGTCTTTCTGTAGGCTTCTGACATGTTTCTTTTTATTTCCTTCTTACGTTATGCCCGCTTTCTCTTCCTGTCATCCCCGCGAAGGCGGGGATCCGGACAAGTATCCGTTAGCGCGCAAACTGAAAATTGACCAGATCCCCGCCTTCGCGGGGATGACGGGCGATTGCGTGATAGGACAAAAATCTTATTGCGGCCATAAGAATAAAACCCTATTTACTGACTAACCCAGACAATCCGGGCCATCCAGTCCAGCTCTTCAACCGGCAGGGTACGATCTTCGTGCGCCGGATTCAATGCTTTCAGGTCAATCCGGGTTGCAGTCTGCCGGGAAAGTTCTTTGACCGTGACTTCTCCCCCCTTGGTTTTAACAACCACGCGGTCGCCGCGCCGGATGTTTGCGGAAGGGGAAACGATCATCAGGTCGCCGGCGCGATAGAGCGGCTCCATCGAATCGCCGTTAACCTCGAGCGCATAGATTTTCTCACCGTCATTTTCCCGTGAGTCCGGGAAACGAACCTCGTCCCAGCCTTCGCCTGCCGGGTATCCATCTTCGTCAAAATACCCTTCAGCCCCCGCCTGGGCAAAGCCGATCACCGGGATATGCCGGGGCATGCGGGAGATGTTCTGCGCCTCGGCCTCTCCGTCCACGAGGCTGATAAAATCGGCCATGCTCGAATTTGTTACGGCCAGAATCTTGGCGATGCTTTCGGTCGAGGGCCAGCGGGGTTTTCCGTCCGGGCTGACGCGCTTGCTTTTGTTAAAGGCGGTGGGGTCGAGCCCGGCCTGTTTGGCCAGCCCGGAAGGGGAATAACCGAAGGTCGCCGCCAGCCGGTCGATTGCGCGCCATATGTCTTCATGAGTCATCATAGGATAATAGTCCCATAATTTTTGCAATTCGCAAATAGGAAAAAATTCTTAAAAAATCATTGACAATGAAATTTAATCATATCATAAAGAGAACATAAAGTGAACATTTGGATTTAAAAACAGGGTTTGAAAAAAAGATGCGCTCAAAAGAAAAATACACCCCCAAAGCCTGTACGGAGCTGGAAACCGTGCCGTTTGAAACGGCGGAAGATGCCTGGTTCTGGTTCATCCAGGCCCAGCAGGCCCGCGAGGAAGGGGCGCGTTTTGTCGCCGGGCAGGGGCTGGTGCCGCGCCCGTGCGAGCCGCTGGAT
>CAZKGT010000092.1:0-9079 GCA_964552285.1 uncultured Pseudobdellovibrionaceae bacterium | reverse complement strand
CCAGTCGGGACGGCCTTGGTTTCAGCGCCGAACTTGATTTCTGTGACGTTATTGCCCAGGTCGTTGCTGAGATCGTCATTGGCCAGGACATTGCCGGACGTCATGCCGTCTTCAGCATTGAAGCTGGTGAAATCGGCAACGGCATCAACGCCGTCGTCCTGCACCTTGACCGTGACAAAGCCGTCAGCCGTATCGTCGTCGCTGTCCTGGGCCGTAAAGCCGAAGGTCATTTCGATGACGTCGCTGTCATGATCGGCATCGCCGTCCGTGTTCACCGCGTCCGGGTGATCCAGTGTTTCGAACTGCTTGTACTCGTAGGAGCCGTCGTTCTTGATCTCCATCGTGAAGACGGTCGTGCCGCCGGCCATGCCGGTGTACGTGTCGCCAAGCAGGGTGATGATGACGGCAACACCGTTTGAAACCAGCGGGGTGCTGAAGGTAATCGCGCCGTTCGGATTGACCGTGCCCGGTGCGTCGACGCCGTAATCAACAGTGATCGAGCCGCCGGTCGTCAGAACAGCAAGGCCGTCAAAGTCGGTTTCATCAACCGTCACTTTTTCCTGACGAACGATGATCGGAGAGTCGTCCTCAAAGCATTCCAGAGACAGGATGGCCGTGTCGGAGTCATCATCCCCGTCCGTCAGCGTGTAGACGAATTCGTCTGTGCCGCAATGGCAGTCATCGCCCGGCGAGGTGATGCTGACATCGAAGATCGCGTCGTTGTAATCCTTGTCGCCCAGGTTCGGCAGGTCTTCAAAGCCGATGCGCAAGACCGTATCGTCGGCTTCGTCGGCCAGATCGGCAACCACGTGGACCTTGCCGTCCGGGTTCATGTTCCCCGCACCGCGTTCCGAGGAGTAGTAAACCGGGCCGTTAAGAACCGTTTGAGTACCGGCACCATCGTCATAGACCAGCGTGATGTCAGAGCCATTGTCGTTGATATTTGCCGTGCGTTGGTCTGCCGTGCCGTAGCCGTAGATGAACAGAACTTCGCCGGTGGAGAAATCGATGCCTGCATAATCGGCATTAATGTCCGCACCGTCGGCGATCAGGAAGAAGCCGGCCTCTGCGCTTGCACCGTCAACCGTATAAGTATAGGTGTCACCGGCTGTGGCCGCATCGCTGTCGGCGATCAGGACCTGGCCGGAGAGCAGCGTGCCGTCACCGGCGACGGTGAAAACACCCACCGTGTTGCTGTAACCGGCATATTCGCCAACGTAGGTCATGGTCATGACATCGCCGGAAGCAACGTCGAGATCACCGTCGGCAATGCCCAGAGCCTGCTGTTCGTCCGGATCAAGCGCCTGGCTTTCATCCATGTCCGGGAACACGCCGGGGCCGCCCGCGAAATGGTGCTCGACAGGTGTGCCGCCCGTGGAGGACGGGAACAGCGTGTAGGTGTAGGAACCGTCCGCGGCGATTTCCAGCGAGCCATGCGTGCCGTCGATCGTAACGGTGCCGGTTTCCGGAACGTTAACGCTCGTGGCGCCGAAGGAAACCTTCGTCACCGTGTTGCCGACGTCCTTGCTGAGATCGTCCGCAGCGCCGGGGCCGCCGTTTTCGCCGGTGATGACGTTGCCGGTCGTAAACCCGATATCTTTGTCGACCATGTTGAAATCGTCATGGGCGTCCAGACCGTCATCCAGAACATTGACGGTGATAATGCCGTCTGCCGTATCGCCATCGCTGTCTTCGGCGGTTACACCAAACTCAAGGGCGATGTTGTCGTTGTGATCGGTGGTGTCCGGGTGATCCAGAACGCCTTCCAGTGTGAAGGTGTAATCACCGTCATTTTCGAGAATCAGCGTGAAGATGGTTTCTGCTCCGGCCTTGCCTGTATAGGTGTTGCCAGCCAAAGTAACGATGACGGGAACGCCGCCGGAGGTCAGAGGAACACCGCTGAAGAAGCCGCCATTGGCTGAGAAGTTGCCCGGCGTGTCATCACCAAAGTTTGCTTCAACCTTGTCACTGACGGATGTTGTCGGAGCGAGGTTGGTTTCATCAACCGTCACTGTTTCTGGTTGGGTCAGGATCGGCTCGTCATCATCTTCCCAGGTTACGCACAGCGCATCGGATGCGCTGTTGTTGTTGTCGGTTGGATCAAATTCACCGTCGGAAACAGGATTTTCCGTGGTGAAGACCGTGGCCGTCAGGTTAAGCTTGCCGGCAAAGGTCGGGTCCGTGGAAATGATCTGCAGACCGGAGATTTCAGCCGGGGTGAACGTCCAGACGCCAGTGCCCGCATTCGTGCCCTGATTGAAGGTGAAGCCTGCCGGGACACCGGAAATGCTGTAGCCCGTAATTTGCTCGGAGCCGTCCATATCGCTGCCAAGCTGGCCGTTCAGGGTGATGTCGATCGGGTTGCCTTCTTCCTTGGTGCCGCCGCTCGCATTCAGGGACGGATCGTCGGCAACGGCGTCGACAATAACGTTGAAGCCGTCAGAAGAAGAAGCGCTTGTACCTTCATCCGGATCGGTTGCCGTTGCCGTTGCTACCAGACCGGTGAGGTCGATATCGCTTTCGGCGGCAGGCGTGAATGTGAAGGCCGTGTTCAGGTCCGTGTTGGCCGGAAGGGTGATTGTCCATTCCGTGCCAGCAGGGTTGAGGGTGCCAAGCCCGTCTTTGTTGACGACGACACCCCATGCCGGGTCGAAACCGGTGATGGTGACGCTCAGGACTTCGCCGGGTTCTGCATTTGCGTTCAGAGCCGCCACGACAGGAACGTCTACCGTGCCGTCTTCTTTAACTTGGGCGTTATCAACGCCGCCATTGACCGTGATGGTGGGCGGATCGATGTCAGGCGTCCAGGTAACCGTAAACGGCTTGGAAGCACTGTTGTCATTGTCGGATCCGTCATATTCGCCGTCGGAAACAGGATTTTCCGTGGTCAGGACGGTTGCCGTCAGGTTGAGCGCGCCGTCGAAATCCGGGTCGGTCGAGGAAATCGTCAGGCCTGCCAGTTGTGCCGGTGTGAACGTCCAGACGCCAGCGCCTGCATTCGTGCCCTGATTGAAGGTGAAGCCTGCCGGTACGCCGGAAACCTGATAGCCCGTAATCGTTTCGGAACCGTCCGTATCGGCGCCCAGGAAGCCTGCGATGTTAACTGCGATCGGCGTGCCTTCTACTTCGGTGCCGCCGCTTGCGTTGATCGTCGGATCGTCGGCAACAGCGTCAACGATGATGTTAAAACCGTCATCCGTGGAAGCGGATTTGTTCAGGTCCGGATCGTAAACGCTGGCTTCGATATTCAGGCCGGACAGGTCGATATCGCTTTGGGCCGGAGGCGTGAAGGTCAGGTCGCCGTCATATTCGACGCCCGGCGGCAGAACGATCTGGAATTCGCCCGGATTGCCGGTCGGAACCCAGTTTGCGCCACCTTCCGGCTCGCCAGCGAAGCCCCAGCTTGCCGGGACGCCGGTCAGCGTCAGGGTCAGAACCTCGTTGCCTGCAATCGCACCGGCCGGGCCGGAGAATTCGGCGACAACAGGAACGTCAACGCTGCCGTCTTCTTTGACTTGCGCATCGTCAACGTCGTTGTTGACTTTCAGCTTCGGCGGATCGAGGTCCGGGTGCCATGTCATGACGAACGGATCGGTGTTGGTGGCGATGTTATCGGCACCGTCCGGTTCGATATCGGACAGGTTGGTTTCTTCCGCGAAGGCTTTCACTTCAAGATTGACCGTGCCGGTGAAGTCCGTCGGTGAGGAAATGGTCAGGCCGACGATTTCAGCCGGGGTGAATTCCCAGATGCCGCCGGTCAGGTCTGTACCGTTATTAAAGGTGAAGCCTGCCGGAACGCCGGAAACCTGATATTTGGTGATGGTCTCGGAGCCGTCCGTGTCGGTGACGGAAGCGCTGAGGTCAACAGCCAGTGCCGTGTTTTCAACGCCGCTATTGTCCTTGCCGTCAACGTCCGGTGTATCGGCGACAGCGTCAGTAATGACCTGGAAGTCATCCGTTGAAGTGGCCGTGGTGCTGGTGACCGGTTCGGTTGCGGTTGCCGTTACATTCAGCGTGCCCATATCGACATCGCTGTCGGCGGGCGGCGTAAAGGTGATCGTGCCGCTGAAGTCTTCGCCGGCGCCTTTTGTAACCGTCCAGACGCCCGTGACATTGTTATATGTGCCTTCACTGACGGAAACGCCCCAGCCCGTATCAATGCCGGTCATTTCGATGGTCAGGAATGCGTTAGCGGAATCCGCACCGTCCAGCTTGGCTTCGACCGGAACGGTGATGGAGCTGTCTTCGTCGACGATGGCATCATCCGCGCCGTTATTGACCAGAAGTTCCGGCGGCTCGGGGACAGGCTGCCATGTCAGGATGAATTCGTCGACGGCCTGATTGTTGTTGTCGGACGGGTCGAATTCGCCATCGGAAACAGGATTTTCTGTGGTGAAGATTGTGACGGCAAGCGGAACCGAGCCGAAGAAATCTTTCGGCGGGGTCATTTCAAGGCCGGCCAGCTCGGCAGGGGTCAGGTCCCATGTGCCGGGCGTCACTTCAACACCGTTATTCAGCGTAAAGCCAGCCGGAACGCCGGTAATCTGGTATTTGATGATATGTTCGGAGCCGTCCGTATCGACGCCAAGGCCGCCGGTAATGTTCACCGCCAGTGGCACATCTTCGGGGCCGACATTGTTCAGGCCGTCCACGTCGGGATCGTCGGCAACGGCGTCGACAATGGTGTCAAAACCGTCATCGGTTGAGGCAATTCTTTCCGAAGCCGGGTCGGCTGCCGTGGCGGTGACGTTCAGACCGGTCAGATCGACATCGCTTTGCGCCGGCGGCGTCAGGGTGATGCCGTCATTATAATCGGTGTTCGGCGCCAGGACGATTTTGTACTCGCCTGGGGTTCCTGTCGGGGTCCAGCCCGTGCCGGAAAAGCCCCATGCCGGATCGACGCCGGTCAGTGTCAGTGTCAGGAACGTGGTTACCGGGTTGTTTGCGCCAAGGGCGGCAACGATCGGCACGAAAACCGAGCCGTCTTCCTTGACCTGTGCATCGTCAACGCCGCCGTTGACCAGCAGGCTTGGCGGGTCCAGCGGGTCTGGGCCGTTAATTGTTTGCTCTTCATCCGGGAAAACTTCGTCCTGAAATTGCGGTGCGCCGTAGTTCAGGGCGGTCGGGTTAATCGGTCCGACATCATCCAGCGGTGAAATGTTCAGTTCATCGACGGAGCTCTGGTAGCCATAGCCGCCGCGGCCATTGCCGCCGGTTTCACCGGCAGCCGGTTCAACCTGTGCCAGTCGCTGGGCGATATCTGCAAGCTCATCCTCTTCACCGGCGGCCGTTTCGATTTGCGCCAGTTCCTGCGCCATATCGTTCAGCTCTTCGGTGGTTTTGGTTTGTTCTGCAGGAATTTCTTCCGTGATGTCCTGCGTTTCGGCAACACGGACTTCGGATTGCGGCGCGGCCTCGATATCTTCGAACAGCTCATCATCCGGTGTTGCCTTGGCAAGGCGGATCGTGGCGATCAGTTCTTCACCGGAAATAACGGAGCCGTCAGCCAGTGTCAGTTCCGGCGGCAGCTCGCCTTCAATCACTTCGGCGAAATTGCGCAGAACCAGCGCGGAGTTGTTTTCAAAGGAGATAACCAGCTCGCCGTTTTCTTCAGAGATGCTTTCAGGGGCGAGAAGATCAAAATCAAGAACGTATTCCTGACCGGAGGCCAGATCGACTTCATGTGTGACGTTGTCGGCAGGCTGACTGATAATGACCGGCGGGAAGGAGCCACTACCATCGCTTTCGCTTTCGGTGTTTCCAGACAGTGAGCTATAGAGCGTACCCATCTCAACCGGAGAGCCGTCGGAGAATTTCAGGATCGCGCCGCTGTCGGCCAGTGCTTCAAAATTCTCGATATAAACAATGCCGCCATCGGTCAGCTTGATTTCAAGGGAGCCATCATTGGTCAGGCTCAGACCCTGAATGTTCGATGGGTCAAATCCGAAACTGGCCATCTGACCTTCGGGAAGAAATACATGGGTTTCGGCACCGGGGCCGGGATTCGCAATGGTCAGGGTTTGGTCAACCATGAGAGTTCACTCCTCTTTCCAATCCTTTTGCAGGCACGTGGGGACGGGCTGCAAAAACTTAATAAATTCCTAACGAGATCGCCCTTTTTAACGGATTAGTAACCTTTTTGTCAAGACTTATGTTAAAAATCCTCTTGCAAAAAGTCCTGTTTTGGTGCGTTCGCATATATTTAAAGTGTTCCCGGACGATGGTTCTGTTCCTGTACAGATTCTTCTTGATTGTTATCCGCGTTTGCGGTTTAAGCACCGCATTAAAGCACCGGGACGGGATAGAGGGAAGACTTCTTTTGGTCCTGTTTTGATTCGAATCACAGGGATTTTGATTCGTCCGTTCATGATTTAAGGCCGAATCCGATTCCGAATCCCGATAATTCGAATCGGAATCAGGCGATTCTTCCGACAAAAGTGTGGTCCGATTCTTTGGGTTTGTGCCGGATTCTGTCTAATCCGGCGGCCTTTTTTTGCCTTCCAAAAATTTTTTTTGAACTTTTTTCGCAGGGGACAAGCTGTGGATAAAGTTGTGCGCGCTTCCGATTCAAAAAGGAATCAAAAGCACTTAATAAAGGTAATAATATTTCAACAGAATGCCATAAAATAAAATTTTTTTTCAAAAACATCAAAAAAAGACTCGACTCCCTCCATGGCCGGAGTCATTCTCACATTGTCGATGAGACGTGAGCCTCTTCCCAGAGGCGCTTGTAGCCCTCACCGACAGGGCGTTTGGTCAACGTCCGGGTTATGCGGATAAACCGCAGTTTCGTCCCTCGGGACTTGATTGTTGGCCGTATAGCTCAAGGGAGCGTGTAAATTTGCACACGAACGTTTTTTGTCCAGGCCCGTGGTCGCGCACGTTAAAGCGTCTGTTAGGGCAGAAGACGGAACCGATGCAAGTGTTTGAGCGCGTTTCCGAACTGTTCGTCTCTATCGCGAGGGGGCGGGCGCGTGGTTGATCGCCACGATAATAAAGCGGATGCGGGATACATCCGTAAGGCGAGGGGAACAGGCGGCCAGCTACCGTCTTTCCCGCAGCCTGATCCGAGCGAAAGCTCTGTCGGCTTTACCGGCTCTAAGACATAAGCCTTCGGGTTCATGACTTACCCCGTAAATCGTCAGAGCATGCTTCCCAGACAAGGCCCCGGTGCCCTTCATTGTTTATCAAGCGATGCCTTCTGGTGACGCGTGAGGCAAAGAAGAGGTGTCGGGGTTCTTTTTTATGTTCTTTTTATGCGCCGATATACTGACAGGTGTATTTTTTTTCGAGTATTTTTTCGTTAAGCTCAGGGAAATTGTTTCAGGCTAATCTGGATAATGGAATTGAAACCCTGACACGAAGGCGGTATTGATCCCAAATGGGTTTTCGTTTTGAAAAATTAAGCGTTCTGGTTGTTGAGGATACGTTGCCGATGCGCAAGCTTATCGGCGCGGTACTGGATACGCTGGGTGTCGGCACAATCCACTATGCTGCCGATGGCAAGAAAGGTTTCGAGCTTTTCCAGACGGAAAGCCCGGATATTGTCCTGATCGACTGGCACATGTCGCCGATAAACGGAATTCAGCTTGTCCGCGAGATCCGGCGTAATCCGCTCTCCAAGAACCGGATGGTGCCGGTTATCCTGATTACCGGTTACAGCGCCGTGCCGCGTGTGGCCGAGGCGCGGGATAGCGGCGTGACGGAATATCTCGTCAAACCTTTCTCCGCGAATGATCTTGCGAAAAGAATCGCTTACGTCATTAACAAGCCGCGGGACTATGTCGACAACATGCCGGATTTCTTCGGGCCGGACCGCAGACGCAGGCGCAACCCGGCTTATCTGGGGCCGCACCGGCGTAAAGAAGACAGGCCATCGGATTACTAGGAAAACAGGCATGACCCAGGAACGCGACCCATCAAACAAGCCGCAGATCATCAAGGCCTCCCACCTTCTTCAGTCCAAGGTCGGCCGCGGGCCTATTGATGAGGCCACGGTGCGCAAGTGTCAGGAGATTATGGACCGGAACACCGTCGATTTCGTGCCGCTGGCCAAGGAGTATCTCGAGGAATTCAAGGGGCTGGTTGAGCGCGCGCGCAAGGGTGAGAAGGGCCGGACTCTGATCGAGGCAATGACCCAGCCGGTTATGCAGCTTAAGGCAAATGCCGCCGTGTTCGGTTTTCCCCTGTCGGGAAAGCTTGCGCGCATCATGCTGAGCTTTATCGAGAATATCGAGGAGATCGACAAGGACGTTCTGGACATTGCCGATGTGCACAATAATGCTCAGAACATCCTGATTGAAAACCGGGTTCAGGGTGAGGCCGATTCGCGGGCGGCGGCGCTGGAGGCTGAATTGAAAGATGCCTGCCGGCGCTATTTCCGCAAAAACGACCTCGTCCCCGAAGACAGTTTCTTCGTCGATATCTAGAACTTCAGCCGTTTTACCTGTGTGGCCTGGGGCAGGTTCGCCACCTGGTCGAACAGATCGTCCGGCAGTTCCGTATCCAGCGAGACAAGACAGATCGCATTCTGGCTTTCCGCCACCCGGCCCAGCCGGAAATCGGCTATATTCTGCCCGGCATCGCCCAGGATCTTGCCCACCCCGCCAATCAGGCCCGGCTTGTCTTCGTTGCGGATGAAGAGCATGTGCGAGGCAAGCGCTGCCTCGATCGGTACGCCCTCGATATTGACGATCCGCGGCTCCTTGCCGGTGAAAAGCGTTCCCGCCACCGATTTGGTGCGGTTCTCGCTGGTCATCGACAGGGTGATGAGGCTGCGGAAATCCTTGGCGGAACCGCTGGTGCTTTCGGAGATTTTGATACCGCGCGATTCGGCAACGCTTAAGGCGTTGACCATGTTCACGCATTCGATCTGCTGCCTTAAAAGGCTTGCCACGATCATCGCTGTGAGCGGCTTGGTGTTTACGTCTGCAACACTGCCCTCATAGGTGATGGTGATGTCCTTGACCGCGTGTTCGGTGATCTGCCCGAAGAAGCTGCCAAGCTGTTCGGCGAGCTTCATATAAGGCTTCAGGCGCGGCGCATCCTCGGCGGAGATCGACGGCATGTTGAGCGCATT